>DAIMKZ010000006.1:0-44068 GCA_036721445.1 Candidatus Delongbacteria bacterium
AAAAGAGATAAATTCCGGTGTTTACATTATCGATAAAGAAGAACTTTTTGAAGCTTTAAAGAACATTTCTTCCGATAATGCAGGAAAAGAATACTACCTGACCGATGTAATAGGAATCATGAAAAGCAAAGGCAGAAAAGTCGGAACATATAAGATCAGCGACAATACTGAGATCCAGGGAATAAATACTTTAGAACAACTTAAGACAGCTGAAGGTATAATGAACTTGAGGATAAATTAAGATCATAAGGAGTCTGTCATGAAGTATTTTACATTATTAACCATTATCACATCGATGACGCTGTACGGGCAGTTCAGGAACGATGAATATTCTGATCCCAGAATTAAACTGATGTCTCCGTCATCCTCCGGATCGATCTTCAATATGTCTGACATTTCCGTTACCCATACCCTCTCAATGAACTATGTAAGCAGCGGATCCGAATCCTTTATGCAGAATGAATATATCGCAGGAATAAAATACAGGATAAGCGACCCTCTGACCCTGAAGTTGAACATGGGTATGTCTTACACACCTTACACTTCATTTAACATTTCAGAAGAAGAGCGTACAGATATTTATCTCAAATCAGCTACTCTTGATTATAAACCGAATAACAAATTCAGAATGATCATAGATTTCAGAAATTTCAGACCCGGAGATATGTATTACAGTGATCCTTTCAGTCCCTCCAGTTTACTTAAAGGGGACGAGTGAGTTTATGGCAAGGATCAGACCTAAAAGAAAAGAAACTTCGGAATCTTTTACAAAAGAATCCCCGACAGCATCATACATCATTATTTTCCTCCTGCTTTTACAGACAGTATTCCTGATTTACAGAAATTTCGACTTTATAAAAGAAATGATATCGAAGGACCCTAATTCAATTTATGAGAAAGAAATACAGGACACGGTGAAGAAAAGTGCCGAAAACCTTGAAAATATCGATCCTTTCAAAATTAGGGTTAGTATTCTGAACGGCTGCGGGGAACCGGGTCTTGCCGCACGCTGGAAAGCCAAGCTCAGAGATATGAAATATGATGTAAGAGAAACCGGAAACGCCTCTAATTTATACAATAACACTACAATTCTGTCCCGAGTGGAAGACATGAAGTACGCAAGACATCTTGCGAAATCTCTGGGTATAAAAGAAGAAAATGTTCTGATGCAGATAAACAGGGACCTTGTCGATATTGACGTTACTCTTATTGTCGGATCCGATCACGAAAGGATCGGAAACTGAAATGGGACATATTCAAAAATTCACAAGCTTAAGACATGATTTTCCCGAATTTACTTACGACAGTTTCTCTACATTTGTAAAAGAAAGTGATCTTGTAGTTACATACAAATTCATTCAATCCGACGATATAATCTTTGAACCTTCGGTAATATTCAGGAACTGTCCAGCCGAGTCATTAAACACCTCTAACATCAAAGCAGCTCTTTTCAACCTTGGAATGATAGAGATCGCAAGTTATTATAAAGCATGCTGTTCTCCTCGCATAATAGTAAAGGCAGGTGCTCTTGACGAAGAACAGCTGTCATTCTGGAAAAAGCTGATCTACCGGGGTCTGGGAGAATTCCTGTACCGGAACGGCATTGAAACAAAGGAAGAAGACCTGTTCGATATTATCCCCGAATCCCAGACGCATTTCGAACCGGCGTTATCAGATCTTGAGCCCGGCTTTATCATACCTGTCGGCGGCGGAAAAGACTCTGTTGTAACGCTGGAGCTTCTCAAAGGAACGGACTGCAGACCTCTTATACTCAATCCGAGGGAAGCATCTGTTCAAAGCGCAAGAATATCAGGCTATGATGATTATATCAGGATCGAAAGATCCATCGACCCGCTTCTTCTTAAGTTAAACGAAAAGGGGTTTCTTAACGGGCACACGCCGTTCTCAGCTCTTCTCGGATTTGTTTCTGCAGCCGCCTCACTTATCTATAGCCGCAGATACATTGCTCTTTCAAACGAGAACAGCGCGAATGAGGGAAATACATTTTTTTCGGGAATAGATATAAATCATCAGTACTCAAAATCATATGAAGCTGAAGAAGCTCTGCACGGTTATATCAGAAAATACATTTCTCGATCCGTATATTATTTCAGCTTTTTAAGACCCCTCAATGAACTTGCGATAGCACGGCTGTTTTCACGCTTCGGGGATCATTTCTCAACCTTCAGAAGCTGCAATGTTGGGAGCAAAGAAAATAAATGGTGCCTGAAATGCCCAAAATGTCTTTTCACCTACATAATGCTGTCGCCATTTAATTCCGACGAAGATCTTATGAATATTTTCGGAAAAAACTTACTTGACGATACAGAACTCGAGCCTGTTTTCCTTGAACTGTGCGGATTTAGCGGCATCAAACCGTTCGAATGCGTGGGCACTGTCAGAGAGGTAAGGGCAGCTCTTGCTAAAAAAACTGATATCTCAGAAAAAGGTGACCTGCCGGTCCTGTTAAAGATTTTCAGTGAAAGAGAAAAAGACAGACTTCCGGTATACAGGAGTGATTTCGTAAAACTTATCGAAGAGTTCTCGGAAGAAAATCTGCTGCCTGATGATCTGAAGATGATATTGGAAAAGAATTTATGAGCCGGATCGGAAAATTAAAGAAATATTTCTCAAACAAAAGTGTTCTCATCCTCGGGTTCGGAACTGAGGGACAGTCTTCTCTGGACTTTTTATCAAATAACTTTCCGGAGACAAGAATAACTGTTTACGATAAAAACCTTACGAGGCTGGGCAGGAATGTCCGTTTCATTACCGGCAGTATAGACACTATTGAAGATAAATTCGACCTGATACTTAAAAGTCCGGGAATACCTCTGAGCGACGATTTTGTATCAAAATATAAGAATATCATTTCTTCTCAGACAGACCTGTTCCTTAGGGAATTCCACCTTCAGACTATCGGCATTACAGGAACAAAAGGCAAAAGCACTACCGCATCTCTTCTTCATTCTATCCTGATATCATGCGGTAAAAGATCTGTTCTGGCGGGAAATATCGGTGTTCCCGTATTCGATATAATTGACTCTATCGATGATAACAGCATAATAGTTCTTGAACTGTCTTCCCATCAGCTTCAGTTCATAAAACAGGCCCCTCATATTTCCGCAATTCTGAACGTTTACCCTGAACATCTGGATTTTTACAAGAACTTCATCGAATACAGATCGGCAAAAATGAACATAGTCAAAATGCAGAATGAAGACGATCATATAATTTTCCCTATAAAGGAATTCACCGGTCTGGAAAGAAGATCTGTAAGCGAACCTTTCGAGATAATAATCGACGGAGATGATATTCTTGTATATTACAGCAGAAAAACTATCGTTCTGAACCAGAAATGCATCGAGCTCAAAGGTAATCATAATCTCTATAATATCGGGACCGCGCTGATAGCAGCCGATCTGGCAGGATGCGACACGAACGATGCTGTGAAAGCTGCCGGTGAGTTCAAAGGCCTTGAACACAGGCTGGAATATTTCGGAACATATAAAGGCGTAGAGTTTTACAATGATTCGATATCCACTATACCTCAGGCCTCAGTTGCAGCGATAAAAGCTTTTAACAACAGAATCGGTTCTCTTATACTCGGAGGCCATTTTCGCGGAGAGGAAATTTCATGGCGCATCCTCACGGATGAAATAAAAAAAAGCTTCGTGGACAACATTTTTTTCCTTCCTGACACGGGGAGCATGATATACAATGATATGCTGTCCGCAGGATTTGAAGAAAAAGAGAGGGACGGTTATAAAGAAATCCTCTGGAACGGAAATACGATCCGGTGTTTTTTCTGCAAAGACTTCAGAACAATGGTCGTTCAGATATTCAAATTTACTCATGCAGGAAAGATTTGCCTGCTTTCACCGGCATCATCCAGCTACAACATGTTCAAGAATTTCGAAGAGAGAGGAATGGTATTCAAAGAACTCGTAATGAATTATGGAGGTAACAGTGATAAAATATGATCACATAAGGCTTGGACTTGAAAAGCAGTTCGGAGAAGAAATAAACAGAATAATCCAGGGCGATATAGTCCTCAAACTTCTAATAAACGCAAGAATAATAAATTCGGACGACAGTTATTCGAAAGCCATGGACAGTTATAACTTTAAAATCACAAAAGAAATGACGCCTAAGCTTTTTAATCTCTGCATGGAAGTCAAAGACACACTGCAGTTTTCTGACACGATAGATTTCTTTATTGTTAACTCGCCCGAAATGAACGCCTTCGCCATTCCGAGTAATTATAAAGAGAATCCCCATAGAATAGCTCTGAATTCAACTATGATCGACAGAATGGACGAAGATGAGCTAAGATTCGTAATCGGGCACGAAATAGGTCATCTGGTGACTAAAACTTATAAGATCAGCCAGATGATGAGATTTCTTTTTCAGGATAAAGAACCCAACCTGCTTCTTAAACAGAAATTCATGTTCTGGGAAAAACTATGCGAACTTTCATCGGACAGATTCGGACTTCTGGCCAATAAAAATATCGAAAAATCCATTTCCAGCTTTTTTAAGCTTATCTCAGGACTTCCGAAGAACGTTATCGATTTTGACCTTGAGGCTTTTATTAAACAAAATGAAGATGATCTTAAAGAACATATAAATGAAATGTCATCGCAGAACATAACCCACCCTATCCCTTCGCTTAGAGTAGTAGCTCTTCACATTTTCAGCAAATCTAAAGTTTACAGAGATTCCGTAAAGAAAAAGAAAACATCTTCCGATCCGGTTTTAAAGAATAATATGAAAGAAATTCTCGAAAGATTTTTCTTTATGGGCAACGAAACTGATGTGCACAGAATGAGATTTATCGCGTCTGCCGGTCTGATAATGGCGCAGATTGATAAAAAGATAACACAGCAGGAGATGGATGCTATCATAGATACTCTCGCGAATTTTCTGCTGTTCCCTAAACAGTTCATCGACGAACTTATTAAAGGTCAGAATATTAATGATGTGTTCAACGACGCTATAAATAACCTTCTCGACCCCAAAAAGAATAAAGGTTCGATCGAACAGGAATCGGAAATGATGTTCAATTATCTGATCGGTATCGCAGTTTCCGACAACAATCTTTCCAAAGAGGAAATTACCTTCCTTAACAATATAGGATCACAACTTTTCGGGTTTACAAAAGAAAAAATATCTTATATGACGGCAGTAGTTCTAGCGAACAATTTTCAGCCTCTGGGACTGTGATAACTTTTTTCTGATATATACTCTGCAGCCCTGCCTGACCATATCATACAGTACGATGATGTCGTCGTTTTTCATTCTTACGCACCCTATAGACGCTTTTCTGCCTATTGACGCCTCATCGTTAGTTCCGTGAATATAAATATATCTGTCAAGTGTGTTAGAGTTCCTTTTCTGAAGCCCGTTCAGACGGAGTATTCTGGAAGTGATGATGTCCTTCCGGCCGTCTTTCAAATTTGCTATCTCCCCTGTCGGCAGTCTGTCTCTGAATATCATTCCTTTAGGCTGATCTGAGCCTATTTTTTCGCACACTTCGAATTCTCCGAGAGGCGTCTTTCCGCTTCCCTCCCTGTATCCTTCACCGTATTTCGAAGTCGAAACAGGAAACTCGACTCTAATGTTTTCGTGAGTGAATATAAGCGTCTGCTCTTCAATAAATATCATTATCTTCATCAGTAACCGACGTTAATTCTGGTACATGTATCTGATATAAGCTCAAACTCTCCTGAGACCTCGTCAAAAAGGTCAACCGCTTCTTCGACCAGTCTGCGTTTTTCTTTCAGCTCTTTTATCTGCAGTTCCAATTTGTCTTTATCTTCAGCTCCCTCACTGATAACCTCCAGAAGATCGTCTATTCCGGCGTCGATATCCTCAAGTTCGGCGTCGCAGTCTTCATTCATCTCATCAAAAAGCTCGAACATGTCCCCGGCTTTCTTCACTGATATTTCGATATCCTCTCTAAGCTTTCTCACATCATTGAGGAGTTTCTTAAGTTTTTCATAATCATTCATTTGCGGCCTCCATATAGTTGTTAATGATATTGTTCAGTAGCCTGATCCTGTGCGAATCCTTGTGTTTTTTTAGATGATCAGGATAATGATCTTTTAAAAATTCTGTAATCTGCGCAGCCTTTTCAAAATCAGACATATTCACTGCGGCTCTCAGTTCCATCAGGTACGATTCGGGATTCCTGTTCTTTATATTCGATAACGCCCTCGCGGTTTCTCTGAAATATCCGTGATCGAAATACAGAAACGCTTTTCTTTCGAGCTCATCATCGCTCAGATCAAAATTCTCGCCGCTGTAATTTTCAGGCCGGTAAATGATCTCCTGCCTTAATCTGACAGAGAACAGCCATTCGTTCCTGAATTTCTCGGTTAAATATCCTTTATGAATGATCTCTGCGTATTTAAGTATCTCAATTCCTTTATCGGCCGATCCCGTAATGTACATGCATTTTGCTTCATAAATAACTGATTCGTACTCGAAACCGAAATATTCGTCTCCGATCTCGTCGTTGATCTTTTTAAAAAAGGGGTACGCTTCTCTTACTTTCCCGGTATGGTACAGGTCCCTCGCATAAAGATATGTGAAATATTTCGAGCCCGGGTAATTTGAGAATAGATTCCGGGAATATTTAATAGACCTTCTGTGATCCTGAAGTACACCGGCATAATACTCGATCATGAACAGGTTAGCCTCGGAAGCCGTCAGGCAAGCGCTAAAAGCAATCCCGTCAAGTTTTCTCAGGCCGTTCTGAACGTTGCCTTCGTATCCGAGCACAGATCTTATCCAGAAACTGTCCTGAAAATACATTCCGAGCGCTATATCGGTCAATGCCGTACCGAATTCCGAATCGGGTCTCTTAAAGTCTTCACTCAGATTGATGAACAGTTTCCTGGCTTTTTTGACCGATGAAAACATCGAGTATGAAGGTTCTCCTGAGCGGATATACGCAAGACTCCCGTACAGAAAAGCTTTTATGAGATCGCTCTCGTATGCCGTAAGCTCTTTTATATTTTCGTCTTCTATATCGTCTAAAAGATTTTCTATCCGGTCTGAAAGCGCATCTGTGTTCTGATCTTTATTCAGCCTGAACCTGTAAAGAGCATTATAAACATCCGCTATTCTTTCCCATCCGGCATTCTCGCTTCCGGAAATTACCGAATCTGAATGACTTTGAGTATATATCTCAGCGTTTCTGATCTTAAAATATTCCGAAAAACTTTCTGAAAAAAGCACAGAAGTAAAAATCAGGAGAATTGCAGGAATCAAATTATTTCGCTTCATTCTTTTCCGCGGCTTCAAGTTTTTCTTTTCTACGCTTAGCCACTGCCGGATATAATTTTTCCATACAGGAAGGACACAGGCTGTGGCTGAAAACAGCGTCGGAATGCTCTTTAACATAATCTTCCATCTGCTCCCACGCGCCTTTATCGTTCCTGATACTTTTGCATGAGGCGCAGATCGGTAAAAGACCTCTTAACTGCTTAACCTCAGATAGCGCTTTCGAGAGATCGCTGTTGAGTTTCTGTTCTTTATCGAGCCTTATCCTGAAATTAGAGAAAAGTACACCGACAAGAAGGAAAGAAAGAAGCCTGATAAAACTGTTCCAGTATCTGAAAAACTCCGAGTTGTACAAATTATCTCCGATACTGTCGGCCGTCCACCATATTATCGTGGCGATAAAGGCGTAAATTATGGCTGTTCTGCGGTCAAGGAACCATCCTGCAAAGAGTATGGGAATATAGTAGAAAACAAAGAATCCGAACTGAGGTCCGGTAAAATAGTCCAGTAAACCTATCAGTATCAAAGCTGCGACCGATGCTTTAATGCTTTTTGACCGGCTCAGTGTCATCTCGTGATATGCTGTTCTAATTTCCGAATAATTCTTCGGCAGTTTTTTTATCATCCGGCACCGGCCTTTTTTTTCTAGAAACTTACGTCCACCAGTTCGATCGGATAATTGCCGTCAAAACATGCGAAACAGAAATTGTCGTCAGTATTATTCACGCAGTCCGAAAGATCTTTCTGATCAAGATATCTAAGAGAAGTCACTCTCAGGTATTCCGGCATATCGTTGAAATCCATCCTGTTAGCCATAAGCTCTTCTTTCGTATTCGTGTCGAGTCCGTAGAAGCACGGAAATTTTACAGGCGGCGACGCTATCCTGAGATGTATCTCTTTTACGCCCGCGTTCCAGAGCATTCCGGCGATCTTGCGCATCGTCGTTCCCCGAACGATGGAGTCATCGACTAGAACGACCCTCTTCCCTTTCAGGGTCGAGACGACGGGATTGAATTTCTGTTTTACGCTCTCGTCCCTTCCGCGCTGGTCAGGTTTGATGAAGGTTCTGCCCACATAGTGATTCCTGATCAGCGACATTTCGAAAGGAATGTTCCGCGCCTGAGCGTAACCGAGCGCCTGAATGTTGGACGAGTCCGGAACTGCTACCACGACATCGACCTCAAGATCTTTATCGTATTCCGCAAGAGCCTGGCCCATTTTCTTTCTCGCCTCATAAACGCAAATACCGTACTGTCTGCTGTCAGGCATGGAAAAATACACCGGCTCGAATACGCAGTGCGAGTGTCCTTTTCTGCCGTTCCTCATTTCGGGAGAACCGAATTTGAATCTTTCTATCTGATTGTCGCCGAATACGTGGATGATCTCTCCGGGTTCGACTTCTTCAATGCTCTCGCATCTTAAGATGTCCAGACCTTTAGATTCGGAAGCAAAAGCGTATCCTGTTTCGGTCTTTCCGAAAGAGAACGGCCTTACTCCGTAGGGATCTCTGAAGCCCCATACTTCATTTCTGCCTATAAGTACTGTCGAAAAAGCCCCTTTGAATTTCTGCATGACCATTTTTATGCAGTCAATAACAGGAATTTCCTTAACGATATGATGCCAGACGATGAACCTTAACAACAGCTCGCCGTCGTTACCGCTGTTGAAGTTGACCTTTTCTTCCTTGAGCTCATCGGTCAGGGTTTTATAATTGGTAATATCGCCGTTGCTCGCGAGCGCGAAAATAGTGCCTTCGAGAGTCTCGATCACGTGCGGCTGTGAATTGTTCACGTCGCTTGTTCCTCTGGTCGGATATCTCACGTGACCTACTGCGATACGGCCCGGATAATCTTTCAGCACCGTTTCGGTCAGATTATCCTTGACCAGACCGAGTCCCCTTATCTGCTTGATCTGTTTCCCGTTGCTTACGGCCAGACCGCAGCTCTCCTGTCCCCTGTTCTGTATCGCAAAAAGTCCGAGCATGGTGTCAAAAGCCGCGTCATCCGAATTAAATATACCTACTACTCCGCACATTTTCATTCCTTATTAGAAAGATCTTATACCAGCCGGAAATTTAATTTTTTTATATCTTAAAGTCAAACTGCGAATTGACTTATTTTTCGATCGTATTTCCTGCTTTTTTGAGTATTTCTGCCGACCAGCCTTTAACTCTTTCGATATCTTTATCCTTATCGTGCCTTACCGGATCTTTGAAATCAATGCTTCCGAGAAGCTCATTTCCTTCAACCGCTTCTTCGAATTTCTCAAGGAAATTCCTGGGGCCTCCTCCGTGACAATAGAACAGCGCAACTTTTTTACCGACCGGTTTATGATCCCTGAAGTATGTTCTCAAAGCGGGAGAGTAAGTCCACGCCCATACCGGCGTCCCGAAAAAAATAATGTCGTAATCTTCCGGTTTCAAGTCGAACGGCAGCAGTTCCGGTTCCGCTTTTGTAAAAGCCTGCTTTCCGCCGACGAAAATCTTCATAAAGTTATTCCTCGTGATCTCTTTTACGGGCTTTAGCTCAAGAATATCTGCACCAGTCGCGGAAGCTACAGACTCAGCCATCAGCCTCGTGTTCCCGTCGAGCGAGTAAAATACAACCAGTTTTTTCATTTCAGACTCCTTTCTGTCTTAACATTCTAAATATAAATAAAACAACAATAATTAACACGCAAATAATTCATACTTGATTTGTAATTCAAAATGGTTTAGATTCTTGCACTATGAAACTGTCTTTCAGGCGAATAACTTCTTCGGGAAGCTTTATACCGGAGATAGACGGACTGCGCTTCGTAGCTATTTTGAGCGTAGTGCTTTTCCATTTGCGCGAATTTCTGAAAGTAAAAGACCTGACCTTCTACGCCGACAGTACCGATTATTCCGTTCTAGAATACATTATTTCTCACGGTCATCTCGGAGTTCCGCTTTTCTTTGTAATCAGCGGTTTTATTCTGGGAATGCCTTTTGCAAAATACCGTTTCGGTAAGTCCGGAAGGATCAGCTTAAAGAAATATTTTCTGAGGCGTCTGACCAGGCTCGAGCCTCCTTACATCGCAGCTATGACCATACTGCTTTTCGGAGCCGTTTACATTGCCCGAATACTTACTTTCGAGAAAGGAATGGTAAGCTATCTGACTTCGCTGACCTATGCCCACAACATCATCTTCCCGGATGTTCTGCCCGAACTGAACGGAGCGGCATGGAGCTTGGAGATCGAGGTGCAGTTCTACATCCTTGCCCCGCTGATGGCCTGCATCTTCTCCGTAAGATCGCCTGTTATAAGAAGGACAGTTCTGATCCTGACCGCAGTATTTTTCCTGGTTTTCAACAATTTCTGCCTTAACCCTCTGAGATTTCTGAGCCTTGCAGACTATCTTCAGTACTTTATAGCCGGATTTCTGCTTGCTGACCTTTACCTTTCGGGTTCAAAACCACTTCCGTCCACAAGGTTCGACTTCATTTTCACTTCGATCTTCTTTATCACCATATGGCTGTTCGACGAAGGAGACATGCCATCAGAACTTTACTCGTTCTTCTGGGAAACCGTTCAGGTAACGAGCATCTTCTTTTTCTACTACTACGTTCTTTTCCATAAAACCTTCAGAGCCCTCTCCGGCAGCTTCATCACCGCGGTCGGCGGAATGTGCTATTCCATCTACCTTCTCCACGCGTCGATACTCAGCCTCTTCGGCAACGCAGTCTGCAGCATCACCTTCTCAAATTACTCGTACATAAACGTCACAGTCTATTCCGCCATACTCCTCGCCATGGTCCTCGTCATATCATCCGTCTTCTTCCTCCTCATCGAAAGACCCTGCATGGACAAAGACTGGTATAAAAAAATCTTCAGACGCAGGCCACTTTCCACTTAACCCTAAACAACAAATAACTTAAATTGACAACTTAGCATAAAAACCAAGTTATCTCGTTTTAAACATTTTTTCCTTTTTAATAGTAACATTATTATCCTTACCGTCTTGATTAAATTTCAACCTAACAGTCGTAATTGAATCGTTTTCGAAAAATCCATGAATATCTTTTAATGACAACTGATCAGCGGAAACAGAATTGACTTCTTTAATTACGCAACCCGGTTTTAAACCGCGTTTATCCGCAGGGGAATTTTCCCATATTCCTCTTATTATTATATCGCCATTATTAGTGCTCAAACCGATACCGGTTTCTAATGAATGAGCACTAAATTCAATGTTTTTATCCGATCCCATCGTCAATTTACTCTCTGGGTAATCAAGAGTAATATTTAGGTTCTCTATTAATGATTTGCCAATTAATCCTTTATCAAACATTCTTGGTAGTTCTGCAAATAATACCGGCACATTATTAATGCAGACTTCTCCAAAGTATAAATTTTTAATACTTGTAATGTAATTATAATCAGCAGTTGTACCTGGCCATTTTACAACAGGACCATTTGATTTAATAAATGACAACTGTGTTTCTTTTGAAAATTTGTCTATATAATCAAGTGGAAGTACAAGCGGATACGGGGAGCCGGTATCTATAATACATTCAATATCTTTATATTCATCAAGATCCAACATTACTTCAGGAAATCTAAATGGAAAAGCAACATCCATTTTTGTATAGAATCCTGATTCATCATTTTTTTCAACTTTATCTTTAGTTATTATAAGTTCATTGTTTTTATAATTGATCTGAACACGGTAAAATCTTAAAAAATCTGAACCTATGAAACCATATATTTCGGCGCTTTCTCCAAATGTTTTATTCATATCCATAACCGGTACAATCAAGTCGTTCACGGCGACATCACCAATTTTTATAGAATTTACATGAGAAAGATTTGCTGACTGATTATCTTTTATTGTCGGTATCTCACTACTCATCTCAAGTCCGATATCGTAAGCTGTTTCTAAGCTTAACATTGTCAAAGCACCGGTGTCAACAATAAATTTGTATGCCTTTTTTTGTCCGTTCAATTCCACATCTACATAAATCTTATGACCATCAAGAGCGAATGGAATGATATTATTTTTATCATTATAAACAGGTTTTCCACTTTTGAATTTTTTCATCATTTCAATTTGTGTACAACTTGTAAAAAATATAAGTACTAAAAAATCGGTGTTACAATAAAGCGTCTGTATTTTAATATTTTAGACATAAAATCCACTCCTGTTATTTATTTTTTACAGCAATAAATTTCCAAAGCAACTCGAAAACTTTTAAACTGTCGGTTTCTATCCTTATACTCTCGTCAGTCTCATACATGAATGATAGACCTTCAATTGAAGAATGAATCAGCATTGAAAGTGTAGTAGAATTTATACCTTTTTTTATTATATTATCGTTTTGTGCTGTCCTGATCAGTTCTTCTATTTGCTTCCGTGTCTGTATAGTAAGTTCCGACATTCGCTTCTTATATTCCGGGCTGTACTTTCCAAATGATACCATAAGAGAATTATAGCTCGAATTGTATCCTTCATTGCTTTTACCTAATAATATCTCTTCTACGTTAGCGAAGATCACTACTGCTTCAAACATTTTCCTGAAATATTCCTTGGTGGATTCTATACCTGAAAAATAATTCATGCACCATATTTTCATCTTTTCATCGAAATAATCATAGATCGCGTAAATTAAAGCTTCTTTATTTTTATAATGATGATATATCGCAGGTTTAGATATACCTACTTTTTCAGCTACTTGATTCAATGAAACATTCTCAAAACCTTTCATGAGAAAAAGTTCAATTGCAGCTCTGATAATTTTTTCTTTTGTATTCATTTTACCCCCTTACCTAACGGTAGGTAAGTTAATTAAAAATTTATATATTGTCAATAAATATTTTTCGATTAAGAGATTTTGATAGTAAATCTTTCAGCGAATTTCTCACAGCCATGATAAAGAACGGGATTTGCACATGATGCAAATCCCGTTTATTTTCATCTCTATGACAGTAATTATTTTACAGGTTTATCAACTACAATTACTTCAGCATGCTTTTTCTCTGTTTTTAAAGCGTCAGAACTTGACACTACATAATAGAATTTCCTGGCGCCTGCGGAAACGCCGACCTGCCATGAGCTGGCGGAAACGGCCGTTTCGTACGTGAAAGTCCCGTAAGGGTCGTCAGAGCTGTATATCAAATATGAAATCGCGTTGGGCATTTCGTCCCATGAGATCGTAATTATGCCGTTCGACACGCCTGTCGTAATGTTGGCGGGGATATCCGGAGCGCTCGATGCTATTCCCGAAAGTTCAATATTATCAACCCACGCGCAATCAGATCCTGAAGATACATACACGTCTTTCGAATATTCCCATTTCAAGACATGAGTGCCGGCGGTTACCTGATAACCTGCCGAACTCCAGTCCGATATGCCGCTCCATCTCCCCTGTTCTACGCCGTCTATGTAAAATATCAGGAAATCGTATCCGGATTCAGAGGATATCTTCTTATAAAAGAAGACATTCCCGTCGGAAATGAAATCCGCACTGAAAGACATTATGGAGTTCTCATCGTCGCTTATAACACCCGATCTAGATGAATATGAGCCTTCATAAAAAGTTCCGCTGTCGATAACCCAGTTCGCGTCACCCGATTGAATCCAGGGATTTTTCGTAAAGTCGCCTGTTTCAAAATCATCCACGCTCACAAGGTCGGCAAGATCCACAACGACGACATCCTCTATTGTATTATTCTCATTGTCCGTTAAAACAGCTTTAATATTGTAGGATCCGGTCTGAAGTCCGTGCGTATCCCATTCATAAGAATACGGTTCTGAAGTATCCTCGACGGCAAGAACATCATTTATATAGAATGAAACATTTACTATACTTTTACCCACGTTATCAGCTGCGTTCGCCGATATCGTAACGACCGATCCGATATCGAACATAGCTCCCTGGGAAGGCGAAACGATTTTACAGCTCAACTCTCCGGCTGTAATCAACTTTAAGGCGGGATCCCCCATCGTGTTCAATGTGTACATTATCCATCTGTACGCTCCGTTTGAAGACGAGGCGCCGATATAATCCGTTTTCGCCATGGAGGCCACGGCACCGAATCTGTTAATAGTTTCGGACGTCTGACCTGCGGTTGTGAAAAGCCTGTAGAAAAACTGGTCGTTGTACTGGAAAGACACACCGTGATCCTCAGTAGCCCCGCTCCCCCATCCGTATCTTGAGCTTCCCAGAAATCCCACCGCTCCGCCGTTCGGGTTCCTCA
Organism: Candidatus Delongbacteria bacterium; assembly: GCA_036721445.1. Classification (GTDB taxonomy): domain Bacteria; phylum UBA4055; class UBA4055; order UBA4055; family UBA4055; genus UBA4055. The sequence continues at coordinate 14,508 of DAIMKZ010000006.1, forward strand.
AAAAACCTTCGCTCAAACACGGATCCGACATGTAAGGGCCTCCGTTACAGTTTGCGCTCGTAGCTGCGGCATCGCAATCGAACGCGTTCGTAATGCAGGCGATCGTAACGACTATGCCGCATTGTGTATTTGTCAGCGACGATGCGTTGCTTGAGTTGTAATAACTTCCGCTCTCCATTCCCCATATTGTCTGATTCCCGTGTGTAGCCATATGAACAAAACCGTAACCAGCATTTATCTGTTCCTGCAAATTCGTATTTGTCAGGTCGTAAGAAGATCCTCCCGCAAAATCCGTATTTGTATCATAGAGCCTGTATTTTGAACCGTTCCAGTTTCCCGCTATATAATCGTTCCACATTTTTTCGCTTTTAGCTTCCCCGTCACTCACCGAACCTACGCTGCCCCATAGTTCGCAGCCCGTCATTAAGAATTTTTCGGTAATATCGACAGGCGGATTATTTTCATATTGAATCAGCTTTGCAATATAACCGTTCGCGTCGGAGGACGTTCTTGCCGGAATTCTTCCTATATACACCTCGGGGGCCATATCAGCGTTGTCGTCCGTATTTCCTATTTTATCGTCACTTGTCGCATTCCAGTCGAACTGGTCGTCGAAACAGGCGTAAAACAGATCGGTCGGGATTGTATAGTCTTCATAATCAGTTCCGTTAACAGCCCCGTAAGTATTTTGATCCGGAACGACAGTGTCGTCACCTCCCAGAACCACCCATTTGAGACCTTTGTTCTCATAATAGAATTTAATGCAGTTCTTGATCTTGATCTGGTCAGTAGCGCCCGAATAACCTGAATAAATATCTGAAGTAGTTATAACTTCCGATACAATCCCTTTTGCGGTTCTGTGGTCGGCGAGAGTCTGAAAAGCGGAGCTCAGTTCGGAATTGGTAATGATAAGATGCTGCACGTCTTCTTTCGTGCCTGTTCTTTTTGGTACTTTCATAACATCGTCTTTGTTGACGACCATATCTCTTACCGACTCGTAAAAGTCTCCGTCATCCCATTTGCTGACAGAACTTTTATTTTCACCGTTCCTGTACGTCAGAACGAAAGTCAATTCCTTTGCCTCCAAAAGCCTGCCTGTTCTTATATCATATTCGAACGGCGATATCAGGAAATTAAATATCGTATAACAGCTCAATTTACTCGTTCCAGCGAACTTAACGTCGGATGCCGGATAATATTGATCCCTCAGCGAGGAATAATCCGGATCGACATATTCAACTTTTCCGGAAAAGCTTACCGGAACGATCTGCTGAACGGCTTTTATCAGAATATCCTCATGAACTGCGGTCCGTTCCCGTATGATCCCGGCGTTCAAATATTCTGCACCTTCAGGAACAGATACATTTACAGCTATCCACGGAATGTCCGGTTCTCCAGTGTTTTCCGAAAAAATGTTTATTTCTTTTCCGCTGAATGTGATTTCACGCACAGGCTTACCGTTGAAAAAATCTCCTGTTTTTTGAATAGCGAATTTATTCTCCAGATCGATGCCGATCGTTTTTACAGTCTGAGCGGACAACGCGAATATCAGCAAAATTACTGTCGCGAAAATTACTTTTTTCATTAGTGTTCTCCGATTTTTGTTCAAATTTTATCGTAATAGAATATATATGAAGCTGTTCTGTTAGTCAACAAAATAATAAATTGAATATTTTTACTTTTTTAAGTAAATTTGCCAACTATGTTCGCAGAGTATAAAAAATATCTGTTCAATGAATAAAAAGAATTAAAGTTCGGGACGGCAGTGAAAAGTAAAAAAAGAAAATTTTTCCTATGTTATTTCGAATCTACTCGTGAGTGCAATCAGGACTGTAAATACTGCATGACCAAAATGGAAGTGCCGCCAAAAGAGAAGGAACTGACTACTGACGAAGTAAAACGGTTCGTGGTGGATGAAGTAAAAAAGATCTGCGATACCGGGCTCATAGCTTTTTCCGGAGGTGAATTTCTCTTAAGAAAAGACGCTCTCGAGCTTTTGGATTATAACAGAAGGTCAGGTCTATACGCATTCATTAATACTAACGGCGAGATACTTACTCCTGTACTTCTGAACAGTATCAAGAGAGCCACGAAAGGAAAAGTTATCTTCGGGTTCTCGTTGGACTCGATAGATGAAAACGCGCACGGTGAAACAAGATCGAGTAAACCCGAGGATATTCTTAAGCTCGCAAGAATGTGCGACCGGGAGAAAATCGGTTATTTTTTCCTAATCACGATTACTAAGCTGAACATGAACTCGCTCGATAAAACTCTCAAGTTTCTGACAAAGCACAATATTCCGACTCTGAGATCGCCGTTCGTGCCGAGAGGCGCAGGGCAGTCAATAAAGGAGATCGCTTTTGACAGAAACGATATGGAAAAAATAATAAATCCTGCCCTCAGAGCAAATCCTCTGAATTATGTCAGCTTCACGCCTTTCTTCGCCTCTCCAGAATATATGGAGGAAACATGGAAGCTTCTCGAAGTCCCGATCTCGACTTTCGGCTGTCAGGCGGCGAGGGGCTTTATCGGAGTAAATGCGGAGGGAGACGTCGCACCTTGCGTACACCTTCTCGATGCCGGACTTGACTGTGGAAATGTAAGAAAAACACTGCTGTCTGAGATCATGGAAACGAACGCTTTGATGAAAAGTCTTGCGGACGGCAGCGAAGTGAAAGGGAAATGCGGAAAATGCCGCTATAAACATTCGTGCCGGGGCTGCAGAGCGCTGGCGTTCTATTCGTCGGGAGATCCGCTTGGAGAAGACCCGACCTGCTTCTTTGAACCGGAAGACGGTAATGCTAAATCACAATATGAGACAGATTGCAACGATAATGTAGCCGAATTCATTCGTTTTCTGGCCTTGAACAAACCCTGGAACAGGATCTTCAGCCCCGCTACATTCCGCGCAAAGTTAAAAACGGTCGCGTGGGTGCTAAGGACATACCGGAAAAGCAAAAGGACAGCAAAATGAAGATACTGCTGATTAAACCTAAATGGTTCATTAGGAACGGACTGTACAGATTCGTCAACGACATCAAATTCACGCCTCTGCATCTCGGAATAATCGCGGCACTGTCCGACGGTCATGAAGTCAAAATAGTTGACGCTGACTGGGAAGGACTACCTTATGAAGAGGATTTCGATCTAGTCGGTATCACAGTTACAACTTTCACTTCGGAGCAGGCTTTTGATATTTCCGCTAAATTCCGAAGCAAAGGGTCAAAAGTGGTTCTGGGCGGTGTTCATCCCTGCCTTATGCCCGATGAATGCCTTGAGCATGCCGACAGCATCGTGATAGGAGAAGCGGAATATACATGGCCGGAAGTCCTAAAAGATGCAGAAAACGGAGTGCTAAAAAAAATATACAGAAACGATAAGCTCGTCGATATGAAAGACGTTCCTTTTCCCAGAAGAGATCTTCTTCTGGAATCTTCCTGGATAGCCTGCGTTCAGATCACGCGCGGATGTCCTAACACCTGCCGTTACTGCTACCTTCCCAACGTACCGTGGAGAACTTTCAGAAAAAGAAATATCGGCGATGTTTATAATGAACTCAAGAATATTAAGCAGAAAGTGATCTTCTTTGTAGATGACAATCTTTTTGCCGATGTAGACTATGCTATAGAGCTTTTTGACCGTATCGCTCCTTTAAAAAAACTTTTCTCCGTACAGGCGCCGACAACGATCACTGAGAACAAGCTTCTTCTCTCCAAGCTTAAAAAAGCGGGATGTTTCAATGTTCAGATGGGCTTTCAGACAGTCAATCCGCAGTCGCTTGAATGGGCTTCGATAAAGCAGAACCGCGTAGATAAATACAAGGATATTGTAGCCGAATTACACAAATACAACATACTCGTGACAGCTTTTCTGATGTTCGGATTCGACACTGACGACAAGAACATCTTTCAGGCTGCAGTCGATATGGTAAAAGATGTAGATATGGATGACGCTCATCTTTATATATTGACGCCTTATCCCGGAACTGAAATGTACGAACAATTCAAAAAAGAAGGCAGGCTGCTTGAAGGCCATGACAGGACTCATTTCGGATGGGCTAACGCGGTGTTCAAGCCTAAACTGATGAGCCCGGAAGAGCTGGAAAAAGGTGTGAAAGACGCGTACGAACAGCTGCACGCGCATTTCACGAAACAACTGCCCCGCAAGATATTTATGCGAATACCATGGCTGATCAAAAACCCTGCGCTGCTCTTAACACTTATAAAAGGTACTCTGGGAAGAAAGAACGTAGCCAGAGAGCTCGAGGGAACTTAATGACAGCGTTTATTTCATTTGAGATTTTCCCTACTTTGTCGTAAATTTAGTCCGCAATGGCAGAAGACTACAAAAAATATCTTGATCCGGAATTCATCGCGACATTTTCGAACCTGAGCCTGACTACGAGGATGGTGCTCAAAGGCTACATGCTCGGCATTCATTCAAGCCCGATGAAGGGTTTTTCCGCGGAATTTTCCGAGCACAAACAGTACAACGACGGAGATTCCACCAGGTTCATAGACTGGAAGATATTCGGCAGAACAGAAAAATATTTTCTGAAGCAATTCGAGGACGAGACGAACATTTACGCCAATATTTTTCTCGACAGATCGGCCTCGATGGACTTTTGTTCCGGAAAATTCAGATATTCAAAACTTGATTACGGGAAACAGCTTGCTGCGGCTGTTTCGACTATACTGATCAATCAGAAAGACTCCGTTGGTTTCGGAAATTACGCAGATGAGCTTAAAGAATATATCCCGCCGAGATCGTCGAAACAGCATCTGAAGAATATACTGATAAACCTTGAAGATCACAGATCTTATAAAACGAACGAGACATACCGCTCGTTTGACCACATCAGCCTCAAATTAAACAAATCAGGAATACTCGTCGTGATCTCGGACCTTCTCGAAGAGCCTCAGGATCTGATCGGCAGAATACTTACGATGCAGAAAAGGCAGCAGGACATTATTGTGTTCATGATCGCCGACGACGATGAATATAATCTTGAGCTCGGTACACACATGAACCTTATCGATTCTGAAACTGATGACAGCCTTATAATCAAAACACCGCTTTTAAAGGAAAAGTATAAAAAGATCTATGAAGAACATATAAACAGGTTCAAAAAAGTCTTTACGGAAAAGAAAATTTATTTTACATTCATCACGACCAGAACGCCGTTCCACATTCCTCTGAGGGAGATCGTTCTCGTCAGAGGGAAAAAATAACTGACGGAGATAAAATGAAAAGCTACATCGATGAGAAAACGCCTTACAAAGTAAAAGATATCAGTCTCGCGGCATTCGGCAGGAAAGAGATCGAGATCGCAGAGCAGGAAATGCCCGGACTTATGTCGATACGAAAGAAATACGCGCCTGCAAAACCCCTGAAAGGCGTAAGAATAATGGGATCGCTGCACATGACGATCCAGACGGCCGTTCTCATCGAGACTCTGGTCGAGCTCGGTGCCGAAGTGAGATGGTCGAGCTGCAACATCTTCTCGACCCAGGACCATGCCGCCGCCGCCATAGCCGAAGCCGGCATACCCGTTTTTGCGTGGAAGGGCGAGACTCTCGACGAGTTCTGGTGGTGTACGGCTCAGGCTATGTCTTTCCCGGGGGGAAAAGGTCCTCAGCTCATAGTCGACGACGGCGGCGATGCCACACTGATGTTCCATAAAGGCTACTATGCAGAAAAAGACCCTAAGCTCTTCAACACAAAAGACAAAAGTTCTGACGGGAAAGCACTGTTCAGATCGCTTAAGCTTATGTATGAAGAAGATAAGAATAAATGGCAGAGATGCGCAAAAGAGCTTAAGGGTGTGTCCGAAGAGACGACGACAGGCGTTCACAGATTGTACAAAATGTTCGAGAACGGCGAGCTTCTTCTACCTTCGATAAACGTCAACGATTCGGTAACTAAATCGAAATTCGATAATCTGTACGGCTGCCGTGAATCTCTGCCCGACGGCATCAAGAGAGCGACTGATGTCATGCTCGCCGGTAAAGTCGCCGTCGTGTGCGGATACGGCGACGTCGGCAAAGGTTCTGCAAGATCGCTCAAGAATTACGGCGCCAGAGTTATAGTGACCGAGATCGATCCCATCTGCGCGTTACAGGCTTCGATGGAAGGCTACGAAGTGACCACGGTCGAGGACACGCTGGGAAGAGCTGACATTTATGTTACCACAACCGGCAACAAGGATATCATCCGCTTAGAGCACATGCTCAAAATGAAAGATCAGGCGATCGTCTGCAACATCGGGCACTTCGACAACGAGATCCAGGTTGAAAAACTCGAGAAATCAAAAGAACTTAAGAAAAAAACCAACATCAAGCCTCAGGTCGACAAATACACTTTCAAAGACGGACACGAGATTTTCTTACTTGCTGAAGGCAGACTGGTCAATCTCGGATGCGCGACAGGCCACCCGTCATTCGTGATGAGCAACTCTTTCTCGAATCAGGTACTCGCCCAGCTCGATCTCTGGGAGAACAGGAAAAAGTATAAGGTCGGTGTTTACAGGCTGTCAAAGAAAGCCGACGAGGAGGTCGCAAGACTGCATCTTGAGAAGATCGGCGTAAAACTGACTAAAATGACGAAAGATCAGGCTGACTATATTGGCGTTCCTCTTGAAGGACCGTTTAAGCCCGAACATTACAGATATTAGAAATTTATGGCGAATCCCAGACCCGCGGCTTTATTCTGAAAGTCGTAGGTCGGGGTCACAGATATGTTATACTTTTTCTTCAGTTCTGAATTGTAACTTACCGTTGTAATGAAAGCGTCCACAGGCGACACCATGTGATTCAGTGTCATAAACGAGAAGCCGTATCCGACATATGCTGCTCCTTGATCAGGATCGTCTCCCAGCTTAAAAAGTCCGACAATTACCGTAGTAAATCCCGCAAGCTCTATTGTCTTATACAGCCATGCGCGGTTTATATTACCCCAGCCCGGGAACACCAGCGACTTTACTCCGTTATCGATCGGGGACTGCACTTCTTCCTTATACCTCTTTTTTGCAAGTTCGACCTTGTATTCCTCTCTGGAAATTCCCAGAAGCTCCCATTCAGTTATCTCTCCGTTCCCGCCCGGTGTTACGACCGGCTGAGGCTCGACTTCCTCTATCTCCTTCAGCTGTTCGGGTTCTTCGATCTTCTGCATTTCGATACCGGCAAGTATCTTTACCGCGTTCTCGATCATAATAAATAGATCGTCCTCGGCGCACTTTTTCCTGTAAGGTATTATCTTATCGCTCTCGCCAGTTTCAACGTCGATCATCTTGACAGTAAGAGAATATGTATTTCCGAGTTTGCCGAGAGAGCCGGTCACGATTTTCTGAACGCCGAGCATCTCCCCCATCTCCACATAACACTGGTTATCGTCGCAGAGCCCTGAAGCCTGGAAAGCCTGCTCTCCCATTATCTCCTGCATGTTCTCCCTGTTCATGACCCTGTATTTTTCGTACTTGAACATTTCGGCTCTGAGAGCGTCCGTCAGAAGTTTGGAGAAATGCTCAGGCACTCCCAGGTTCCTAAGATCGATGACCGCGACCGAAGTCTGCTGAGCGTACACTGACAGATGGATCATCAGTATGGAGAAAACGAAACACCAGAATTTCATATAATCCGCTCCGGTAAATAAACTTTCCTATAAAAATATATAATTATTAGAGGAATTTTGCAATAAAATATTGGTAAGCCGGTTCAGTTAAACGATCTTAACAATACTGACAGAGATGATATTACCTTCAACTTCCAGATCATTCTCAGATCCGGAAACATAAAGAAGATAATTTTTTGTCAGATCCGTTTTCCGGTCTTTATGAACGATCACCGTATCAGATAATGCGTAGATCAGCAGTTCTTTTTTCGCTGCGGATATTTTTCCGCACGACATGATCTTTACGTCTGAAACACATCTTTCTCTCAGCGTCATAACATTGAAGTCTTTTATTGGTCCGTTTACAAGCTCAGCATGAGTCTCTTCATCTCCGGAGAACAAAGCAATGTCCGATGTCGTGCGCAGTTCGTTCATAGTACCGTCAGAATGATGAAGTCTTATTCCGTTCCCTTCGAGCATTATCAGAGTTCTGTCGTAGCCTGAGAAATCAGAAAATTCGCCGTCTTCCGTTACTCCCGCCATGCTTAACCGGTAAATGTATTTATCTGTAGCCTGAGCATTCTTTATAAAAAGTTCGGTTGTGACACCTTTTCCGTTTTTCCACGGCATCGTTTTGTATTCTTCGGGTTTTATTATCCTGTATTCCATATCAGCTGTCTCCGTTTACGATGCGGAGTGATAAAGCTTCCGCGATCTTTATGCCGTCTATCGCCGCTGACATGATGCCTCCCGCGTATCCCGCTCCCTCTCCGCCGGGATAAAGTCCATTTGTGCTTACGCTCTGAAAGTCCTCTCCCCTGATGATCCTGACAGGTGATGAAGTTCTCGTCTCAGATCCCGTAAGAACTGCGTCGTTCATGTCGAAACCGGTTATTTTTCTTCCGAATTCAGGCAGAGCTTCCTTAATGGCATTTATTGCGTATTCGGGTAGTAATTCTGAAATATCCGTCCATTCTACTCCGGGAGTATAAGAAGGTTTTACTGAGCCCTGCCCAGTCGAAGGTATGCCTTTGAGAAAGTCACCCGCAAGCTGTGCAGGCGCACGGTAATCACTCCCGCCGAGTAGAAAGGTCTTTCGCTCGATCTCTCTTTGAAGTTCTACTCCGCCGAGAACGCCGGAAGGATAGTCGGAAGGTTCGACCCCTACGACGACGGCGCTGTTGGCGTTAATATCGTTCCGCTGGTACTGGCTCATCCCGTTCGTCACGACGCAGCCGTCCTCGGATGTTGCGGCGACCACTCTTCCGCCCGGACACATGCAGAAAGTGTAAACGCTCCTCCCGTTCGAACAGTGGTGAACGAGCTTGTAATCCGCGGCTCCGAATCTGTCGTCACCCGCGTATTTCCCAAGCCGCGCCCTGTCTATCAGCTCCTGAGGATGTTCGATCCTGAATCCTACCGAGAACGGTTTGGGTTCCATTGCAACACCATTTCGCAGGAGCATCTCGAACGTATCCCGGGCGCTGTGCCCTATCGCGAGCACGACCTTGCCTGCCGCGACTGTTTCGCCGTTCTCAAGGGCAAGTCCTGTAACTGTGCCGTTTTCCGTTATCAGGTCCGTTATTTTTGTTTCGAACATGAATTCGCCGCCGAGATCAATTATCCTGTTGCGCAGGTTCTCTACTACCTTTACGAGGCGGAATGTGCCTATGTGCGGCTTCGAAACGAACCTGATCTCGTCCGGCGCGCCGGCCGCAGCAAGCTCCTCAAGTACTTTAATCCTGTAATTCTCCGGATCCCTGATCTGCGTGTTGAGCTTGCCGTCTGAAAAAGTTCCCGCGCCGCCCTCGCCGAACTGGACGTTTGAAGCCGGATCGAACTTGCCGGATCGCCAGAAACCGAACGTATCCGCGCTCCTTTCTTTCACCCGCTTACCCCGTTCTATGACCAGCGGCCGGAAACCGGACTGTGCCAGGATCAGCGCACTAAACAGACCGCACGGTCCAGTCCCTATCACTACGGGTCTTTTAAAATTCCGTGAATTTGCTTTTGCTTTGAACTTGTATTCAGTACAAGGCGCAGGTTTTATTTTCTTAAAATTTCTGATCTTAGCAAGGATTTCTTTTTCATTTTCTATCTCAACATCTAAAGAATAAACGAACCGTATGTTCTCTTTATTCCTCGCGTCATAACTTCTCTTCACGATCTTAGCTGAAAGCAGTCTTTTTTTAACGATCCTTAATCTCTTCAATACTGCAGCTTCAATCTCATCTTCTGAATGATCGGTATTTAAAATAATATCAGTGATCCTGAGCATTTTCTATCCATGATTCAAATTATAAAATTAGGCGCACGAAGCGCCTAAATTTTTTCTAAAGAAATATTTTCAAACGGGGATTATCTGTCGCCGCCTCTTCCGCCTCTGTTGGCTCCGCCGAATCCGCCTCTGTTGGCTCCGCCGAATCCGCCTCTGTTACCGCCGAAATTGCCTCTCGGAGGTCTGAATCCCCTGTCGCCTTCCGGTCTTGGTTTGGATTCGTTAACTTTAACAGCTCTGCCGTTCAATTCCTGACCATCCATACCGTCAATGGCTTCTTTAGCTTCGGATTCAGATGACATCTCAACAAAACCGAAACCTTTGGATCTCCCGTCGATCTTGTCTTTAACTACTACTGCCGATTCTACGGTACCGAATTTTTCAAATGCGTCTTTAAGATCGTCATCGGTCGTGTTGTAAGACAGATTTCCCACATAGATTTTCATTCGCCTCTCCTGATTTGCGTTTCCCTGTTTATTTTTTCCGTACGGACCAAACCGCTCTCTCTCCAATAATTTAATTGGGTATAGTATATTAAAACATATTTTCTGCAAAATCAACAACTAAATTGATTATTAACGATGATTTTTTATTTTTATCATTAAATACTCAACTGAACACTTGAAGAATGCGGACCGATTTGTTATATTATGTTCTTTGTTAACTTAAACGCCGTGGAAATGCTATGAGTATAAAACAGCTCGCAATGGAACTGGGACCGAATTTCAGGGAACATAACATAATCGGATATTCTGAGAAAATCTCAGAGGTAGTAGCTATTGCTAAGACAGTGGCTCCTACAAATCTGTCAGTTTTGATTTCAGGCGAAAGCGGAACGGGGAAAGAGGTTTTTGCGCAGCTTATTCATGAACTGAGTGAAAGAAAAAACAACAAATTCATACCGATAAACTGCGGAGCTATACCTGAAGGTCTGATCGAAAACGAACTGTTCGGACATGAGAAGGGATCGTTCACCAGCGCTACCGACAAATCAAAAGGTTATTTTGAGATGGCGGACAAGGGTACTATCTTTCTTGATGAGATAGGCGAGCTCCCGCTGGCAAGTCAGGTCAAACTGCTCAGGGTCCTGGAGAACGGAACATTCATGAAAGTGGGGGGCTCATCCAATGTGAAAGTTGATGTTAGAGTTATCACCGCTACTAATAAGAACCTGCCTAAAATGGTCGCTAAAGGAACATTCCGTGAGGACCTTTTCTTTAGGCTTAAAGCTGTAACTCTGCAGCTTCCTTCTCTCAGGGAGAGACTCTCGGATATTCCGGTATTCGTGATGAAATTCTCTTCAGATTCTGCACAGAAATACAACAGAAGTCAGCTCATATTCGATAAAGATGCGGTTTCTGAGATGATGAATCACCACTGGAAGGGAAATATCAGGGAACTGAAGAATTTTATTGACATGCTGACCGTAATGGAAACCGGCAAAACAGTTACAGGTGATATTATACGTAAATATCTTAAGACAGAGAACACAGCCTCATACCTGCCTATGATAATTCAGGATGAGCCTCAAAAAGATACTGATCTGATATTCAGGACTCTGCTTGAAATTAAAAGCGACCTTAATCTTATAAAAAAATTCATTGTCGATATGTACTCTGACAAAGACGCTCCGCCCGTTTACGGCAGCAATGTAAAAGATATACTCGCCCCGGAAAGGGAGATCGTACCTACTGAAGAACTTTCTGAAAAAGATGAGATACTGCTGACGCTAAAAAAACACCGCGGCAACAGAAGAAAAGCTGCTGATGAGCTGAATATAAGTGAAAGAACACTATACAGAAAGATCGAGAAATACGGGATCGAATTATGAAATATTTTATCGGCATAGTCTTTTTTCTATTATTAAATTCATGCGGAAATTACTCTTTTTCAGGAAAGAGCATACCTTCAAACGTTAAAAATGCTCAGCTTCTGATTTTCGAAGATAATTCGGGAAGATATGATCTCAGTCTCCCTGAAGTACTGAATGAAAGTCTTACAAAACAGATCGAGAATTATAATTATTTTGAGCTCGAGAATTTGTCGGATGCGGATGCGAAAATATTCGGCACCGTTGTCTCATATTCTGAAAATGTCTCTTCACAAACAAGAGATGAAAGTATCGATCAGATGATCATAACTCTTACTGTTGAGATCAATTTCTTCAACAACGGAAGGGATGAATATATAGTTAAGAAGCAAATGATTTCCGACAGTGAATATTTTATGGCTTCAGGAGGAGACGAAGAAAGAATGACAGCTTTCGATATACTTATTGAAAGAATATCCGAAAAGATAGTTCTGGCTTTAAGTTCTAACTGGTAATAAGGAGTTTGATTATGAACCTTGAAATTGTAAAAATACACATCCCGGAAAATTGCAATATAATCCTTGGACAGGCTCATTTTATTAAGACTGTCGAAGACATTTATGAAGCTGTGGTCAATACTGTTCCGGGTGTTAAATTCGGAGTTGCGTTCTGCGAGGCTTCCGGAAAATGTCTGATCAGATTCGACGGCAACGACGGGGATCTTGAGAAAACAGCCGCAGAAAACGCATTAAATCTATCATGCGGACATTCTTTCATTATCGTTTTGAAAGACGCTTTCCCGATAAATCTTATGGGAAGCATAAAGAACGTACCGGAAGTATGCAACATTTTCTGCGCCACAGCCAATCCTGTCGAAGTCATAGTTGCGTCAACTGAACAGGGACGAGGCATACTCGGAGTAATTGACGGATCAAAACCGGCCGGTGTTGAAACAGAAGAGGATAAAAAATGGCGATACAGTTTTTTGAGAACGATCAGATATAAGAAATAAAATGACCAGTAAATCTATTATTCATAATTATAAACACGAATAGACCTTCTGTCTTGAGCAATTACATATATCCTGTTTCCCAGAAGACTGAAGTTCTCACCGGGTTTTACAAAATCAAGGACTGTCGTGTTTATAAAAGCACCTTTTTCAAAAATGTCCGCATAAAGCGAGTCCTGATTCTGAGATGTTCTCTCAGCTGGTGAGTTTATCCATAATTTATTCTTTTTGTCAACATGAATAGAATTTATTGCCTTCTTATAGTGCTGGACCCTTGTATCAAGAGCATCAAAACCTGCAGACGTTAAGAAATCATTCAGTGCGTTTAGTTCGTATTCGTTATATTTGACGGGCGTGAAATCCTTTTCAATTATCTGTTTGATGTTAGATCTGCTGTTTATTGCATATATTTTATAATCCGATCCTTTATTTTCAGCTATATAGAACATTCCGTCCCTCAAAGCGTAAGTTGTGAAAAGATCGAGCGCGGAGAGTTTATCAATCGGAAAGCGTATCTCTTTTATGACCCTGCTCACTTTCAATCTGTCATTCAAAAGACACAGGTCGTTTGTCATATAGTCTACTGAATCGATCATAGCTCTTTTCCAGACGAAAGATGAAAGGTTTGTCTTTGAATCGGACATCATGTAAACAGGTTTAAAGCCGGACATAAGGAACTGGCTATTAATGAACTGACCGTTAGAAAGATACCTGACAAGTTTGTTGGATCCCGGGTCATAAACAAGCAAAGTATCATACATTAAAGCAAATTGAGAGGGAGCTTTAAACTGGCTGACATCGATACCGCTCTGCTCCGGAAAATATTTGTCGAATTCACCGCCGGAATTGTATTTTTTTATTACTGCATGCTTACCATCCAGTATGTATATATTCTCATTAATATCTGTTATGATCTGAGCTATTTCGCCGAATCCCCTCATCGAGTCGGGAACATTCTGGGGACCGTTAATTTCGAATAATAAATCTGTCTTAGGTCTGTAAACACCTGCAGGCTCACCGGAGTTTTTATGAAATTCAATTCCGTCTATCAGTTCAAATGAATGTTTTTTCCTCTCTTTGGAGCAGCTTAAAATGATTATCATGAGTAAAACTGCTATTGTCACCGTAAATTTTATTTTCATAAGTGTCTCCTTTCATTTAGCGTAAATATAAATTACCTAACGCATAAATTCAAGTAATTTGTCGTCATCTCTGAAATATTAAAGTTCCATTCTGAATTCGATCCTAAGTTCATGGAAAGGTTTTGTGTCGTATGAAAGAAATCTGCCTGAATAAATAAAACTGCCCAAAACGCTCTTTCCGAACCTGTAATCTGCGCTCGACCTCCACTTATAGCTCACACCCCTTCCAAAACCTGAATTCATTGAGAACGGTGTTTCCCGGTCCGAATCAACTTTTACAATATCTATACCGGCTCTGAATATACCGTACTTTAAAAATCCTGCGGACATACCGGGAGAGATTCTGTAGCTGTTTGACGATACTTCCCGTATATCTTCATACTCTCTGCCGTACTCTGCCTCAACTGACCATATGAGATCAGGCCTGATGCTGTGCCTGATGCTGTAAGAAACATAATTATTTAAGAGATCATCCGTCATAAAATCTGAAATTCCGTATCTTTCTTTTTTTTCGAATTTTCCTGATATCTTATGAGTAAAATTTCCAAATATCCTCTTAACTGACATATAGTTCTCTTTCTGCAATGAATTGTCTGAATAATTCATGAACTCGCGATAGAGGCTTTTTCTGTAATGGAATGAATATTCGGCGCTTAATTTACTGTTCTTCAAAAAATACAATCCTGTTCGGGAATCGATGATGCCTGTGATCGTAGAATCATTTTGAAATGTTTTAATATTCAGCAATATCACATCGGATGTTTTATCTGTCGCCGACTTTTCTTTGATCTCAATATCCTGTTCTATATCAATTCTTGAAAGCCAGAACAGAATATTGCTTCTGTCTTCACTGTCGGGAAAATCAAAAAACGATCTCACAGTCAGACTGACTCCGGATACTTTTGACGGATCTTCCGCAGTATTTATATAATATGAAAAATCACCAAAATCATCAGGATAGTATTCGCCGTCAACAAATATGAACTGACCGGTACCTTCATCAACTTTATAGTATGTCCTTATCTTCCTGTAATAATTCGTTATCTCCGTTCCGTATTCACCAAACACTCTGAATCTGTTTTCTCTGTTATAATTCAGCCTGATATTGATCATATCGTAATTTACATTCGAAGAATCTGTGCGGTCGACCTTAACATTAGTCCATACTGCATCCGTGCTCATTACGGATCCCAACCTTTTCTCGACTTTTACAGTATTGGTATATCTCTCGACCGGATCATTGTTTTCAGGACCTGTTCTTCCATATTCAAAATCATGCGAAAGTAATGTGTGCGAAGAATTATACGCCGAGTGATTTCCCAACTTTGAAGATACCTCTTTATTACCGGTCCCGTCATTACTTTTCGAAGAAGTGACGCGTCTAAGATAAGGTCCGAAACTCCACAAATTTCCCGTAAATCCCGGATTGAAGAACAAACTCGTCTTTTCCTTTACTATTGAATCATTTTCAGCTTTATAAAATGAGATGTCGGCTTTGTAGAAATAATTTCTTTTTCTCCAGTATGAACTGATCTTATGTCCGTTCTCGTAGAACGATCCGCCTTTTTCCAGATAGAAAATACTGTAGCTGTTCAACATATCGCTCCCTATACTGTGATCAATTCCGAGTCCGTACCTGAGATAATCCCCGTCTGTGTTCATATCGCTGTCGTCTATGTCTTCATCTGCAAGAACTTCTTCCATCCTGGAAGGCAGGATAAGCTCTTTATTATAATATTTTCTGCTCAAGTTTATTTTGAACTCTCCAAGTCTGCCCTTTCCTGTTGAAAAAGACAGCATCTGTCTGTCGCCGAGACCGCTGAATTCAGTACCACTGCTGCTGTATTGATTTTTATTTAGAGCTGATGCTGCGAATTCGCTCTCAATAGAAATCCTTTCAGAGAAAAAAGTACCGTACAAATGCATTCTTGAATATGAATCGGGAGCTTCTATCTTTATGAGCGGAAGATAATTGCCGCCGTTAACACCGTCGAATACAAAAAATGATGTTCCGGTGCTGTCGTAATCAATGTTATATTGACCACCCGTTTCAAAGTATGAAAACCTTACAGTATAGTCTCCGTTTCCCGGGCCTCTGTAAACATATACCGAATCTGGCTCAATAAGATCATAGTCGCCCTCGTCAGGTGTAAATACAGCACCTGAAGCCAGAATATACTCGTCTCGGGAATCCTGCAGCATTTCTTTTATCTTATCAGTCATCTCAAAAGAAACAGGCTTGTCCTTTACATCCGATGTCTGATAATAATTGAACCCGATTTTCATACCTCTTTCTTTAAAGTCTGCTTTTGTATCGATCCCGTATGTCATGTTATAATAATCATCGTCAGAATATCTGAAGTCTATTATTATTCTGTCTCCGTCGTGCACAGGTGTACCTGCAAGAAAGTATAGTTCGGAATTCAAATTGTTAAAGTAATAATCAGAACCCCGGTCGAGCTTTTTGCCGTTCAGCCACACAGTTTCTGAGCCTGGCTCGATCTCATAGCCAGTCCTGTCTTCATTCTTTCTGATCAAATACGGTCCTGAGAGACCTTCCACTCCTGTGAAAACTGCGCTGGAATATTCTGTACGGCCGGCAGACACGAATCCCTCTGCTGTATAATCGTTGACATTAGCGTTCAGCAGAGCTCCCGAAAGCGAACTCTCCAGTTTTCCGAATTCTCCATAATTATAATCTACTGAAAAATTACCCATTCTTGAAAAAAATCTCGGATGCCTGAACTGTATGTAAATATTTTCTATGTCCTTCAGGGATTCAGTTGAACCTTCTTCAGATACGGCCATATTATCATCTGAAACAAAAGCAGATATCTCCATATTATCCGAAAGTTTTCCGTTAAGCTCAAGATTGAGACCGGATGCCATTCCTGCCCCGGAAGCGTTATTAAAACTGAACCCTCTGTATATAACTCCACTTTTTCGCAGATCACCGCTATCTGAGATATCCGTATCTTTTTCTATGAGAACTGATGAAGTATCAGAAACGACTGAATCTGGGAGAATGTACCGGTAAAATGATTTTCCGGTCAACTCTTCTAAATCTTCCGCATTTAAAAGTAATGCTGCTGTTAAAAACGATATTCTGGTCACCTTACTTAACAATAAAGACTGTCTCCGAATTTGTCTGAATATTATGAACTTAAATGAAAATTTCAAGTATTTATTTCGATTAGTGAACGAATTTGCGGCTGTTTTGTTCAAATAAAAATACTTGCAAAAAAGCTAAATTTGCGATATTATTATGGATGATAGTGGAAGTTAAATTAAAAATGAGGGTAAAAATGCCGAAAAGATCAATCCTGATAATTATGCTGACAGTTTCAATAGTTTGTGCCAAAGTGAATGTTGGATTTTATACTCTGTCCCAGAATGGAGGAGATGTTCAGAATAAATGGATCGGATACGCTCTGGCCGATATTACCGCGGAAAAACTTACCGCTGTGAATGAGATAAATGTAATTACGGATGACAGGATATACGATTTTCTCGTTTCAAAAAATCTGAATCCTTTTGTGAACACTGCCTCAGTAAATTCTTTTACAGGAGAGATAAAGGAACATTTCAACCTGGATTATATGGTCACGGGAAATTACACTGTAAACCCTGACAACAGCCTGCCCGTAAATGTTGTTGTATACAATCTTAATGAAGGTACCGAGACCCCTGCGATCGTGATACAGGGCTTTGTCAACGACCTCTATACAATAGTTTCCTACATTACTCAGCCTGTCTGCATGAATATGGGACTTAACCTAAATATTAATGAGATAGCAAAGATCAAGCAGATAGACCTGACCGCAAAAAGAACAGGTGTTGCAAATACATACAAAGGTAAGATAAGTCTCCGGAACAAGGATTACAGGGGTGCAGCAGAATTTTTTGAAGCCGCATATAAAGAGGATTCGACAAATTCTGTCACAAAAAAATATTACGATGAGGCACTATCGTATTTTTACGGCAACGGAATTTTCTCATATAATCTCCTTGAAAGTGATTTTACTAACAGCACTCCATTCAGAAAACAGTATATGATCACAAGAAATATCTCTAAGAGCTACAAGGGTGAAGTTCTCTCTTCCAAATTATCCCCGAGAAACGGTGGAACACATTTTGACATTGAGCTTAATATACGACTGACTTTACCCGCAGGTATCTATTCAACAGTTACTTCTTTAATCGAGAAATTCTCGTCCGGAGGAAACAATAATCTTGACGACGGTGTTTATAACCCCAACGCTACTAAGATCGTCAGCGAAAGAGAGCAGTTCGAGAATAATGTTGCAGGTTATATGATCAACGTCAAATTTCTTGACAGCAACGGAAAACCTCTGCAGCACAGCACCCAGTCTTTCAAGACGTCGTTCGGAATGTCATATTCAGGATCTGTCAAGAATGTTTTTAAGAACAACTATGCGGATACATATGTGATAATGCCGTCAGTTACAAGAGAGATCGTTCAGCAGACATCTTCTATTGAAATAACAGTCGAATAAACTTCGATTAAAAAATAATATGACCGTCCGAAAATTCGGACGGTTTGATTTTTGGAGAAATAAAATGCTTAAATATGAACTCAGCGGAGATAATCTTGATCTTGAGTTGTTCGGCAGAATAATAAACGATCCGGAAGCGTCAGTATGTGTTAGTGATGCAGCAAAGAGAAAGATACGCAGATGCAGAAAGATCGTAGACACTATAATTGAAAATGATACTATTCGTTACGGAATTAATACCGGGTTCGGTAAATTCAGCAATGTGATAATAGATAAAAAAGACACAATAAAACTTCAGAAGAACATAGTATTATCCCATGCTGTGGGAACAGGAGAACCTTTTGAGAAGAAAATTGCAAAAGGAGTAATGCTTTTAAAACTGAACAGTTTTCTTCAGGGCTATTCGGGCGTCAGAATGGAAGTTGCAGAAACGCTGATCTCCATGATAAATAAAAATGTGATCCCAGTTATACCGCAAAAAGGATCCGTAGGAGCGTCCGGGGATCTTGCTCCGCTTGCACACATGGCTCTTGTTATGACCGGAAAAGGAAAAGCATACTACCTGGGAAAAATGATGTCCGGAGGTTCTGCTCTGAAAAAAGCCGGTATCACTCCTCTTGAACTTAGACAGAAAGAAGGTCTTGCTATACTTAACGGTACTCAGGTCATGACCTCAGTTCTAGCTGTGTCCCTGCTGGAATCACAGATACTGATAAAATCTGCCGACATCATAGGCTCTTTATCCCTGGAAGCTCTTAAAGGATCACCTTCAGCTTTTGATGAAAGGATACAAATGGCAAGACCTCACAAAGGACAGATTGACACAGCCTATAATTTAAGGTTGTTACTGAAGGGTTCAAAGATCGTCATGTCGCATAAAAACTGTCCGAAAGTTCAGGATGCATACAGTCTGAGATGCATGCCTCAGGTACACGGGGCTGTTAAAGATACATATAATCACGCAAAAAAAATACTTGAGACTGAGATGAACTCCGTCACGGACAACCCGCTTGTATTCGATTCTGGAAACGAAGTGATATCGGGCGGCAACTTCCACGGCGAACCGCTCGCTTTAGTTTCTGATTTCATGACGATCGCAGTAAGCGAGCTTGCCAATATCAGCGAGAGGCGGATCGAATACCTTTTGGATACGTCAACTAACGACGGACTTCCGGCCTTCCTGACGAGTAAAGGGGGACTTAACTCCGGATTCATGATGACGCAGGTAACTGCCGCAGCACTTGTGAGCGAGAATAAAGTACTCTCTCATCCGGCATCGGTCGATTCTATACCGACTTCTGCGAACAAGGAGGATCATGTAAGCATGGGAGCTCATGCAGCAAGAAAACTTTATGAAGTTTGTTCAAACGCCAAAACTGTTCTGGCGATAGAACTTTTGTGCGCGGCTCAGGGTATCGACCTCAGAGGATCGGAAAATACTTCAACTGCTCTAAAAAAAGTTGTTAAAGAGATCCGGAATAAAATTAGCTTTATGAAATCAGACCGGTTCATTCAGCCTGACATAATAAACGCAGAATATCTGATATCTCAAAACAAGCTCATTGACGCCGCGGAAAGATCTGGAAAATTAAAAATTTAAACGGAGAATGAAATGATCGTACTGACAGGATCTGGACTGACTGTTGAAAAAGTCGTTAAAGTCGCAAGATTCAACGAAAAAGTAAAACTGCATCCGGCAGCTGTAGAAAGAATAAATAAATGCAGAGAAATGCTCGAGAAAAAAGTAAAAGCAAAAGAAACGATGTATGGAGTAAACACCGGGATCGGTGAATTTTCTGAAGTGGTCCTTTCAGATGATCAGGTCAAAGATTTTCAGAAATATCTTATTTATAATCACGCGGCAGGCATCGGCGACCCTGCTCCCATAGAGTATGTAAGGGGAGCTATGCTCGGAAGGATCAATGTACACGCTCACGGTAATTCCGGAGTCAGGCTCGAGATAACTCAAACGCTGGTTGATCTTCTGAACAAGGGAGTTACTCCTTATGTATGCCAGAAAGGTTCGGTAGGAGCATGCGGCGATCTGGCCCCTATGTCGCAGATAGCGCTGCTTATGATGGGAGAAGGCCAGGCTTATTACAAAGGCAAACTTATGCCCGCGAAAGAAGCGATGGACAAGGCCGGCATACCTGTTCCCGGCCTTAAAGCAAGGGACGGGCTTGCAACTATAAACGGCTCCAATGTACTTACTGCCATGAGCGCTATCTTTCTATATGATGCAGACCGCTGGCTGAAACAGGCTGAAATAGCAGCGTCAATGTCTCTTGAAGCTCTCAAAGCTAATATGAAACCATACACTAGACTTTTGCATGAGGTCAGGGGATTTAAAGGCGCAATAAGAAGTGCTGAATCTATCAACAAGATCGTTTCTGGCGGAGACCTGAAAGAAGGAAGAGTTAAGTGCAAAGTACAGGACGCTTATTCGATGAGATCTACTCCTCAGGTAATCGGTGCTGCTCACGACGCGCTGGCCTATGCGAGATCACAGGTCGAGATCGAGCTTAACGGTGTCGGAGACAACCCTATATTCTTCCCGGAAAAAGACCTTCAGATATCCGGCGCGAATTTCCAGGGATCGCCAGTAGCTGTTCCTATGGACATGGCCGGCTACTGTATCACTATGGTAAGCATTCTTTCTGAAAGAAGAATGAACAGGCTGAACAATCCCGCTTTAAGCGTAGGTCTTCCGGCCTTTTTAACAAAGGGAGCGGGCATGTTCTCGGGACTCATGCTGAGCCAGTATACCGCAGACATGCAGATCACTGAACAGAAACTTCTCTCTACACCTGCATCAATAATGTCCATACCTGCCGCTGCGGACCAGGAAGATTTCGTTTCAATGGGAATGAACACAGCCATAAAGAACTTCCAGATACTTGATAACGCGAACGGTATTCTGGGTATAGAGTTTATGGCAGCCGCACAGGCTCTGGATTTCAGGAAATCAGAGTACAGTTTCGGTAAAGGCACACAAAAAGCCAAAGATGTAATAAGAAAACATGTTGAATTCCTTGATATAGACAGACCGCTCTACAAAGATCACACCGCCATGAAAGAGCTTGTCAGGTCAGGAGAAATATTAGACGAGGTCGAAAAAACAGTCGGCCGGCTTGAAAAATATTAGTCGTATATAACAGGTTCAGGGGCGGGGAAACCCGCCTTTTTCATTTATTGGTAAATATTTTATACTTAAGATCACCCGATTCCCCGATAAAATAAAGGTTAAGTGTTCCTCTGTCATATTTATAAGTCCAAACTTCCAGCTTCGTGCCATAATCAAGATCATACCAGAACTCTTTTTCCGCGCCCTGGATCTGATTGTTTGTTTTGGTTATGAACCTTTTGACATCAGTTGTCCCTATGGCATTCACGATCTCGTTTTTTGTCATTCCCGGACTGACCTTGTCGTAAGGCCGTTTCTCCCCCGTGCATGATGAAACGAGAAATATTATTGCCGCCGTCAGAATAATTGAATGAGTCCTGATAATTCACCTCCCTGATAAATAATAACATTTCTCTGCTCAGGATGCAATAAAATTATTAACAAATTTGTCTTGCATTTATTTTCGCATATAGTTATATTTCAACCTCGTTGAGCTCAGGCTCGATTTTTTGATTTAATTTATTGAAATAAAGAGGTTAGCATGTCAAGAATTTGCGACATATGCGGAAAAGGTCCGGTTTTCGGAGGTTCTTTCTGCAGAAGAGGTATGGCCAAGAAAAAAGGCGGGGTCGGTATCAATATTACCGGAAGATCAAAAAGAGTTTTTTATCCTAACCTTCAGACGGTTAGAGTAAAAAAAGACAATGAATCATTAAAAATTAAGGTTTGTACTTCCTGCCTTAAGGCCGGAAAAACAGTTATCGCCTGATATTTAAGTCATCAAGTAAAAAGACCCTTTTTAAAGGGTCTTTTTCATTTATAAAAACGTTCGTTCTTATCCGGTCTGGTCTTAAACCTTTTGTGTATCCACCAGTAGTGTTCGGGAGCTTTTCTTATCTGAGTTTCGAGAACTGATGTATATCTCTGAACAAGATCTATGACCTTTCCGTCGAAATCTTTATCCGAAGTTAAAATATCATCAAATTCTATCTTTGTAAAACTCAGATTGTGTTTTGTTTTGTCGTACTTGTCTCTAACAGTATTGACCATAAGCATAGGAATATTGTATTTCAAACTTAACACTGCGGGATTCTTGTGGGTGGATGCGGATATGTTGAAGAAATCAACGAAAACACCGTGTTTCCTCCCTGCGTTCTGATCGGACAGCAGAGCGACGAAATAGTTGTCTTTAAGCGCTCTGAAAAGTTTCGTCATCTGTTTTCTGTGTATTACAAGTATGCCGGATCTTTCTCTTGGCATATCGATAAGACGCTCTGTAAGCTTATTCTTCTGATTTGCAACAACAAAAGACGACTTTATACCGTTGCAGTTAGCGTAATGTCCGCCTGCCTCAAAAAAACCGTAATGACCTCCGACAACGATGCATCCTCTCCCTTCTGCATTTATGGACTTCAATAGCTCTGAAGATACTTTATCTACGACCAGATGCTTTAGTTTTTGATCCGGAGTGAGGAACATATATTTATAGCTTTCGAATGAGGATATAAGAATATTCCTGTACGACAAATTCCTTATCTTTTTTCTCGCGTCTCTGTTCATATCTGGAAAGGCTGCCTTGAGATTTTGCATAACTACTTTATTTCTCGGTTTAACAATAAAAGCGAGTATCAGAGCAAAAAAGTCGGCAGTCAGCACAGTTGCCCTAAGCGGGATCAATCTGATCATAGTCTGAAATATCAGCATGACCGCGAATTCAATATAGTGTCTGAAACTGTGTTTCATTAAGCCTCCGAAATAAAAAGCGACGGTTTCCGTCGCTTTTTATCGGGATTTATTGACAAATCAGAATTTATCCCTGAATTTCTTTAGAACGGATAAGTACTCATCCATCTCTTCCCTGCTTCTCTTCTCGGTGACAGCTACCAGAAATTCATTATCGGGCAATCCGAATTTCTTCATTGGTACACCCGCAAATATTCCGTTCTCTAGCATTATGCTCATTATTTTATCGACATCATATTTTGTTTTTATTACGAATTCCTTGAAGAAAGGCTTGTCGTATTTTATCTCAAAACCGTCAACCGAGGCTATACCGGCGGCAAGGTAATGACTTCTTCTGTAGCAGTTCTCCGCTACTTCTCTTAAACCCTGCTCTCCCATGGTGTTGAGATAAATTCCGGCGGCAAGTGCGCACAAAGCCTGATTGGAGCAAATATTGGATGTTGCTTTGTCCCTTCTTATATGCTGTTCCCTGGTCTGGAGGGTCAGAACGAAGCCTCTTTTTCCGTCAACATCTTCAGTCACACCCACCACGCGGCCGGGAATCTTGCGCATGAACGGTTTCGCAGCCGCGAATATTCCGAGATACGGCCCCCCGAAAGCCTGCGGAAGACCAAGCGGCTGACCCTCAGCAACAACAATATCGGAACCTGATTCCGACGGTTTTTTAAGCAGTCCTATACTGATCGGGTCAATAGCTGTTATAAGCAGACCCTTATTCCCGTGTATAATTTCCGCTATACCATCATGATCTTCAATATTTCCAAAGAAATTCGGGTTCTGTACAATTAAGCATGATGCTTCTGAAGTATCTTTTTTCTCAATATCTTTTTTACCGAAGGCACCGTCTGTAACTTCGATAATCTCAATTTCGTATCCTGAAGGTTTTGTGAATGTTCTTACAACTTCCACCCATGCAGGATTCACCGTTGACGATATGAGTATCCTGTTTTTCCTGGTATGCCTGCATGCAAGAATCGCAGCTTCGGCCATAGACGAGGCGCCGTCGTACATGGACGCATTGGAAATATCCATTCCGGTAAGGTTGCATATCAGGGACTGGTACTCATATATACTCTGAAGTGTTCCCTGACTTACTTCAGCCTGATAAGGCGTGTAAGCTGTCTGGAATTCCGGTCTTGAAATAAGATATGGCACTATTGAGGGTATATAGTGATCGTAAGATCCTGCTCCCATATAGGAAACACAGTCCGACGTACTTCTGTTCATACCCGCAAGTTTGCTTACCTGCCTGCTTACTTCCATTTCGCTCAAACCTTTACCAAGGCCAAGTCTTCCTTTGAAAATGAATTCATCCGGAATTTCCTTAAGAAGGTCTTTGAATTCCGAAACACCTATAGCTTTCAGCATTTCCTGTCTGTCTTTTTCTGTATTACTGATATATGGCATTTTTTCTTCCGGTTTTTATTCTACATGTGATTTGTAATCTTCGGAGTTCATAAGTCCGGAAAGCTCTTCCTTGTTAGAGAGCCTCAGCTTTACGATCCAGCCTTTACCGTAGCAGTCACTGTTGATCAGTTCAGGGTTATTCTCAAGGTCACGGTTCACTTCAACTACTTCTCCTGATACGGGAGAATAGATATCGGAAGCGGCTTTCACGGCCTCGATCACACCCAGGCTGTCGCCTTTAGAAAATTTCGTTCCTGCCTGAGGAAGTTCGACATAGGTAATATCTCCAAGCTGTTCCTGAGCGTATTCAGAAACTCCAATTACGGCTATATCCCCCTCGATCTTTGCGTATTCATGGTCTTCAGTAAAAAGAAAATCCTTCGGAAATTCCATTTCATTCTCCTTGTTTTATATTTTCTAGTTAGATCTGTAATCGCCAAGTTCATAATTGTTGCTGTCGGAAGTATCAAGACCCTTAAGTCTTCTCTCGAAATCTGTCGGGGTTGAAGCTCCTCTTAATGCTTCTTCGTAGGAAATCAGCCCTTTTTCATAAAGTTTGTAAATACTCTGGTCGAAGTTGTGCATTCCGTAAATTACTTCACCTTTCTCGATCGACATTTTTATGTCGGATGATTTTGATGGATCGATTATGGCTTCTTTTATCGTTTCGTTGTTTACCAGTATTTCAGTTGCCGGAACACGGCCTTTACCGTCCCTTGTAGGAATAAGTCTCTGGGATATAATGCCTGTCAGCGTCACAGCAAGAAGGTTTCTGATCTCGTTCTGAAGATCTCCGGGGAAAAAAGACAGTATCCTGTTGATAGTCTGAAGAGCGTCTGTCGTGTGAAGAGTAGTGAAAACAAGATGACCGGTATTTGCGGCTCTGATAGCTGTATACATACTTTCCGGGTCCCTGATCTCACCGATCATAATGATATCGGGGTCCTGTCTCAACAGATATCTTAGGGAACCCTGATAGGAATCGGTATCGCTCCCCACCTCTCTCTGATGGATAACAGATTTCTTATCTCTGAAAAGGAACTCGATGGGATCCTCAATTGTTATTATGTTGGTTCTCCTGGTCTGATTTATATGTTCGAGCATGGCCGCTATAGTAGTTGACTTTCCGGATCCTACTGTACCTGTCACTATGACCAGCCCTCTGGGTGTCATACACAGCTTCTTAAGCACCTCGGGAAGATGGAGTTCATCTATGTTTTTTATATCAAAAGGGATAGCCCTGATCGCTATGGCTATCGTTCCTCTCTGTTTATAGATATTGACCCTGAATCTTCCTACTCCGGTAACGCCGAAACCAAAATCGACTTCCTTCTGGGCCGTGAAGGTCTCTTTTTCCTTTTTACCCATCAATTTATCGGCGATCGTATTCATGTCTTCCATAGAAACGGCTTCATCAGCCCAGTCTACAAGCTGTCCGTTTATCCTGAAGATCGGTTTGATTCCGACTTTCAGGTGGATATCCGATCCTCCTAATTCAAGGAGGGACGCGAACATTTTTTGAAGATCTATCATAGTTATCTCCTTTTGTAAAATTGTAACTGAGAATATATTTTATTTATGACCTCAAGTCAATATAATTTATAGTAAAACTTTTCAGGATTTTTTGTTGAATAATGCCTGATTTTTTCGTATTTTTATATTTGGTGTTTAATTTCCGAAAAAGGAGCAGGTTTGCGTGTTCGTTATGTAAATATATCCGCATTTCTTTTTTTTATGATCTCAGCTCTGTTGAACTCTCAGGAATTCAGGAATATTTCAAGCCCAAGATCAAAATATCTTTATGAATACAGGGATATCTACCTTTCCTCTTTGAGAGACAAGATAAACTCCCGAATTTACGACCTTATTGTAGACAGAAGCAACATAAGCGATCTTTCTGATTCAATTTTTTTTAAAACTTTACATTATAATATTTACAAATACAGACTTGCTGAGGTTTTCGATACTCTTGAAACACTGACGAATGTAAGATCAGAACTTATTAACAACGATTATTTTAATAAACGACTCTCTTCGTGGAACGATTCGACGGTAATTCAGTATGTGACCTTCGCCGTTGAACTGAATATCCTTAAAAAATATATGTCCGAATTCGTTCTTGAGAATTTTAAAAAAACAGACACATACAAGTTTTTAAAGAACAGGCTGATTTCTGATTCAATCGAAACGAGTAAAATGGACAGCGTTCTTTCACGTATAAACAGGCTTGGGTTCGAACCGGTCAATTTCTATTACCGGCCCAATTCGATAAAAGAACAGTATCAGACAGACAAATTCGATATCAGAAAATTTGATTTTAATGAACTTACTGAATTCACAAAAACTCACGCTAAGGCTCTCGAAAAAGCTGAAGCTGAGTACAATGTAAACCGCGAAATAATCGTGGCTATACTTAGAAAGGAAACTAATCTCGGAAAATATCCGCTCAAATACAATCCCTTCGAAGTGCTTCTGGCTCAAGCTCAATTCGCGATCGAAAATCCTGCCTATGAACCTCTCGTGCGCATAAACAATATTAAAAGAATATCAAGGCTGAAGAATTCCGCAGCCAACAGTCTCTATAATATGATAAAGTACACCATCGACAATTCGATCGATCCCGCAGAAACTAAAAGCAATTTCGTCGGCGCGGTCGGGTTCACGCAGTTCATGCCTTTCAATCTTCATCTCGCAAAAGACGGCAACGGTGACGGACATGCAGACCTTATGAACATGGACGACGCAATAATGAGTATAGGTAATTTTCTCAGCGCGAACGGATGGGACCGTTTTTATGAACTTGTTCCTGCAAACCGCGGCAGGATAATCAAAATGATACTCCGGTATAACACAAGCGACTCTTATGCGGAGGCTGTTTACGAAATTGCCTATGAGATAAAAAGACTGACAAAATAATTCATGAGACCAAAGTATGGATAACTCATCTGAAATTCTTTTTTCACCGGGAGATCACAGAGAAAGAAGGTTGTGGGAAAGAGTAACCGATGAAGACTGGAATGATCCTCAATGGCAGCTTAGGAATTCTATTACTTCTGTCGCGACGCTTTCAGAAGTAATAGACCTGAACGATCATCAGAAGTCAGAGATCGAAAGAGTTGTCATGACAATGAGATCAAAAGGAAGAGAACCGTTCAGGATCACTCCGTATTATGCTTCTTTGATCTCAAAAGACCCGTTCCACCCAAAACTTCTGCCGGGCGAGAAATCCTACAAGAGAATAGACCCCGTTTTCTGGCAGAGCGTACCGACACCGGCAAATCTGTTATTTCAGAACACCGGTAAAGAGGGTGCAATGGCCGAAGGAGCAAGAAGCTTCGGAGCGGCATATCAGCGGTATCCTAACAGAATCGCGCTTTTTGTTGCGGAGAATACAAGCTGTGCTTCTTTCTGTGTGCACTGCCAGAGAGCAAAGTCTCTGGACGGTTCGGCTGATGTTAATCTCAATGAGATAAAAAAAGGTCTGTTTTATATTTCCTACAACAGAAATATCGATGAAGTTCTGGTCACAGGCGGTGATGCTCTCAGGATCAGCGGGAATCTTCTGAAATTCGTTCTTGAGGAACTGAGCAGGATCGACCATCTGAGGGTTATACGCATAGCGACCAGAGTACCTGTTGTTCTTCCGATGGCAATAAATGAAAAAAGCCTTGAACTCATAAAGAGATCAGCAAACAGGTATTCCAGAGGCGTCCCGAAATATGTATATTTCATGACGCATATTAATCATTACAGAGAGATCACGAAAGATCTTCTCTCAGCTTCATCGCTGATTAGAGATTACGGTTTTACGATCCGTAATCAGACCGTCCTTCTGAATCACGTTAATGATTATTATAAAACTCTCGCCGAAACATTCAGAAGGATGCTTTGGATAGGCATACATCCCTACTATCTTCTGCAGTGCCATAAAGAAAAAGGCATAGTCCATTTTATAACACCGATTCAGATCGGTGAGCTTTATATGAAGCACCTTCAGGGCTGGATATCGGGGATATCACGACCTGACTACGCATACAACATCGAAGGGGGAGGCGGAAAAGTTCTTCTGATGCCTTCAGGTTACGACGCATTCAGGAAAGGTGACGATATTGAAAAAAAGATATCTGAAAGTTTCGCGACTGTGCATACATGGGAAGGCAGAACTCTGAAGGACTATGAAGCTCTGGGCAGAGCTACCAGAAATGAGTTTGAAAAGGCTGTAGAGATAATGAACAGATTTATCGGACGAAAAGGTGTTTTCGTTCCGAAGATCATTATAATTGACGAAAAAGGCGATCGTATAGAAACAACGAACAGGACAAAACTTCCGGGTCTGACCAATCTGAAGAAAGCCGATCTGCTGAATTATAAGATCATTGACGGAACTCTTCCGCTGAACAACCCGAATGACATTTCAGACGAACTTACGGAAAAATATAAATTCTCGGATTATCCCGGAAAAAAATTGTAGAATTCAAAGCATCAGCCTGTCTAACGGAAGATCGAACAGGAGAAAATCACCTTCGCTTTCCCAGCTTTTGAACCTGTTCTTTTTGAAAAGAACATTTGATTTTCTGTCCTTCTGACTTAAAACCGCGCATAAATTCTCCTGGCCGCTCTCGTAGGCGGTCTTCTTGGCAGCTTTTAAAAGTTCAATGAATAATTCCGGTGTTTCAGCTTCAAAAAAACTCAAAAAAAGATCCTCTTTCTCTCTTATAGTATAGAGGCATAAAGCTCTGATCATGCCGTTCTCAGAAATTGAAATGATATCTCCCCTGCTGATGAAATCATTAAGTATCATATTTTCACTGAAAGGTTTAACTCCTTAATGAAAATTTTAGAATCACTATTTGATTTTTCCGGGGATCTTTTCTTTAATCCAAGTTTATATTGCAGTAAAGGTGCTGTTGAAGGTTGTCTATA
>DAIMKZ010000007.1:0-40665 GCA_036721445.1 Candidatus Delongbacteria bacterium
CTTACTTTTATTTCACCCGCCGGGATTTTGATAAGGCAGTTATTTCTGACTTTCTGATCATTAATAAATATCTCGGCTCTGTTGAAAGACATTACCGTGACATTTGCCCTCAAGTCTTCAAGCTGATATTTTTTTGAGAATTCCGGAGCTTTGATCATAACTGATTCGTAATATGCTTTGTGATGTTCTTTTATAAGGATTATCCTGTACTTGCCCTCAGGTCTTCTGAAAACAACGGGAGTTTCTCCCACTTCCTCGTCATTGATAACTACTGTCGCGCCGGAAGGATCGGATGTTATAGAAACCTCAATACCCTCATATTCAGTTTCAAGTGAGTCTGGCTGTGATGCCAAAACTAACGCGGCATATAATAGAACCTTCAATAATAGTATTTTCACTTTTTTTCCGAAAGAATATATTGTTTTTCTGCATATTAATATAACAATAAATTCCGGATTTTCCTAATATATTCTTCAAAATTCCTGATTTGCAGATTGAAATTGAAGCGCTATTGTACTATATTCCATTAAATTACAAGGAAGGTTTGTGGGAAGATATCTTGCGATAGATTACGGTGATGTAAGGATCGGACTTGCGATTTCTGATCCGTTTAAGATCATTTCATCAGCATATAAAACGCTGAAAAATACCGGAACGGATAACATCCTCTTTGAACTGAAGGATATCATCCTGAAGGAAGATGTCGAAAAGATCGTTCTAGGTCATCCGGTAGGTCTGGACGGGAATAAAACGAAAAAAACCCTTCAGGTCGAGGAGTTCGCTGAAAAGCTTAAGGGCCTTGGCATCGAAGTCATGCTTTTCGACGAAAGTTTCTCTTCCGTCAGAGCTCACAGGATCATACATGAAATGGGGAAAAAGACTGGGAACAACAAGGATAAGATAGACATGCTGGCCGCGCAGGTCGTACTCGAAGATTATCTGAGGTCGGTGCAATGAAGGATTTCTTCTCGGAATTTACTGCTCCTGCAGACATGAAAAGACCCGACGGATCCTCAAGGTTCGCTTTCGTGACTTTTCTGATGATGAACGATTCTTATCTGGCCTCGACCCTCCTTCTGGCGTACGGGCTGAAAAAGCAGAACTCTAAAGCTGATTCTGTCTGCATGGTGACCGAAGAGATCGACGATGAAACCATCGCCCCGTTAAAACTCGTATACGACCATGTAGTCAGAGTTAAAAGAATATTCGTACCGCATAAGGAAAGAAAGGGAAGGGAAGACAGACCGCTGTGGTTCACGAGGCTGAACTCTCTTCTTCTGGGTCCTGACGGTAATTACGGTCTGAACTATGAAAAAGTGTGCATACTTGATGCCGATGTTTATCCGGTAAGACATTATGACGCGCTCTTTTCAGTTCCAACGCCGGCGGGCATGCTTAACGAGAAGAAATCGAACTGCCTTGAATGGGATGACAGCGGGAAGTACGTTTATCCCGATTCGATCGAAAAAGAGGGAAAATGGAACTGGCATAAAAGATACGATCCTGTAGCCCCGCACGGAGCGCCGATCCCGAAGGAAGTGACGGACAGACCTCTCCTCGATCATTCCAATCTCGGCCTTAACGGCTCGATCTATGTCTTCGACACTTCCGCGAAAGAACTGGAAAGTATTATTGAAGATGTTGATAAGCCTGAAATAAAAGAGCTCGTCGGTGATAAGTTCATGTGGCCCGACATGCAGTATTTTACGGTAAGATGGTCGGGAAAGTGGAACAGTATCGACATAAAATTCTCGTCGTTCAACGGATATCCTGCGATAAAATATCTCTGCGGCTGCCATTATTCGGGATTCAAACCCTGGTATTTCAGGCAGAAAGGCCTGAAGAACTATATGAAGCATGAGGATTTTATATTCTGGTATAAAAATTACCTTTCGATGCTGGAAGAATATCCCGGGCTGGCTGAATTTAAAAGACTTTCCAATATTAAAAAGAATATATTAAAGCTGGAGGTCGTATTATGACCGGAAAACCTAAGATATTTATCAGCGGAATAGCCGGATTTCTGGGCAGCCATCTTGCGGACGCGTTCATAGCGGACGGATACAGGGTGGCCGGATGCGACAGTCTTGTCGGCGGATATCTCGACAATGTACCCTCGAAAGCCGAGTTCTACCAGTACGACCTGAATTACCATAACTCGATAGTTAAAATAACTAAAGACTGCGACATTATCTTCCACTGCGCCGCGACGGCTTACGAGGGACTGAGCGTGTTCAGCCCGTTCTTCATCACCAAGAACATCGTCCAGTCGTCGGTCTCTCTGATCACGGCCGCAATAGCGAATAGGGCGAAAAGGTTTGTTATGTGCTCGTCCATGGCCCGGTACGGCACGCAGGAAAGAGTTCCGTTCACGGAAGACATGGTCCCGGCGCCTCAGGACCCTTACGGGATAGGGAAATACAGTTCGGAACTGTATCTGAGGAACCTCTGCGAGACGCACGGCATGGAGTGGGTCATCGCTGTTCCGCACAACATCATAGGGCCGCGCCAGAAATACGACGATCCCTACAGGAACGTGGCGAGCATCATGATCAACCTGATGCTCCAGGGCCGCCAGCCTGTGATCTACGGCGACGGAGAGCAGAAAAGATGTTTTTCTTTTATACAGGATGATATTGACATACTGTACAGGCTGGCGTTCGAAAAGGACGCGGGCGGCGAGGTCATAAACATCGGCCCGGACGACGAGTTCGTCACGATAAACCGGCTCGCAGGATGCATCGCCGAGATCCTCGGCTTCATGCTCGACCCCGTGTACGAGAAGGCGCGTCCTCAGGAGGTGCAGTTCGCGAACTGCTCTGCAGACAAGGCGAGAAAAATGTTCGGGTACGCTCCGAAAGTCAGGCTCAGGGACGGTTTGAGATCCATGGTCGAATATATCAGAGAAAGAGGTCCGAAACCTTTCAAATATCACATCGACCTCGAGATAGTCAATAAGAGCACTCCTCACACGTGGACGGAGAGAAAGTTCTGATGGCTGACCTGCGCGAAGATATCAGGATCGTTTATCGGTCCGAAAAGGAAGCTGTGGTCTATAAACCTGCAGGAATGGCCACTCAGCTCTCTAATGATATCAAAGGTTCATCACTCGAATCAAAGCTGAAATCTATACTCGGAAAGAACGAAATCTTCTTTCCCCACAGACTCGACAGAGTTACCTGCGGACTTCTGCTGGTCTGCTTTGACAAAGATACGGTCGCCTTGTATAACGAACAGATCAGGAAAGGCGGTTTTTCCAAATATTACGTCGCGAAAGTCGAATCTTCAATATCGGAACCGGCCGGCCTGACAGGTACGCACAAACGCTATCTTAAGACCATAAACGGTAAAAGCCGCATCGTAAAAAGCGGAGGCGCTCCGTCTTTTCTGGAGATAATCAAATTTGAACCGGCGCCCGGCAGCCATGAACAATATTACGCACTGATCCATCTCATCACCGGACGAACCCATCAGATACGCGTAATGCTCGCCGATCTCGGGATCCCTTTATCCGGCGACAAGCTCTACAACCCCGCTTCAAAATTCAAAGACTTCTATCTTGAGTCGGCGGCGCTCGAATTCTCTGACACGGAAGGAATTAACAGATATTTCGAAACTGACAATAAAATTATACGGAGGATAAAATGAAAAAACTGATTCTCGTTTGTTTCAGCGCCGCGGTTCTGCTGCTGATCTCGGCCTGCAGTAATAAACCTGAAAATTACACGCACGACAAATTCATGGAGGGAATGAAACTGCATCAGGGCGATCCTGCAAAGCTGTTCGAGTACTGTACAGATTTCTACAAACATTCCGGAGATATAGATGCCCTCAGGAACGCGACTTCGATAATGTATCAGCTTGAACCTGAAAAAACTGTAAAGCTATTGAAGGAAAACGCCGACATGAACCCCGGAGATAAAAATACTCTCTATCTGTACGGAAGACTCCTGGAAGATAAGGCTGAAGTCATAACGGTGGCGAGGAAGGTCATTGATATCGATCCCGAATGGGAATACGGCTACAGGATGCTCACGGTGAACTATATGCAGTACCTTTTCGTTAGAGAAAGCGAATACAGCGGTAAACTGAAGGACATACTGCCCGATGATGAGAAACATTTCGAAAAATTCAAGAATTTCAAGACGGCGGATGAAGTGCAGTCGGTTGTTTATTTCAGATATCTGATGTATAAGAACGATCCCGAAGCTGAGAACTTTGCCCTGAAAGCCGCAGAAAATAAGGAAGCATGGGCGAATGACGACATCCTAGCCGAAGTATATACGGCCTCAGGGCAGTACGATAAAGCGCAGGAACATTTTTACAGCAGCATAAAGTCCCGCCAGGCTGAGATGAGTGAAAAGGATCTGAATACATACTCAGCTCTCAGCGTATTTTATAAGCTTCAGGAATTGGAAAAATATGAAGAGGCGCAGGATTTTATCATGACGAAAGCCGAGGACCTGGATGAAAAGGACAGATATGCGTATTCAGGAATGCTGTACTGCAAACAGAACGAGACTAAAAAAGCTGTCTCGGCTCTTCAGAAAGCTGCAGCGATGGGATTTGACGACTATTTTTCATTCGAGAGAAATCCGGATATGGAAGAGATCAAAAAAACAAAACAGTGGCCGGAGATCGAAAGGGTAACGAAAGCTAATTATGCCGCGAACTCCGGCAAGCGGAAAGAAGCGGTCTTAGCTTCAAAATTCTCAAAACCCGCGCCCGCATCGAAATTCACTGACACCGAAAAGAAAGAGATCACTCTTGAAAGCCTCAAAGGAAATATCGTCATACTCGATTTCTGGGCGACCTGGTGCGGTCCCTGCAGAATGGCGATGCCTGTCCTGAGCGCTTTCGCAGATAAGAATATTGAAGGCTTTAAGGTATTTTCAGTCAATGTATGGGAGCAGGATCCGGAAGCCGCAAAGAAATTCTTCGAGGAGCAGAAGTACTCAATGCAGCTGGCTTTCGGCGAGGAAGATTCTGCCGAGAAATTCGGGTTCAGCGGGATACCTTACATCTGCGTTATTGATAAGGAAGGAAATATCAGATACCACGAGAATGGATTTTCTCCCGAACTTGAAGAGAAACTTGAATGGTGGGTGGAGGATCTTAAGGGAGAATAATTATTTTCTTTTCTTAATGATAAATTTGATTATAAAGAACAATACTATAACTATGATCAGCAATTCTGTTATGCCAATTAATCCAAATGAAAAAAATACCGGCGGAGCCTGAAATTCTTTTTCAGGCTCTATCCAGCCTCCCGGAGGATCTTCACGCAGATTTTTTATTTTCCCTGCTGGATTTCTGCTGACCACTCTAAATCCGGTTATTCCGTTTGATTCATACAGATCACCAAGAAAATCATTTCTTTTATCAGTTCTGCATTCCTGAGCTTCCAGATTCCATGAACCACCTCTACTTATCTTTCTTATCCACCCACCTGCCGGTTCAACAGGTCCTTTCGGGTCAATTACATCTTCAAAAGGATATTCCGCAGACCAGTCCCAGCACATTTCCCAAATATTTCCGGACATGTCGTATATACCGAGTTCATTTGGTCTTTTCCTGCCGATCGGCTGAGGTTCCTGCCATCCTCCCTCATTTACTCCGGAATTTCCTTCGAACCAGCCCACAACGCTCAGAGTGTCGCTCCCGGAGTACTTGTAACCTCGGCTCTTTACTCCTCCCTTTGCAGCGAATTCCCATTCCGCTTCTGTCGGCAGCCTGTATCCGTCCGCATCGAAATCACAGCTTACGTTTTTTTCTTCATCAATATTATAACACTTGGTCAGTCCTTCAAGTTCGCTGAGTTTGTTACAGAATTTCAGAGCGTCGAACCATGATACGTTCTCCACTGGATTCATCCACGTTCTCATCGAGCTCGGATTACTCCCGATAACTTCTTCATACTGTCCCTGAGACACTTCGTATTTACCGATGAAAAAGCTGCTTACGGTCACATTGAATCCGTTCCTTTGAAAAGTACCGCCTTCAACGAAAACATAATCAAAAGCATCGTCAGATCCTTCCTCGAGAGTGATATTAAAATTCACTTTGCTATTCTGCTTTATTTCTATTCCCCTTTGCTCATGTGTTTTGAAGCCGGGTTTTGTTATTCTAAGGCTGTACGATCCTTCAGGAACATCGCTGAAAATACTGCTTCCTGTACTTTGATATATTTCTCCTTCCTTTGAAACAAGTTCGATCTGAGCCTTATCCGGAATTACCGCCACCTGTACCGTTCCTGCTTTGATCTCAGGGTAAATCCTAAGAACCTTGCTTTCTTTTGCGGATAAAATGAATCTTTCTTCAACTGGTTCTGCCGTTCTCATTTCAACTCTTACTACACACTGCTGCGGTAAAAGCTTGATACCTTCATGCTCTTCATACAGAACACCGTTTATATATACCTTCGCTTTGTCGTACGTTTTTATTGTAAGAACAGCACTGATGTCTGTAAGCTCGTATCTTTTCTTCAGGCCCGGTTTTGAAATTTTTACAGTTTCCGTGACCTCCTGAAAGTTCTCCTTTACAACCTTCAGTCTGTATTCTCCCTCAGGATAGAATGTTGCGAGCGGTGTTTCTCCGAGTTTAATATCGTTCAGATAGACTGAAGCCTCTTCAGGAGAAGAATGTATCTCAACCGTAACTTCTGTTGTTTTTTCAAGACTTTCTTTAAAAAGAGTATTTTCGGCGGTCACCTGAATATTTACGGATTTTGTGCCGTATCCCGGCATTTCGAATCTGATCTCATGCCTGCCGACCGAAGTCGTGACCTGCTCTGTTCTGCCTTTATTAACTCCGTCCAAGAATATTTCTGCGCCCGGCGGATCGGACTGAACCGTTATCGCAATATCCTCGATCTTCTTTTCTTCGATCGCTTTAACATCGATCTGATAAACAGTGTTGCCTTTAAGCCTGAACGGAAATGTATGAGATTTAGGAATATAACCGTCCTTTTTGAACTTCAGACTTTTTGTTTCAGGCTGAAGATACACAAGATAAACGCCTTCTCCTCTGTAATCGTGTTTCTCATAGCCGAATCCCTCGAACTGCAGATCTTTGATGTCCGTGTGTACCTTGAGAATTGCGCACCACTGCCCGTTCACATCCTTTTGTCCGAATTTTGCAGCCGTTATGTCTCCAGTGAGTTCCTTAACATCAGAGACGATCTCGAACTGGGCGGAAAATGTTAAAAATACCGTAATCAGTAAAAGTAATAATCTGAGAGTTTTCATATCTACTTACGCTCCTCATTATATATAACTGAAAAAGTTAAGAAAAGAATTAATATTTAGCAATATGATTATTTCTGTGTATCGTCTTGTGCGGGTTCAGGAACATTGTCCCCGTCTTGTCCCATTGCTTCCCTGACTTTATCTAGTTTTTTTTGAAGGTCGGTATTTTTGTTCTTGATAGTCTCGATCTGATCTTTGAATATCTCGACCTTTGTTTCATAGCTTGACTGCATTTTGTTCAGCTTACCGTTATAATAAAGCCACATGCTTAAGAATGTAACGAATACCGAAGCAATTATCACCGATATAAGCGATACAGTGTCGATCTGCCTTTTCTGCGTAAAGAAACTCATATTATCCTCCCCGGTTTATCCCAGATAAGCTCTGAGTGCTTTTGATCTTGAAGTATGCCTGAGCCGTCTTATAGCTTTTTCCTTGATCTGCCTTACTCTTTCCCTTGTCAGTCCGAATTTTGCCCCGATCTCTTCAAGAGTCATAGCCTGATCCTGATCTATGCCGAAATAGAGCATAATCACTTCTTTTTCTTTATCGGTAAGAGATTTTAGAGCTATATCTATTTCTTCTCTTAAAGAGTCGTCAAAAAGCTGTTTGTCCGGTGAAGGGAGCTTATCCTCTCTGAGCACATCAAGAAGCCTGTTGTCCTCTCCCGGCGAAAATTCGGCATCGATCGATAGATGCTTACCCGATATTTTAAGCGTATCTGTAACCTCAAGCTCAGTAGTATCAAGTACTGTGGCTATTTCTTCCGGCGTCGGTTCTCTCTCGAACTTTTTCTCGAGGCTGGTCATTGTTCTGGTGATCTTGCTCAGAGCGCCGACCTTGTTTAAGGGAAGCCTGACGACTCTCGACTGCTCCGCGAGCGCCTGCAGTATCGCCTGCCTGATCCACCAGACCGCGTATGAAATAAATTTAAATCCTTTTGTCTCGTCAAATCTGTGGGCGGCTTTAATCAGCCCCATGTTACCTTCATTAATAAGGTCGATCAGGCTCATTCCCTGATTCTGATACTGTTTTGCCACAGAGACTACAAATCGAAGATTAGCCCTGACAAGTTTTTCAAGCAGTTTCTCCTTGTCCGGACCTTCTTCATGCATTTTTCTGGAAAGTTCCGTTTCCTCTTCGGGAGTGAGGAGGTCCTCCTCCCCGATCTCCTGAAGATATTTATCTAAAAGCTGGTTCGACCTGACAGGTCCTGTATTAGAGTTACTTGCGCCCAAATACCCCTCCTGAATTTTCAAGCGCAGATATCTTTCATCTTAAGGTGTTACAAGAACATAGTCATTCCTGCCGTTCCTGACGAATTTGACTATGTAGCTGTCTTTCCCGTCCTTTACTTTGGCGGCGGCTTTCTTAAGATCGTCCACGCTTTTTATTTCAAAATGAACACCGGAAACTATGATCTTGTTAATTACGTCTCCCGCCTGCAGTTTCCCGAACAGTGCGGACTTATCATCAATATCGGTTACAATTACACCATTATCAACAGAAATATTAAACTTTTTTCTTAAAGCATCATCTAAATTTTCAACCTTTAAGCCTAACAGTTCTTCTGATTCTTTTTCAACCGCCGGATTGTCTTCAGAAGCTATCATTGAAGAACGGTCTCCAAGCTTCACTTTAAGCGTCTTTTCCTTTCCCTGTCTTAATATTTTAAAATCGATTTTCTTTCCCGGATCAAAAGCTGCCAGATCGAATCTGAACTGCTCAAGAGTTCTGATCTTTTTTCCTTCCATTTCTATTATCACATCATCTGCCTGGAATCCGTACTCCTCGGCAGGAGTATCTTTTTCAACGGTAGCTACAAGGACACCTTCCTGGTCATCTTTAAGTCCCAGAACTTCCTTCTCAGCCTGAGTTATCTCTTTAGGCATTATCCCAAGATATGCTCTTTTTACTTTCCCGTCTTCTTTTAGGTTCGCGGATATCTTCTTGGCCATATTGATTGGGATAGCGAATCCAATTCCCTGAGCCTGTGCATTAATGGCGGCGTTTATACCTATGACCTCTCCCTTAATATTTAGCAGAGGTCCTCCGCTGTTGCCGGGGTTAATAGCTGTATCCGTCTGAATGAAGTCCTGAAAAACAGGTCCGTTCATTAGACCTATACCGGCTCTGTCTTTTGCACTGACTACACCTACGGTCACTGTTTTCTCAAGGCTGTATGGTGATCCTATTGCCACGACCCAGTCACCTACCCACATTTCATCTGAGTCTCCCAGCTTTGCTATTTCGTTTTCATCAAACTTCTTATCAATTTTTATTACGGCAAGATCTGTTTCCGGATCGTTCCCGACGATCTTAGCCTCGATCTCCTCGCCACTGTGCAGCCTTACTATTATCTTATCCGCTTTCTCGACAACATGATTATTTGTCATAATATATCCGTCGGTCGTATATATAAAGCCGGATCCTTCTCCTTTCTGTATCTGCTTTCGGGTTTTAGGCTGCTGCTGCCGCTGTCTTCCTCCAAAGAAATCGTTAAAGAAAGGATCTGACTCGAAAAAACGGTCAAAAGGTGAAGTGTAATTATATTCGAAACTTCTTTCAATCTTAATATTAACTACCGAAGGCATAACGTCCCTGGCAATTACTGCAAACCTTGAATGACCTTCGCTTGAATCATAAATGTCCATTGCTCCGGTTGAGGATCCTGTTTCCACTGCTGACGCTTTATCGGTAAAGTCGAACTTTGCCGTAAGTAGTACTCCGAGAAGGATAAAAACTGCTGCGAAAATTAGATTTCTGATGATCTTCATGGTTTTCTCCTGTGTTTATTTGTGCTTTATACATTCATAAATTTTAATTTGTTCGCAAAATATTTGTTAAAGCAGTGTGCTCAACTCGATCCTGTCTCCGGGGACTGCGTCTCCGTTCAGGATCTTTACCGACAGATTGTTGAGAACGGTTTTCTCGATCAGCCTTTTGAGAGGACGCGCACCGAATACGGGATCGTAACCTTTTTCAGTCAGATATTCTCTGGATTTTTCATCGACAACGATTTTAATATCCTTTTCCTCAAGCCTTTTATTAACATCCGCCAGCAGTCTCTCCGTTATCTGAAGTATCACGTCTTTTCCGAGCTTGTTGAATACGATTATGTCGTCTATCCTGTTAACGAACTCCGGTCTGAGCATTTTTTTGACCATTGAGATAACTTCGGCTTTCTTTTCTGCGGTAACTTTATCGACCGAAGCGAACAGATCGGATCCGAGGTTGGAGGTCATTATTATGATCGTGTTCTTGAAGTTGACCGTGCGACCCTTATTATCGGTCAGCCTTCCGTCGTCGAGGACCTGAAGAAGAATGTTGAACACCTGCGGATGCGCTTTTTCGATCTCGTCGAAAAGTACTATCGAGAAAGGCTTCTTTCTGACAGCGTCCGTAAGCTGACCGCCCTCGTCGTATCCGACGTATCCCGGCGGAGGACCGATCAGCCTTGTTACCGAGAACGCTTCCATATATTCGCTCATGTCTATCCTTATCATCGCGTTCTCGGAGTCGAACATGAACTCGGCCAGCGCTCTTGCCAGCTCGGTCTTCCCTACGCCTGTAGAGCCGAGGAATATGAACGAGGCTATTGGTCTGTTCGGATCCTGGAGACCCGCCCTGTTCCTGCGGAGAGCTTCCGAGACCACTTTCAAAGCTTCGTCCTGTCCTTTTACGCGCATACCGAGAAGTTCCTCCATCTTAAGAAGTTTTTCCTTTTCGCTCTCGAGAAGCTTTGAAACGGGAATGTGCGTCCATCTTGAAATTATCTCCGCTATCTCGTTCTCGCCTATCTCCTCCTTGAGCATCCTTCTGCCCGACTGGAAGCTTTCCATTTTCGCGGTGGCGTCGTCTATCCTTTTCTTTACCGAAGGTATTTCCTGATAGCGGAGTTTCGATACTTTCTCAAGCTCTCCGTTCCTTTCGGCTATCGACTCCTCGTTCTTCAGCGCGTCGAGTTTTTTCGTATTTTCGCGGATGACGGCAATGTACTCCTTTTCCTGCTCCCAGTGCACCTTAAGCTCATCAGCCTCAGCCTTCAGCTCAGCTATTTCCTTATTAATATCATCGAGTCTTTCTTTCGACTTTTTATCCTTCTCTTTCGCGACCGCCTGCTTCTCTATCTCGAGCTGAACTATCTTTCTCTGAAGTATCTCGATGTCTTCCGGCAGCGATTCTATCTCGAGCTTCAGCTTGGATGCGGCCTCGTCTATCAGGTCGATGGCCTTGTCCGGCAGGAACCTGTCGGAGATGTACCTTGCGGACAGCTTCGCAGCCGTGATCAGCGCGGCGTCGGAGATCCTTACCCCGTGATGGACCTCGTATTTATCCTTGATCCCGCGCAGGATCGATATCGTGTCCTCGACCGAAGGCTCGTCTATCATGACAGGCTGGAACCTGCGCTCGAACGCCGCGTCTTTTTCTATGTACTTGCGGTACTCCGACACTGTCGTCGCCCCGATGACCTTGATCTCCCCTCTTGCGAGAGCCGGTTTGAGCATGTTAGAGGCGTCCATCGCCCCTTCCGCCGCACCCGCTCCGACAAGAGTGTGGAGCTCGTCGATGAAAAGTATAAGCTTTCCTTCGGATGTCTCGACCTCCTTCAGAACCGCCTTCAGCCTCTCCTCGAACTCGCCCCTGAATTTCGCTCCGGCTATAAGAGCAGCAAGGTCGAGAGCTATGATACGCTTGTTCTTCAGGTTCTCGGGAACGTCCTTTCTGACTATTCTGTGCGCGATCCCTTCCGCAATAGCCGTCTTACCCGTTCCGGGTTCTCCTATAAGTACGGGATTATTCTTCGTCCTTCTCGTCAGTATCTGAAGTACCCTTCTTATCTCCGTGTCCCTGCCTATAACAGGATCGAGCTTCTCTTTCTCGGCAAGTTCGTTAAGGTCGCGGGTATATTTCTTCAGAACTTCATATTTAGCCTCGGGGTCGGAATCCTGCACTCTCTGATTACCTCTGACGGACTTCAGAAGTTTAAGTATCGTATCGTGGTCTATTTTAAGATCAGCAAAAATCCTGTAAAGCGAGCCTTTCTTTTCTTTCAGTACCGTCAGGAAAATATGTTCAAGACTTAAAAATTCATCGCCCATCTCACCGGCTGTCTTAAAAGATGCTTCAAGTATTTCGTTGAATCCTGACGACAGGTACAACTGAGCCGCAGCGGAATTTACTTTAGCCAGTTTCGACAGTTCAGTCTCGACCTTCGATGCCACTATAGCCAGATCGACGCCCGACCTTTTAATAAGGGTCGTAATAATATTTTCATCTTTTAACACATTGAATATAAAATGCAGCCCGTTGATCTCCGGCGATCTCCGTTCCTTTGCGGTGGTCATGGCCAAGTTCAGATATTCCTGCACTTTTACTGTCATTTTCTCGAAATTCATGTCAGTCTCCTCTTTCAGTTTTACGCACTTAGATAAATTGCAAGTATTGTGCCATAAGGATCTGAAAGGTATAAAAAACCAAAAAAGAAGGATTACTGATAAGACAGAAAATACAACCTGATAAATTTACTTTGAGTTCTAAGCCTTAAATATTAAAATATTCACCGTTCCACGGATTGAACAGTGCCGCGCCGCTCTCTTTCATATCAGAAATATTACGCGTAACCACTGTCAAATCGTCAGCTATTCCGATCGAAGCGATAATTCCGTCTATAGCCGGGAGAGTTCTTCCTAAATTTTCCGAAAGAGCCTGAACTTTTCCCCATACTTTTGCGGCATCAATACCGAACGGAATGATCTTGTTCTCGAATCTTTTTTTCAAGTCAAGTTCAACCCAGTTGACCAGTTCAGCTTTTCTATTGCTGTCTGAGATCTTTTCTATCCCTTTTGTGATCTCTCCGACAGTAATAACTGAAATATATAAAAGATTTTCATCTGTTTTCGAGATCCATTCAGTTACATTTTTGTCCGGCGCTTTTTTTATCAGCTCGGAAATAACGCAGGTGTCGAGTAAAAACTTCATAATTCGATCTCGCGGGGTTTTTCTTTACTTCTCTGTATGTCAAGTACTTCTCTGGCCAGCGGGGAGTTCTTAAAAAATTTTACAAGATCAGTTTTGTGACCGGAAAGTTTTTTGTAATCTTCGATCGAAATAATTACCACGGTATCCTTCCCGTGCCTTGTCACTATCTGAGGACATTCATTAACCGCATATTCAACAAGACTGCTGAACTTGTTTTTTGCTTCCTGGAGCTGCCAGTGGTTTTTAATTGCGTGCGTCATCAGTGTCTCCTTTTTTATGAACTGTCTAGACTGTCTATAATTTAACAGATTTATTTAGAATTGTCAAGACGGAATGTCAGTTTCGTATCCTGTTTAAATTTCCACTTTACTTTTTAACTCTCCTCGATTAAATTACGAAAATATACATCTTATTCAGATAGGGAGGGATCATGAACAGACTGTCAATTTTTACCGCCGCTACTATTGTTGCTACTTTGGCTAGTCCTTTTGTTGGCAATAAAGCTTTTTCACAGGAAAAATATGATTATGGTATTGAATTGCTGTTTAAGACTGGATTGAATGGAAG
This sequence comes from Candidatus Delongbacteria bacterium, assembly GCA_036721445.1. Lineage (GTDB taxonomy): Bacteria > UBA4055 > UBA4055 > UBA4055 > UBA4055 > UBA4055. The sequence continues at coordinate 13,797 of DAIMKZ010000007.1, forward strand.
TTCTACTGATCCTGCTCAAGATGCTAACGTTACAATTACTGCTCTAGACATTGATATGGATATACAAAGTCAGACTTTACCCTTGGATGGAATGGGAGGCGTTCTTTTTTCAAATGCTTACACTGATATTCCAAGTGCTTTGTTTACAACTATAAAATATGATTTTAAGGTTAATGGAGATAAATTAGGAATTAATATTCCTAATGTTGTTGAAGCTAACATTTACAATGAAGCTGGACAATTGGTTTATTCCAAAAACTTTGACGGCAGGACCTCTGTAAGCGTCCCGGCAGCACCGGAAAAGATCTCAGGCGAAAAACTTTTCTACCGCTTCAAAGATTCCGGCGGCAAATGTTACGACCTCAGGAAAATAGGAACGGACAAAATCTGCGGCTACGCAAAAAGCGGCGCGTGGAATAAGACTTTCATCCAAGAAAAAGACGGAAGTAAAGTAGAAATTGGCGGAAAAGGAAAAGCAACAACAAGATATGAAGTTAAAATTGTTCCTAATGATGGTAGTAATATGGAAAAAACTGAAGTTGATACAATAAATGTTTTACTTCAAGATGGAAGACAAACTTTCGAAATGTATGATTTAGAGAAAATCAAACAACAAAAAAGAATTATGGGAACCGTAAGAAATTTAGAAAATTTAAATGGTGTTGATAATGCTAAAGTTTTAGTTAGCAAAATGCTTTCAGATGGAAGTTTCCAAGATTTAGACTCTGTATTCACTGATTTTTTAGGAGAATATACTACTAATAGAATTGATATTCAAGACTCACTTTATTTGAGACTTAAGAAGGATGGTTTTATTAATACAGTTATTAGAGATTGGGGCAATATGATTGATCATGATCAAGGTTACTTTATTTCAAAATTTCCTATGACTGCAAGAACTAATCATGCAGATACTTTACAAACTGGTAAGTATAAACAATCTAATGTTGATTTTTTAATGATTCCAAATTGGAATACTCATCCTTTGTATGCTTCAGCTATTGCTGAACAAAATGCTTTGGGAAATCCTATTACTGAATATAATAATGAAATGTTTGTAGAAGGAAGGGCAAATTTAAGTTGTCAGGCATGGAGAAATAAAGAAAGATTGGGAATTTATTTAGTTCCAGGTGAGTTCACAACTTCTGAAAGAGATAGTATGGTGGCATGGCTTGATGAAGAAGCAAAAGCAACTGGTTATAGTGGAGGATTTGATGAGAAGTTTGAATTATTATCTCTAGAACCTACAGATTCAAATGCATCTTACTTACGAGTCATTAAAGGAGATAACGTATTTTCGGGTTGGGAATATACAAATGATGATGCCGTCGCTAATGGATATATTCCTGATATTATTAGACGTGGTGGTGAAGTAAAAACATATCTTAATCCCACTAATAAAAATGAAGCATTAAAAGAATTAACATCCAGAGTTACTGAATCCAATACTGTTTCATGTATCGGTAATTCAAATGCAATACCTTCATATATTACAAAGACTGACCAAATAAAAAGAACATATCATTTGAAAATGGACGCTAATGAACACAACTCTAATAGAGAAGAATTCATTACCATCTTGCCACCTACAAAGTTAAAATAAATTTTTTAGTTTATTTAAAATATTCTCAACAAATTTGAATCATACCGCCCGCTGAGGCGGTTTTTTATTGTCCGGACTTGACATAGCCGTATTATTTTATTATATTAGTACGGACAACAATACTGAGGGCAGATCAATGAATACGAAGCTGACTATAAAACTGGATAAAGATGTAATCGAAAAAGCCAAGGATTATGTCAAAAAGGAGAAGACAAGCCTTTCTAAAATGATAGAAAATTATCTGCTGTCCCTGGTGGCAAAAAAACCTCAAAACGAAATCACTCCGCTTGTAAAGAGCCTTTCGGGTGTAATAAAACAGCCTGCCGATGACTATAAAAAGGACTATACGGACTATCTGGCGGAGAAGTATAAATGAAAGACAAAGTGCTTGTTGACACGAATATAGTGATCGATCTTATGTCGAAAAGAGAAAATTTTTACTATCCTGCAGCGCAACTTTTCAGTCTCGCAGACAAAAACAAGGTCGAACTCTGCATTTCTTCTCTGACTTTCGCCAACGCGTATTATCTGATCTCAAAGGAACTCGGAAGAACTGAGACCGGAAAAATTCTGTCACAATTTAAAGTTCTTGTAAAAATACTTCCGATGGACGATAAAATAATCGGGCTTGCCCTCAACTCCGAATTTTCCGACTTCGAGGACGCCGTTCAGTACTATACCGCGATCGAAAACGGTTTGAATGTAATAATAACGCGGAATCTAAAGGATTTTAAATCGTCAGCTATACCTGTCATGACTGCAGAAAACTATCTTTCAACGGGAAGACTATGATAGAACTTGAAAAAGCCTTTGAACTGATAACTGAAAACTGCCGGACTATGCCTGTCGCCGAACTGCCCGTACACGAATGTCTCGGCTATGTCTGCGCGGAAGATCTTTACTCAAAACTCGATATGCCGCCTTTCGACAAATCAGCGATGGACGGTTACGCATTCAAATGGAAAGAAGGTGTAAGTGAATATATTTACGACGGGATCATAGCTGCAGGGGATTCGTCTGAAGAGCCGCTGGAGGAAGGTCACTGCGTCGCCATCATGACCGGAGCGCCGATGCCCTTCGGCGCCGATACGGTAATTCCGGTCGAGATCACGAAAAAATCAGGCGGAACTGTAAATTTCGAATATCTGCCAAAGCAATATGCCAATGTCAGCTATAAAGCAGAAGATATTAAAAAGGATTCGCTGATATTCCCTAAAGGAAGAAAGATCGGTACGAAAGATATCGCACTTATAGTAGCTGCCGGATTTTCACATATAAAAGTGTTTGAACTTCCGGTCATTTCCATACTTAACACAGGATCTGAGATCGTCGAACCGGGACAGCCGCTGAAATACGGCCAGATATACAACTCGAACGGTATGATGCTTGCCGTCATGGCACAGAACATAGGCATAAATGCCGAATATCTCGGAATAGCTGAAGACGATGAAAAGAGCCTGTCCTCGAAACTCGCCGAAGGTCTGAAAAGCGACATCCTGCTGATCTCGGGCGGCGTTTCTATGGGAGAGTTCGACCTCGTCCCGAAAGTCCTGCTGGATCTCGGGGTAGAACAGATATTCCATAAGGTCGCAATAAAACCCGGCAAGCCGGTATTCTTCGGGAAAACGGACAAATGTCTCGTTTTCGGTCTGCCCGGCAATCCGCTGTCCAACTTCGTCGGGTTCGAGCTGTTCGTAAAGACCGCGGTACGGACAATGACGGGAGAGACCAATGTTCTCCCAGTCTATAAAGAGGCGGAACTGACCGCTACTTTCAAACATAAGGGCGACAGGGTAAATTTCTATCCTGCTGTCCGCAATAACGATAACGGAATTATGAAGATCGAACCTGTAATATCCAACGGTTCCGCGGACATATCGTCCCTGTCTAAAGCTGACTGCTTCCTCATCGGCGCTATAGGCAAAAGGGAGTACAATACCGGAGATAAAATATATTATCTGGAGTTCTGAAATGAAAGGAAAGATCGTATCAATAAACATTTCCGATGAAAAGAAAGGTCCGAAAAGAAAAATCGCCACCGGAAAGCTGATCGAAGGCATCGGGCTGGAGGGCGATGCTTCAAACAAACCGGGCCCGAGGCAGGTATCTATTACTTCTGTCGAGCTTCTGAAAGAACAGGCTCAGTGCCCCAGGTTCGGGAAAGGAGAAGAATTCATCGTCGGTCCGGGAAATTATTCGGAAACTCTCACGCTGGAGGGAATTGACCTTTCAGATATAATGATCGGCGATGTATTTGCTGCCGGAGAAGCACTGATAAGGATATCCTCCAGAGGCATGACCTGCTTCGAATTCTGCCCGTGGGGAAGGCTGGAAGGAGAATGCCCTCTGCCCAAGTATTTCCTTTTTGCGGAAGTTATCAAAGACGGAGCTGTCAGTACCGGAAGCGTAATTGAAAGAGTCTGATCCTCAGATATTGTAATTTTTCTTACTTGCAATAATGTCTCCGATTGACTATATTTTAGTCCCTTTAAATTCGGGAAGAACGCTGAAATGAGCTATCTGGTAATAGCGAGAAAATACAGGCCTCTGACATTCGAAGACGTGATCGGACAGGAACATGTGACCACGACGCTGACCAATGCCATAAAAAATAACAAAGTTCATCATGCGTATCTTCTGACCGGACCGAGAGGAGTGGGCAAAACCACGATCTCCAGGATCCTCGCCAAGTGCCTTAACTGCGAGACAGGGGTCACACCTAAACCGTGCGGAGTATGTTCCAACTGCGTCGAGATAGATCAGGGCAACAGCCTAGACGTTAAAGAGATCGACGGAGCATCCAACAGAGGTATCGATGAGATCCGCGACCTTAGGGACGACATCAAATTCTCACCGGCAAAAAGCAGAAAGAAAATATACATAATCGATGAAGTCCACATGCTCACGAACCAGGCCTTCAACGCTCTGCTGAAAACACTTGAAGAGCCGCCGGAACACGCCGTTTTCATATTCGCGACTACCGAAGTGAACGAGGTGCCCGCAACGATCCTTTCAAGATGCCAGCGCCACGATTTCAAAAGAGTGGATATTGATGTTCTGAGCAAAGCTCTTAAAGAAATTTGCGCGAAAGAAAGTGTGGAAATAGATGACGGGTCGCTGATAATGCTCTCCAAGGCCGGCGACGGATCTGTAAGGGACTCGCAGTCGGCACTGGATCAGGTCATTGCATTCTCAGGCAATGTGATCACCGCTGATAAAACCGCGGAAGCTCTCGGGGTCACCCCGGCAGAATCGTTCTTCAGGTTCACGGACATAGTTCTTTCAAAAGATACGGGCGAACTTATGACCTACATAGAAGAGCTTTTCGGCAAAGGCCTTCATATTCTTGCATATATCAAGGGGCTGACGGAATTCTTCAGAGACCTTCTTATTCTTAAATCCGTGAACGACGCAAAGATCCTTGATATGTCAGCCGACAACGTAAACAAACTTATCCCATATAAAGAGAGATTCGGAGAAAAAGACATTCTGTTATTCATTGACATACTCAGCCAGTCAGTACAGAAACTCAAATCATCTCCGTTTCAGAGAATGGATTTTGAGATAGTAATGCTCAAAATACTGCATCACGAACCTGTTTCAAGTCTCGAGGAAATAATCAAAAAACTCTCGGCTGTGGAAGGCGACCTTGAAATCGACGCCGAACAGATCATACGGGAGATCACTTCAGGACTGCAGGCGGGACAGGTAAACATCAAACCCGAAAGTATAGCTGAAACGGATAAAAAAAAAACTCCCGAAACTCAGCTGACCCTCGATAAATTCGTATCGGAATGGGAAAATTTTATCTGCCATATTAAAACTGTAAATTCAAGGCTCGGAGTACTTGAATTCGGAGTGCCTGTATCTTTGGAAGAGAATCGCATTCTTAAAGTAAAATTCGACAAAAAAGATACTGTATTACGAAATCTATGTGATTCTAAAAAAGAAGAGATCGAAAAAGAGCTGAATTTCTTTTTTAAAACAGGCGATGTCAGAATAGTTTTCGATGAAGGCACAGTCAAACATACCGACAGGATAATTAAAGTTGGGAAAAGCATAAAAAAAACTCAGGACGAAAAAAGAGCTGAACTTTTGAACAAAGCCCCGCAGCTTAAATTTTTGTTCGAAGAACCGTTCAACTGTAAATTTATAGATTAAAAACCAAGGAGAAGATCACATGGCCGGCATGAACATGGATATGAGTTCATTATTGAAACAGGCTCAGAAAATGCAGGAGGATATGCAGAGATCACAGCAGATGCTGGAAACGACCGAGGTCGAGGGTACCGCGGGCGGAGGAATGGTCAAAGTGAAAATGAACGGCAAAAAGAAACTTATGTCAGTCAAAATAGATCCTAAAGTGATCGACCCTGACGACTCTGAAGGTCTCGAGGACCTGATAATCGCCGCGGTAAACCAGGCTTCAGAGGAAGTGGACAGGATATCAGGGGACGAAATGTCAAAGATCGCGCCAAAACTTCCTGACGGATTCAAGATACCGGGTTTCTGATGGGAAAACAATCCGAAATACTTCAGAACCTTATCGATTCATTTGCCAAACTTCCCGGAATAGGCAAAAAATCAGCAAGAAGGATATCCTATTACCTGATAAATTCAGAGATGAAGGTGTCTGAAAAACTTGCTGATGCTGTTACAGAAGCCAAGAAAAAACTCGGGCTGTGCATGGAATGCCACAATCTGACCGAGCACAAGGTCTGTGACATCTGCAGCGATATTAAGCGTGACGGATCATCAATTCTGGTAGTGGAGAATTTCAGCGATCTTTATATGTTCGAAAAACTGAATGTACACAAAGGTCTTTACCATGTGACCGGCGGACTGATCAGCCCTCTGGACGGGATCGTCCCGTCGTCTCTTAACCTTGCGTCGCTTTTCCTTAGGGTTCGGGAAAAGAAAGTAAGAGAATTGATAATCGGCTTAAATCACTCTGTCGAAGGAGACACTACCGCCCTCTATATTTCAGAAAAGCTTAGAGATTCGGGCATAAATATAACGAGGCTTGCAACAGGTATTCCCATCGGAGGTGAAATAGAATTCACCGATGAGATCACACTAAAACAGGCTTTTATGGAGAGGCGCAACTTTTGAAAATGCTGAAAAAAATCGTAATCACAATTCTTGACAAGATACATAACCGGTGTTATTTTAGCACAGGTTCATTAATATAAACAACGGAGCTTAAGAAAATGGGAAAACTCAAAATATCATCAAGAGATTCGATAATGCAGGCGAGCCCGATAAGGAAGCTTGCGCCTTTCGCTGTACAGGCAAAGAACGAAGGGGTACACGTCTATCATCTTAATATCGGACAGCCTGACATCAAAACATCCCAGAAAATGATCGACGCTTATCACAACATCCCTCCCGTCATTGAATACGGTCCGAGCGAAGGCCAGCTTTCATACAGAAAGAAACTCGTTCAGTACTACAGGAAGATGAACATTGATGTAAATGAGTCGAACATTTTCATAACGACCGGCGGCAGCGAGGCTATAATATTCACTCTTTTGTCAGCGCTTTCACCGGGAGACGAGATCATAATACCCGAGCCTTTCTATACTAACTACAACGGTTTCGCCGTCATGGCAGGAGTGAACGTTGTCCCTATAACCACAGATATAAACAACGGATTCGATCTTCCCGCTATGAGTGAATTTGAGGCTAAGATAAGCCCGAGAACGAAGGCGATAGTGATCTGCAATCCGGGAAACCCTACAGGCGCAGTATTTAAAAGAGAGAGACTTCAGGAACTTGTAGATTTTGCAAAAAAACATGAACTTTATATAATTTCAGATGAAGTTTACAGGGAATTCACTTACGACTGCAAAGCTACTTCGATACTTCAGTTCGACGATTTCGAAGAAAATGCTGTTATGATCGATTCGACATCAAAAAGATATTCCGCCTGCGGTTCAAGAGTAGGATGTATCGTAACGAGGAACAAAGACCTGCTCGGTCTGGTCCTCAAGTTCGGTCAGGCAAGGCTCTGCCCCCCAAGCGTCGATCAGCAGGCTGCTGAAGCTGCGGTCGATACTCCCGATTCGTATTTCACCGAAGTCCACACAGAATACACAAAAAGAAGGAATACCGCATATGCGGAACTGAAAAAAATACCCGGGGCGACGGTACCGATGCCGAAAGGCGCTTTCTACATGGTGGTCGGGCTCCCGGTCGACGACGCTGATGATTTTGCCAAATGGCTTCTGACCGATTTCAGAGTCGGCAATGAAACTGTAATGGTAGCTCCCGCTTCAGGATTCTACGCTACACCCGGACTTGGAAAAAATCAGATAAGGATCGCTTATGTTCTTAAAGAGGAATATCTGGTCAGGGCAATAAACATTCTGAAGCTGGGCCTTGAAGAATACAACAAAAAATGAACGGTGGATCATGTTCGGAAACGCACCGCAGAAAAAGCAGTTCTCATATACAAGTTCAAAAAGCCTGAAGCCGGATAAGAGCAGAACTCTCAGGGAGAGAATGAAGTTCACTTCATACTCATCTCAGGACGCAAAATCCTCAAAAAAGAAAATTATATTCTTTGCAGTACTTTTGCTCATAGCGCTCGCATATATCGTGACGTACGGATTCCGGGGTGCAGGATCAGAACAGATAAAGCTGAACGAAAATGAATTAGAGAGCGTAAATGGATAATAACCAGTACTATTTTGATGCTTATTTTGAATTCGTAAGATACGCAGATCAGAAAATATCAGAGATCGAAAAAAAACATACGGGCAACTTATCTTGTGGCAAGGGATGCTGTTCATGCTGCGAGGAAACCAGCGTTCTTCCCATAGAATTCTTTTCCATCGTGAGCGCAGTGAAAGACAGGGGCTTAAAAATACAGCCGGGAAGTAAAAGCTGTCCCATGCTGAGAAGATCCCTCTGCCAGATCTACGAATTCAGGCCTCTGATATGCAGAACTCACGGGCTGCCTCTGGCTTACGGTGAGGACGATGATCCGCTGATGAAGAGTGTTAGTTTCTGCGAGCTTAATTTCAAAAAGAAGATACCTAAATTTACAAAGAATAATGTCCTCGATATGGACGAACTGAACCTGGAGCTTGTAACCCTGAACGAGAATTTTATCAGGTCATTCGACGGAGAACTGCCGGAGAGAATGGAGCTTAAGAATATAGTCAGTTATCTATAAGTTAATCCAGATCTTTTTCCACTTCGACCGTTGAATCGTTCCTTTCCTCACCGGTGATTATAAATCCCCTTTTTCTGAAAAGCGCTATCATCCTGTGATTGTCCGTCGTCGTCTGTGCGTATATTTTTTTCATTCCCCATTTTTGTGCTATATCAATGCAGAAATCAGTTATCATGCCGCCAAGGTCTTTGTTCTGCCATTTGTCCGTGATCAGGATAGCGTATTCAGCAGTATGCTTTTCCGGATCAGAGATGAGCCTTCCGACCCCGAGAAGCTTTTTTTTGCCGTTTTCAACCGTTTCGGCAACTATTCCTATCTCCCTGTCATAGTCGATATAGCAGAATCTCGCTGCAACATCGTGAGATGACCACTGAAAGAAATATCTGAACCTTGAATATATCGATTCTTTTGAACAGCTGCCCAGAAGCTCGAGCCAGAGAGGTTCGTCTTCAGGTTTGATCGGCCTTAAAGTGATCTCATGACCGTCCAGCCCGATGCCTTTTCTGACGAACTCCTCAGGATATGGTCTGAGAGCCAGGTGCTGATATTTTTCTGTATGCTTTCCAGCTGCAGCTACATCTACGACCACCCTTGCATCCAGGGCGTAAACACTTTCGTTCCCGACGATCAGCGGATTGATGTCAAGTTCTGTGATCTCGGGATAGTCCGCAGCCAGATACGAAAGCCTTATCATCACTTCAATAAGCTTGTCGATATTGACCGGGGGTTTTCCCCTGTAGCCTTTCAACAGCGGCCATATTTTAAGATCTTCAAGCATTCTTCTGGCAAGTCTTTCGTTCAGCGGAGGGAAGCCGAGAGATGTGTCGGAATACAGTTCGGCCGTTACCCCTCCGGAACCTGCAAGTATCACAGTACCGAAAGTATTGTCCTTTTTAATACCGATGATCATTTCCACTGAATCTTTCATCTTGATCATTTTCTGAACGGTTACGCCTGATATCTCTGCATCAGGTCTCGAGGCGGCGGCGGCTGAAACTATTTTATTGTAAGAAAGTCTGGCAGTCTCCCCTGAATTTATGTCTATAATGACGCCGCCGACATCAGTTTTGTGTGTGATCTGAGGGGAATTTATCTTAAATACTACAGGATAGCCAATTTTTTCTGCAACAGCGACCGCTTCATCTTCATTTCCAGCGGGAAAAGGTTCGGTCACATTTATCTCATACGCAGCGAGCAGCTTCTTTGAATTCTCCTCTGACAGAACACTTACATTGTTCCTTACGATGCTTTTGAGCTCTTCCCTTATCTTCTTTCTGTTAAGCGAGAATTCGACGGGAATATCTCTGGGGGTTTCGTAAAGCGTCTCCAGGTTCCTTGCGTATTCTACCAGCGTCATGAACGCTCTGACAGCCTGTTCGGGTGTCTTATAGGCCGCGACTCCGTACTCGTTAAGTATCTTCAGACCTTCCTTCATGTTCTTTCCGCCGAGCCACGAAGCAAGAACAGGCTTTTTTGATGCCGAGGCGATCTCACCCACAGCTTTTGCGGTAGCATCGGCGTTAGTCATGGCCTGAGGCGTCAGGATCACCAGAACTGCGTCAACATTCTTATCGTCCAGCACGATCCTGACAGCTTTGGCTATCCTTTTCGATCTTGCGTCGCCTAAAACATCCACGGGATTCCCGTGCGACCACGCGGACGGCAGGTTCTCGTTGAGAATCTGCAGTGTTTCGTCGCCGAGCTTTGCGAGCCGGCCGTTAGAGCCGATGAGCGCGTCCGTTGCCATCACTCCGGGGCCGCCCGCGTTGGTAACGATGCCGAGCCTGGCACCCTTAGGTATCCTGTTCTTCGCGATAAGCTCAGTGCAGTCGAATATCTCCCCGATATCGTAAACTCTGGCGAGACCTGTCCTCCTGAAAGCGGCATCGTATACATTATCGCCCGAAGCCAGTGCGCCCGTGTGCGAGGCCGCCACGGCGGCTGATTCCGGGAACCTTCCCGCTTTATAGACTATAATCGGCTTCGTGCGGGCGAATGCTCTTGCGGCCGTCATGAACTTCCTGGCGTCCGTAACTGATTCGATATATAAAATTATCGATCTGGTACTCTCATCCTCACCAAAATAGTCAATCAGATGCCCGTAGTCTACATCTATCGTATTACCGATCGAAACAAAACTGGAAAAACCGATCTTCTCCTCGTTCGCCCAGTCCAGCACTGATGTGCAGAGCGCTCCCGACTGAGATATAAATGCGATATTCCCTTTCCTCGGAAAATCAGGTGCGAAACTTACGTTCAGATCAAGCTCGGGCACTATGATACCGAGACAGTTCGGTCCGATTATCCTCATGTTACTGAATTTCGACCTTTCTTCAAGTATCCTCTGTTCCAGCTTTACACCCTCTTCTCCTGTCTCTCTGAAACCTGATGACATTATAATAATTCCCTCGATCCCGGCCTCTCCGCACTCTCTGACCCTGTCCGGAACTTCTGCCGCTGAAGTACAGATGACTGCCAGATCGGGTGTTTTAGGAAGGCTTTTCAGGTCCGGAAAACACGGCATGGCCATTACCGCCTCATGGTCTGCATTTACGGGATAGACCACTCCCTTAAAGCCCGCCGCTACGATATTGGTAAGAACTTTTCCGCTTACGCTGTTAGGATTCGATGAAACACCTATAAGAGCTATTCTTTTAGGTTTGAAAATGCAGTCCAGATTGTGAACGTTCATTACATGAGCTCCTTTTTTTAAAAAGACAAAGGCTTTGATCTCTCAAAGCCTTTTATCTTCTGGTGCCTCCTCGCGGAATTGAACCACGGACACAAGGATTTTCAGTCCTTTGCTCTACCGACTGAGCTAAGAAGGCATCAAAAATCGGTACGGGGTCAAATATAAGATTATTTCAAATCCTTGTCAAGCGACTTTTATCACTTTTCAGGCGCAGGGTCAGTCCCTGTAATTTATTCTTTCGGGTTCTTCTTCCTCTATTTCTTCCTCGAACTTGTTCCTTACCTTGAGATAATTGTATTTTGCAAGTCCTGTACCGCACGGAAGAAGGTTACCCATGATAACGTTCTCTTTCAGACCTTCAAGATAGTCTGTAGAAGACTTGATCGCCGCGTCTGTAAGTACTTTTGTTGTTTCCTGGAAAGATGCCGCCGATATAAATGAATCTACCTGAAGAGCGGCTTCAGTAATACCGAGAAGCAGAGGCTTGTATGTGGCGGGTCTTGCAGGTCTGAAAACTATCTGCTTCTTGCCCTCGTCGGCCAGCTTCTTGTTCCTGTTATCAACTTCATAGGTTATAAGCATCTCGCCTTCCTCGAACTTAGAGTCCCCGGGATCGACGACGATGATCTTGTCGTATATGTCCGAGTTGTTCTTTGAAAGCACGAATTTACTTACTTTATCACCCTCGAGGAAAGATGTGTCGCCGGGATTTACGATCTGTACTTTCTGAAGCATCTGCCTAACGATCACCTCTATGTGCTTATCGTTAGGGTTCACTCCCGATCCCCTGTAAACTTCCTGTATCTGGTTGACAAGGAAATGCTGAACTCTTGTAGTACCGAGAATGTGGAGAATGTCGTCAGGCTTGATCGATCCTTCAGTAAGTTTTTCTCCCGCATATATTATATCTCCGTCGTGAACAAGTATGTGTTTTCCTCTCGGAACACTGTATGTCCTTACCTCATTTCCGTTAAGATCTTCAACCATGATGATCTGGGAAGTACCTTTGAAATCGCCGTACCTTACTACGCCGTCGATCTCTGAAAGGATAGCGGGATCCTTCGGATCTCTGGCCTCGAAAAGTTCGCTTACCCTCGGCAGACCTCCTGTAATGTCCTTTGTTTTTCCCTGGCTTCTCTGCATTTTTATAAGAGTTTGTCCGGCCTTCACCTTGTCACCGTCCTCGACCTGCAGCGCACCGCCTGAAGGAGGAAGGTATTTGGCGATCTCGTTCCCGTTCTTGTCAAGAATGAATATAGTAGGTTTGAGAGTCCTTTCTTTCGGTTCTATCATTACTTTGTATTTCTGGCCTATCTTTTCGTCAAAAGATGTCTTGAAAGTACTGCCTTCAACTATATCTTTGAATTTAACTTTTCCGCTCTTATGGGAAAGAATAACATAGCTGTACGGATCCCATTTGTAAAGAGGCTGTCCCTTAACTACTCGTTCTTTGTCTTTTACGAGAAGAACAGCTGAATACGGAACGTTCTCAGACATCACTTCCTTGCCGAAATCGTCTATCAGCCTTAACAAGCCGTTCCTTCTGATAACGATATTTGATTTCTCATACATAACTGTTTCGAAATCTCTCAGTTCGATATGACCGTCGTATTTTGCGAACTCTTCAGATTTGATCGTGGCGATATCAGCAGAACCTCCAACATGGAACGTCCTAAGTGTAAGCTGTGTACCAGGTTCTCCGATCGACTGGGCGGCCATGATCCCGACAGCCTCGCCTACGCAAACGAGTTTTCTGGTTGTAAGGTTCTGCCCGTAACATTTTGCGCAGATACCTTTTTTTGATTCACAGGTGAGAACCGATCTTATTTTAACTTTTTCAATATTGTGATTAACGATCTTTTTCGCTACTGATTTATCTACCAGAGTACCGGCTTCGCAGACTATCTCCCCGTTAGGGTCTTCGCTGAAATCCACTACATCCTCGGCGAGTACCCTTCCGTAAATCCTGTCCTCAAAATTCTCAAGTACTTTGTCGCCTTCCTTAAGATCGGATATATCTATACCCATGATAGTATGACAGTCATCTTCCGTTACGACCACATCGTGAGAAACATCGACGAGTTTTCTTGTAAGGTAGCCCGCGTCAGCTGTTTTAAGAGCCGTATCCGCAAGTCCTTTCCTTCCTCCGTGAGTCGAAATGAAGTAGTCGAGGATAGAAAGTCCGTCAATGAAATTCGTCTTTATCGGGTTCTCGATAACGGAGTCCGATGATACTTCAATATTTTTCTGAGGTTTCTGCATCAGTCCCCTGATACCGCATATCTGCTTGATCTGGGTTCTGGAACCCCTCGCCTTTGAGTCCATCATCATGAAAACCGGATTGAAACCGCCTTTATCGAGCCTGAGGTTGTCGTACATATCGTTCTCGATCCTGTTAGTGGCTTTTGTCCACTCGTCAACGACCTTGTTATACCTTTCGGTATCGGTGATCTGGCCTTCTGCGTAAGATTCTTTTATCGCTTCGACCTTCTTTTCTGCAGTTTTAAGTACCTTGTCTTTAAGAGGAGATATTACAAAATCGTCAAGACCTATCGATATTCCTGATTTGGTCGCGTAATTATATCCGAAGTCCTTGAGCCTGTCAAGGAATAGAGCTGTCTGACTGAACCCTACTTTCTCTATAGCTTCTTCTATAATCTTCTCCACCTGCGAGCTGACCATGAGCTCATTGTAGAATTTACCTGCGGTCATTTCTTTCGGGAGCACCTCGTTGAAAAGTACTCTTCCAGGAGTAGTATCTATAAATTCACCTTTGAACAGGTACTTTATATCTGTATGATAGCTGATTACTTTGAAATCCAGAGCGAGGATTATCTCGTCGATATTTGAATAGATCTTCGGGTTCTCTTCCTTCTCCATCTTTCTCTTTGTCATGTAATATATACCCAGTACCATATCCTGTGTCGGATAAGTTATCGGCCTTCCGGTCGCCGGGTGAAGAAGATTGTGCGAGGCCATCATGAGGAGTCTTGCCTCAAGCTTAGCCTCGGGAGAAAGCGGCAGGTGAACTGCCATCTGGTCGCCGTCGAAGTCGGCGTTGAAAGCTTTACAGACCAGAGGATGAAGCTGGATCGCCTTTCCCTCGACAAGAACCGGCTGGAATGCCTGAATACCGAGTCTGTGAAGCGTCGGAGCCCTGTTCAGAAGAACCGGATGCCCGTCAACAAGTCCCTCCAGAAGTTCCCATACTTTATCAGTTCCTTTTTCGATCTCTTTTTTAGCGTTCTTTATCGTAGTAACGTTCGGATCGTATTCTATGAGTTTTCTTATCAAATACGGTTTATAAAGCTCAAGAGCCATTTCTTTCGGAAGTCCGCACTGGTGCAGTTTAAGCTGCGGTCCGACGACAATTACAGAACGGCATGAGTAGTCCACTCTCTTTCCGAGCAGGTTGCTTCTGAATCTTCCCTGTTTTCCCTTGAGTGAATCGGAAAGAGATTTTAAAGCTCTTTTACCGTCGCTTCTGACAACGTTATTCTTTCTGCCGTTATCGAAAAGAGAATCTACAGCTTCCTGGATCATCCTTTTCTCATTTCTGACAATGACCTCGGGAGCTTTTATTTCAAGCATTTTTCTCAGCCTGTTGTTCCTGATGATCACCCTTCTGTAGAGATCGTTCAGGTCTGAAGTGGCAAATCTTCCTCCCTCAAGAGGAACCAGAGGTCTGAGCTCGGGAGGTATAACGGGAATAACATCAAGCACCATATATTCAGGTTTGTTGTTCTCCATGTTATTCTTGAAAGACTCGACGACATTAAGCTTTTTTAGAATGTCCATCTTGTTCTGTTCTGACTTTTCCGTCTCGATCTTCTTTCTCATTTCCGACGACATCAGCTTAACGTCAATCTCTCTCAGAAGCAGTCTTACCGCCTCAGCGCCGATCTCGGCTCTGAAATTCTCTTCGCCCGAGTATTCGTTCTCGTATCTCTCTACTTTTTCGATCACTGAGTTATAATCACTCTCTGACATGAGGGATTTGTATTTGATGTCTTTAACGATACTCATGAATTTAAGATTGGCCACATCTTTTATCAGGCTGTCAAATTTGCTGACATCCTTTTTTTCCTTAACCGGTATTGACTGAATATCCTTATCGTGATCGATGAAGGAAGAAACCGGCTCCATGAAATCATTGTCGTCATAGAGGATCGAATAGACTCTTTCGCGAATATCCTTTTCCCTGTACTTCTCTACAACGAACCGCTCTATCATTTCGAGCATTTCATTTACTTTATCATTGAGAGTTTCAAATATCTTTTTTATTTCCGGTTTTTCTTCAAAATTCGTATAGAACTCATTGATAACAACATTGATCTGATCTCTCTGGGTATCGTCTTTTATAGACAGGTAGAGCAGTTTCTCAAGCTCAGTTATGAATTTGTGATATTTTTCCAGATAAGTCTTGGCGTATCTTTCAATGAGAAGCTGATAGTCGGATATTATCCTTCCGGGTTTTATCACTACGTATTTTTCATAATAAATTATCTGTTCGAGAGTTTTAACTGTATAATCAAGAAGGTTGCCGATCTTTGAAGGAAGCGATCTGAAGAACCATATATGAACGATCGGAACAGCAAGCTTAATGTGACCGATCCTCTCTCTTCTTACGCTTCTGCGGTTAACTTCAACACCGCATTTGTCGCAGACTATTCCTTTATATCTTGATCCTCTGTATTTTCCGCATGAACATTCCCAGTCTTTCTGGGGACCGAAGATCCTTTCGCAGAAAAGACCGTCCTTTTCGGGTTTATATGTTCTGTAATTAACGGTCTCCGCTTTAGTAACTTCACCTTTACTTGTCTTAAGCACTTCTTCGCTTGACAGAAGCTTTATGGTGAACTTAGAAAAAGCTTTGTGTAAAATATCTCTCTGACGCAATCTTGGCATTCTTAACTCCTGTTTTTAATACCTGGCGGTTTGAATTTTCACTGATGTATAAACATCATTCGAGTTTAACATCAAGATTCAGACCGTAAAGTTCTTTTATAAGAACATTAAAGGCTTCAGGAATACCCGGCTTAGGTATCTCGAGACCTTTCACGATCGCTTCATACACTTTTGTTCTTCCTGTAACATCGTCCGATTTATATGTAAGCATTTCCTGGAGAATATGTACTGCTCCGTATGCTTCAAGCGCCCATACCTCCATCTCACCGAACCTCTGGCCTCCGAACTGAGCTTTTCCTCCGAGCGGCTGCTGGGTTATAAGCGAGTATGGTCCGATAGACCTGGCATGAAGCTTGTCTTCTACAAGGTGAGAAAGTTTAAGCATATACGTCACACCGACGGTGATCTCCTGCGCGAATCTTTCGCCGGTAAGTCCGTCGTAAAGTACTGATTTTCCCGAGAAAGGCAGCTTCGCCTCTTTCAGTTTTCCCTTTACATCCTCAAGTGACGCTCCGTCGAAAACAGGGGTCGAGTATTTCTCTCCGAGAGTTTTTCCCGCCCACCCCAGATTGGTTTCGAATATCTGACCGGGATTCATCCTAGAAGGCACACCCAGAGGATTAAGAATGATATCGACAGGTGTTCCGTCTTCAAGGTAAGGAAGGTCCTCAACCGGAACTATCCTGGACACGATACCTTTGTTACCGTGCCTTCCAGCCATTTTGTCTCCGATCTGGATCTTTCTCTTTTTGGCAATGTAGCATTTTACTAGCTGAATGATCCCCGGAGGAAGTTCATCCCCGTATAGAAGACGCTGCCTGTCCCTCTGAAAGTCAACATTGAGCTGATCGACCACCATCGAGTAGTTTGTTATTATTTCTGTAATTCTGTCATTAACTACTTCGTCATCTGTCCAGTCAGTAGCTATGTTCGAATCTTCTATGTTCAGTTTTAGGAACGTTTTCTGATTTATCTTTTCACCTTTTCCGAGAACAACGACCCTGGTTCCTTTTTCCTTCTGTAGGCAGACGATGTCGGAAATAATGCTTTTATCCTTTAACAGATTGAAAAGCTCAGATGATCTTTCCAGCTCGAGAAGAGCAAGGTCATCGTCGTATTTCTTCTTCAGCTTCTTCATCTCGTCCTTTTCTTTGCTCTTGCGGGACGAGTCTTTCTTCTTCCTTGAGAACACTTTTGTTTCGATCACGATGCCTTTATCTCCGGGAGGCACTCTCAGAGAGGCGTCCTTAACCTCACCGGCCTTTTCACCGAATATCGCTTTTAAAAGCTTATCTTCGGGAGTAAGGTTGACCTCTCCTTTCGGAGTTACCTTGCCGACGAGTATATCGCCCGGATAAACTTCTGCACCGATCCTTATGATGCCGTTATCGTTAAGGTTCTTTGTGGCTTCCTCGCTAACGTTCGGAATCTCTCTTGTAAGCTCTTCTTCGCCTCTCTTTGTTTCCTTAACGCTGGTCTCGTATTCCTTAATATGAAGTGAAGTGAAAATATCCTCTTTCACCATTCTTTCGCTTAAAATTATGGCGTCCTCAAAATTGTATCCGTTCCACGACATGTATGCTACAAGGACGTTCTTGCCGAGAGCAAGCTCTCCGTTCTCGGTAGCGGCGCCGTCCGCGAGTACATCGCCCGGTTTTACTTTGTCGCCGGCTTCAACCAGCGGTACGTTGTTTATACAGGTATCCTGATTCGTCCTGAAAAATTTTACGAATCTGTAATAAACTTCGTCAGGATCTTTCGGATCTGTCTTTTTAGTTACTTTAACTGTACAGCCTTTGGCGTCAACTCGTGTAACGATACCTTCGACAGTCGATTCCACCATGGCTTTTGAATCCTTGGCTATTTTTTTCTCCATTCCCGTTCCGACTATCGGTGCTTCGGTCAGCAGAAGAGGAACTGCCTGCCTCTGCATATTGGAGCCCATAAGAGCTCTGTTCGCGTCATCGTTCTCAAGGAACGGAATAAGACTTGCCGCTGCGGAAACTACCTGTGTAGGAGTGCAGTCCATATAATTAACTTTTTCACTTGTGGAGATAGGGAAATCTCCTCTGTATCTGGTCAGAATAGTCTCCGGCCTCAGAAAATTACCCTTATCGTCAATAGGGGCATTAGCCTGAGCTATGATATTCCTGTCCTCTTCATCTGCGGTAAGATATTCTATATCGTTGGTCACTTTACCTTTTTTTACTCTTCTGTATGGCGTCTCGATAAATCCCATATCATTGACTCTCGCATATGAAGCCAGAGACGAAATAAGCCCGATATTCGGACCTTCGGGTGTTTCAATCGGACATAAACGGCCGTAATGCGTATAATGGACGTCACGGACTTCAAAACCCGCTCTGTCTCTTGTCAGACCGCCCGCTCCGAGCGCAGAAAGTCTCCTCTTGTGAGTTATCTCCGCCAGCGGGTTAACCTGATCCATGAACTGAGAGAGCTGATTTGTTCCGAAGAACGCGTTCAGAACACTTGCAAGTGTCTTAATATTTATAAGGTCCGCTATCGCAAGTTCCTCTTCGGGTTTAGCGAGCGACATTCTTTCCTTTATAGTCCTGCTCATTCTTGACAGAGCTATTCCGAACTGATTCGCAAGCTGTTCTCCTACAGTCTTGATCCTCCTGTTACCCAGATGGTCTATGTCGTCAACGATCCTTTTTCCGTTCTTTATTTCGAGTACTTCCTGAACGATCGAAATAATATCAAAATCCGTGATCAGTATTGTGTTGAAATAAGACTCTTTTACCATGTTGTATATCTCATTCTTTTCAGAGTCTTTACTTTTCTCGAGAGCTTTGACCACTTTTTCTACAGGAAACAGCTGATAATTATCAGAAGAGACTTTAAGCCTGACATTTCTTTTCTTGTTCATTTTCTTGAAGTAAGCCAGAAGCTCTTCGGTTTTGTGACCCATCTTCTGGTTGATCCTGTACCTTCCGACATCGCCGAGATCATATCTTTTGTCGTCCGAGAACATTCTCTCAAAATGCTTTCTCGCAGTCTCGATGTCAGGGGACTCCGTTGACCTGAGCTGTTCGTATATATACATTAGGGCATCATCCTGATTGGCGGTGATATCCTTGTTGATGGTATTTAACAGCACATTGAACTTGAGCCTGTCTTTAGCATTGACCAGGGTCAGAGATGTCACTCCGGACTCAATGAGGGAATCGATCTGAGCGGCCGTAAGTTTTGTACCCATCGGCAGAATTACGGGCTGACCTGACTGGCCTTTCTCGGTACTTTTTGAACCAGGGATAACAATTTCCTTGAAAAGTATCCTTCCCGCAAGCTCAGCCGGACTTTTTTTATTCAGTTTTACTTTCTCAAAAAGATCGAACATTCCGAAAATTTCTTCATCGGATGAAAAACCCAGTGCTCTAAGAAAGATCGTTACCGGGAATTTCTTTTTCCTGTCTATATAAACCTGCATCGAGTCATTGATTGTCGTTTCAAATTCCAGCCATGATCCCCTGAAGGGTATTATCTTCGCCGAGAAAAGAGTTGTCGAATTAGGATGTACTCTCGATGAAAAGAAGGCACCCGGTGATCTGTGCAGCTGAGTTACGATAACACGTTCCGCCCCGTTTATTATGAAAGTCCCTTTCTGGCTCATCATAGGTACGGTGCCGAAATATGTTTCGGATTCTATAGTCTGCTGATATTCATCTGAATCATCAGCTTTCTTTGACAGCCTGAGCCTCACTTTCAAAGGAGCGCTGTATGTTGTTCCTATCTCCTGACATTCGACTACTGAATATTTCGGCTGTCCGACAGAATAGTCAATGTATTCAAGCAGATATTTTTCCCTTGTATCGGTTATGGGAAAAGTGTTCTTGAAGGCCTGATGAAGACCCGAGTTCTTTTTTCTGCCGGCTTTACTGCTTTTCTGCACGAACTGATCGAAGGAGTGAACCTGAAGGTCCAGCAGATTAGGCATTTCGAGAACTTCGTCGATGCGTGAAAAACTTATTCTTTTATTCTCGTTCTTTTTCAAATTTAGTCCTCCCTATTACTTTTTTGTTAAAGGACTTCAGCGTATAAATAAAAAAAACCCAACATACGCATTATATCCGTTATGTTTAGGTCTTTGTTTAATGAACATCTTACGCTCGATTTTAGTATTATCCCGTCCGCGAAACTTGTTTGTTGATGCGCAACTCAAATAAGACAGAAAAAGTTATTCCTGCTTTGAAGAATAACTTTCTCTGCTGAATTCTGCTAACAGTCCTATTTAAGGTCCGCCTGTCCGCCGGCTTCTTCGATCTGAGCTTTCATTTTCATTGCTTCGTCTTTAGGAACAGCTTCTTTCACTGTGCTCGGGCACTCGTCTACGAGAGCTTTAGCTTCTTTAAGTCCCAGACCTGTCATCTCTCTGATGACCTTGATGACCTGGATCTTTTTGTCACCTGAAGAAAGAAGAACTACGTCAAATTCTGTTTTTTCTTCTTCTTTTGCCTCTTCAGCTACAGCTCCGCCGCCTGCCACCATTGTAGGTGCAGCTGCTGTGACTCCGAATTTCTCTTCGATCGCTTTAACAAGCTCAGACAGCTCCATTGCTGTCATCTTTTCCAATTTGTCTAGTATTTCTTGCACGAAATCCTCCGGTACAATTTATTTGTTATTAGTTATTTTCCCTTGAAAGCCTCAGAGCTTCGAGTATGCGGGCGACTTTTGCCATAGGTTCATTGATCACGCTGGCGATCATTGAAAGCAGAGCGTCTCTTGTCGGCAGGTCTTTTATGACGGACATCTTGTCCGCGCCGTAGAACTGATTCTCGAAAAGACAGCCCTTGATCTCAAGAGCGGCGTTCTTTTTTGCGAAATCGAAAAGTATCTTAGCCGGTGTTGCGGGATCGGCATAAGCAAAAGTTATTGAGTTCGGCCCTTTAAGAATGTTCTCAAAATTCGACAGATACTGAGAATCCTGAAGAGCTTTGATGACAAGAGTATTCTTGAACACTTTCATCTCAGAGTTCGAACCTCTGAGATCTCTCCTTAATCTGGAAATATTCTCAACGTTGATCCCGTCGTATTTTGTAACATAAAAGGCGGACGATGACTCAAGCTTCTTTTTTATCTCATCGATAACGGCCTGTTTTTCGATTGTCTGTTGTTTTGTTATTGTTCCATCAGTCATTTTATTCTCCGATAAAGTGAATTCCCGTAAGACCCTTCTTATCCGATCGCAGCCGTGATCGAATTTCTGTCTATCTCGTAACCGAGACCCATAGTTGATGATAATGTTATTCTTTTCAGATAGGTACCTTTTGATGCTGAAGGTTTAAGGGCTACGATCTTCTTTACGAACTCGATAAGGTTCTCTTCAAGCTGTGTTTCTGAAAAAGACGCTTTACCGATACCTACATGTACAATACCTTTCTTTTCTGTTCTGAAATCTATTTTACCAGCTTTAACCTCTTTTACGGCCTGGGCTACATCGTTCGTTACTGTACCGCTTTTAGGGTTAGGCATGAGTCCTCTCGGTCCGAGAACCTTTCCAAGTCGGCTTATTTTAGCCATCATGTCCGGTGTGGCGATGATCACGTCGATGTCGGTCCAGCCTTCAGTTATCTTTGTAACATATTCCTCAAATCCTGCGAAATCAGCACCTGCGGCAAGAGCTTCTTTGGCTTTCTCTTCCATCGCAAAAACAAGAACTCTTACTTCTTTACCTGTTCCGTGCGGAAGCGACACAACTCCCCTTACGATCTGATCCGCGTGTCTCGGGTCTACTCCGAGATTTACTGCAACCTCGACTGTCTCGTCAAACTTGGCCGTAGCGTTTGCCTTGCAGAACTTCACAGCATCCTGATAATTCAGGTCTTTTCTCTGCGGAGCTGCATCGAGCATCTTGGTTATTCTTTTTGTTTTTTTCATTCTTCTTCCTCTGTCTGAGTTTATTTCTATCAGCAGACGGTCTGCGCTCCGGCTATAGCGCGCTTTGCGTCCTTATAACAGTTTATTTCTTTACTATCACACCCATACTTCTGCAGGTTCCCGCGATAATGTTCACAGCAGCCTGAAGATCATTGGCGTTAAGGTCTTCCATCTTCTTCTTTGCTATTTCCTCGAGCTGTTCCTGAGTGATAGTTCCTACTTTCTTGACGTTGGGTTCAGGTGAACCTTTATCAAGTTTTAACGCCTTTCTGATCAGTACCGAAGCGGGAGATGTCTTCATGATGAATGTGAAAGACTTGTCCTGATAAACAGTAATCACAACCGGAATGATGTCCCCTTTTCTGTCCTGGGTCCTGGCGTTGAACGTTTTACAAAACTCCATGATGTTCACACCCTTCTGTCCGAGTGCCGGTCCTACCGGAGGTGCAGGTGTCGCAACGCCCGCTGGTAACTGAAGTTTAATAAAACCTATGATCTTTTTTGCCATAATACGCGCCTTTAATTTAATTCGTTATTCATATTTCACCTGAAGGAAGTCAAGATCTACCGGAGTGCTTCTTCCGAATATAGTGACCATTACCTTCAGTCTCTGTTTTTCTTCATTTATTTCACTTATGATGCCGCTGAAATCAGTGAAAGGTCCGTCGACGATCTTAACGAAGTCGCCCACCTTATATATATTCTCGACTTTTTCCTTTCCGATGGAAGCTTTTGCTTTTTCGAGCATCCTTTCAACTTCCTTCTTTGATAGTTCCTGCGGTGAGTTCTTTGGACCGACAAAATTGAGTACTTTCGAATTGCTTAAAAGAAAATGTTCGACCGTTTTGCTCAGGTGGCAGTTGATGAAAAGATAACCTGGATAGAAGAGTCTTATCTTTTTCACTTTTTTTCCGTTCCTCATCTGAACGACTTCCTCTGAAGGTACGAAAATCTCCACTATCTCATTTTTATAACCCAGCCTGTCGATCTCGCTTTCGAGGAATTCCTTTGTTTTGACCTCTTCGCCTGTCAGAACATGAAGTATGTACCAGTTTGCGCTCAATTGCTTTCCCGCCCGAGTTTAATTAATGAATTGCTTTAGCAGCCAGTTGAGTATCTGATCCGAAAAGAAAATGAAGGCCACCAGGATAAGAGAGATCGCGATAACGATCTTTGTAGATCCCCAGACTTCCGCCTTGCTGGGCCATGTCATGATCTTCAGTTCTTTTATTACGGAGCGTATAAAGTCTAGTATTTTTTTCATCTCAACTCCCTTTTTAATTAGCAGGCGATGAGGGATTCGAACCCCCGACACCCTGTTTTGGAGACAGGTGCTCTAACCGGACTGAGCTAAACGCCTGTTGCCTGGAAAATTATTTTGTTTCCTTATGAGAAGTATGCTTTCTGCAGAATCTGCAGAATTTTTTATGTTCCACCCTGCCTGAGTGTTTTGCCTTATTCTTGTCTTTGTTGTAGTTCTTTCTCTTGCACTCTTCGCAGGCGAGTATGATCATATCGCGCATTTTATACTCCATAATGTTATTTCAACATGCTTACTAGCAGATTTGAACTGCTGACCTCTTCCTTACCAAGGAAGTGCTCTACCGCCTGAGCTAAGTAAGCTTCCTTATAAGAATAAAAAGAGCAAGCTGTTATTTCAAGCTTGCTGCTTTTTATTTAGAGCGGGAGACGAGACTCGGACTCGCGACCCTCAGCTTGGAAGGCTGATGCTCTACCAACTGAGCTACTCCCGCTTTTCTTGTGGGCCAGGATGGGTTCGAACCACCGTAGGCGTGCGCCAGCAGATTTACAGTCTGCCTCCTTTAGCCACTCGGACACTGACCCGCAAGGGTGCTAATAGAGGGACTCGAACCCCCGACCGGCTGATTACAAATCAGCTGCTCTAGCCAACTGAGCTACATTAGCATTTTCGGACTGCAAAGATATGAAAATAAAATTCCGTTGTCAACAGGTTTTTTCTGAATTTTAATTGAATTTATTTCTTTAGAGGTCTGACCGGCTTTTTATAGACTTTTCCTCTGTATCTGACACTTACTTCGGTATCGGTTACAGAAATTATTTCTAACTCATCTTTTGGAGCCAGAATTTTATTTCTTATTACGTTGATATCCGGTTCTGAACCGGTTTTTCTGGCTGAATAAACCAAAGCTTCCACAAAACTTGTGTATTTTTCACCTTTTAAATCAAAATGTTCAGCATTTTTTTTATGATTGATCACAAAAAGAGTAATGGAAGCAAGGATCAAAACCGAGAGAAAAGAATAATATATTTTTTTACCTTGCCCGGAAGATTGATTCGGCAGTGAAACAGATACCGATATTTTGTTAATATTGCCTATGCCGGTTTTAAATTTTTCAAATTCTGATTTAGATATTGGAATACTGTAAAACCTTTCAAGTTTCCTGATCAAATTCGGATCGTATGATTTTTTTGATGACTGTATGGACATTATCAGATTACGGATCTCATCTTTTTTCTCCTTTTTTTTCTGATCTATTCTGAAACTATCCAGATTCAGATTACTTGAGCTGCCTTTTTTTGCGCTATCCTCAATTTTTTTTTCCAGTTCACGGTTCATCTCATCCCAGCATTCAGCCCAAACATACTCTTTTATAAGAGACATTTCTTTCCTTAGCCTAGCAACAAGTGTTTCCTGCCTGCATTTCAGACATTCACTTATTTCTTTTTCCACGGTAGTAAGCTTTTCAAATCCCTTAGAGAATTCTTCATAAGACTGACTTTCCAGAATTTCGGTCAATTCAGCAATTTGACTTAATATCTTCTTTGCATCGGCAAATCTTATGCTTTTATTTATGCTCTCAAATTCTGAAACCAGCTTATTGTATCTGTTCTGTAATTTAAGATAAATCTTTTCGAATTTGGATAAATTCAAATCAATTGCTTTCTCAATAACAAAGATCATATCAGCGGCCGATGCATAAGACATATATGAATCTGGCGATATCCTGCTTCTGATCCTGTTCAGCATATTGAAAATTGCGATTCTTGCTTCCGTGTCTATAAGTTTGGATTCGACAGAAAAGTCCCTTATGGTATTTGAGGCTCTTTCAAGCAAAACTACCGATCTGCTGTTTTCTTTATAGTTTATTTCTGAAAGAAGATTATCCGCCTCATACAAAACAGGCTTGATTTCCGCCTCGAACATGGTCAGAGGTTCTATGAAATCCCATTGAACCTTGTTCTTTATGTTCCGCAGCTTATCTGCATTGTTTTTATAATTTTTGTTATATTCCTGAAGATTTCTCAAATAAAGCATAGAGAGTTTTTCAAATTCCGATCTTGCCAATAACACGCCGGAAAAGGAGTCTCCGGAACAAAAATCTCTTATCCGGTCAATTATCGCACTGATCTCTTTCTCGTAAGCCCCGTCCCTCACTTGAAATCTGAGAGGATCCAATTCAATTTTCAGCATTGTCGTGCTCTTCATGAGGTTTTACTTCATCAAGGATTTCTTGTTTCTGGTTTTCAGTATCATCTCTGAAAACGATGCCGAACTCTTTCAATCTGCCGTATAAATATTTTTTTTCCTGATCCCTGATCGAGGTGATAAACTTTTCATAGTCATCTTTTATATTCAAAAAATCATCGTCGATACCGGCTTTGATCACATAAGTATGGTCGAACTTTTCTAAACATTCATTAAGAGTACGCAGTGCATTCTCAGCATCCCCTCTTCCTGCGTAATACTTGGAAAGATTATAAAACAATTCCGGCATATCTGAAGGACACAACCTGATAGCTTCAAGAGAAAATTTAACAGCCCTTTCAGAATCATCAGATAAATATGCGATCCATGCGAGTATAAAACTGCAGAGAGCTGTAAGGTGAACATTCTCTATCTCTTTTGCGATATTAAGACATTTACCGAATTCTTCCGCTGACCGTTTTTCATCATAGAACCGGGTCGGTCTCATAAGGATCAGCCCCAGCATAAAATGGTCAAAAGGATTTTCGTCATACTCTTTGAGAGTCTCTTCAATGCTCTCCTTGATCTGTTTTAACAGACCAAAATCTGACGGATTCCTGAGATATTTCAAGTAGTTATCCAGATTAGCTGTGAATTTTTCGAACAGATGACCTTTTTCGGAAAATATCATTGTATCTTTAATTATATCGATCCCGTTTCGGTGTTTCTGAGATAAAAGCTCATTAAGTGATACAATATCTGTCATTTCCATTGAAAAAACGGATCCGAGACTTGAAAATAGTATATCGTTCTGAGATTCCGATTCGCTCTGACCCATTCTCGGTTTCAACATA
Organism: Candidatus Delongbacteria bacterium; assembly: GCA_036721445.1. Taxonomy (GTDB): domain Bacteria; phylum UBA4055; class UBA4055; order UBA4055; family UBA4055; genus UBA4055. The sequence continues at coordinate 40,380 of DAIMKZ010000007.1, forward strand.
TCTGTTATTCCGGTTTTTTCAGAATTGTGTAAAATCACAGGCATAATATCAATATCTTCGAATCTCCTGATAATTAAATCTTCTTCTTGTAATTCGATAAATTCATCGTTATTTGGACTGGATATGCTGTTAATTCCCTTTAAATTTACTCTCTTCAGGCTATTATTCTTCAGCACAATAAAATAATTCTGCTCCAGAAACTTCCTGTATCCGATACCCACTTTCATACTGAACGGCTTTAAGATCATTCACTCCCTCCATATAAAAGATCACTTGAATCAATTAT
>DAIMKZ010000008.1:0-37987 GCA_036721445.1 Candidatus Delongbacteria bacterium
ATTTCAGCTTCCAGTTTTTTTATTTCCACTTCGTACATGCAGTCGGCATCTTTCATTTTCCCTGCAATTATCCTGCTGAATTCTTCGCTTTTTGATTGTAATTCCTCCATGTCCCGATCATGCTTTTTCTTTATGCCGTCAAGCTGTTTTAAATGCTCGGATCTGTTCATAAGCCATGCCTTTATTTTTCTAAATATTACCATACTCTTCCTCTTAATCTGTGAGTTTCCTTTCTGACTTTAATGAGTTTTCTGGCGATCTTCTCGGCCTGTTGGGCTAACCTTTCATCTGTTTTTTTCTGCGCATAGATTATCTTGAACTGATTAAGGATGTTCAGGGCTTTGAAATATTCGTCATCAGACTCGAATTCTTCCGCCTGATCAAGAACCTTCTTCATTTCAGATGCTGTATTTCTTGATCGCTCCTCACTGATCATGTTTATAAGGTTTCTTTTCTCAGCTGACAGAATTGACTTCAGTTTTTGTTTTTCAGCTTCCTTCTCATAATCGCTGATATATTCATTAGAGTACGAATCTGTTTCACTGAAGACCGCAGCCGCTAAACCGAAAGCTCCCGCAGCCGCCAGAACGCCCCCTATTGTTATTGAAACTCCGCCGACAGTTAAAATTGACGTCGCCAATATCGCACCGGTCGTTGCAACTACTGCCGATCCCGCGCTTACTGCCGCCCCTATCGCCCATACAATTAAAGGTATAAACATTTTTTCCTCCTCTGTTAGTTTTTTCCAACAAACATAATAAATCTGAATTTCGTGTTGTAAAGGGAGGATCGTAAATAATGTTGATTATTTTACTGAAAAGACTGCAAGTATTATATAAAAATGAAAGTCACTTACAGATAATAATACCCTCTGTTTATTATGTTTTCATCAAAGATGTTCTTTTCTTCATCGAAGTTGAGGTAGATGTCGTGATGGGTTTTGTCGTTCGAGATAATCAGAGTATCGGCAAGTCCTTTCTGCTCTCTTCCGCTGCAGTCAAGGTGACCGTACACTTCGGGTCTGTACATGAGTATGACTTTATCGGCGATCTCTTCTGCTACGGGTGAAGTCTCAAGGTCTGAGATCATAGGCCGTTTATCGGCTCTTTCTTCAACTTTCCTTCTTAAATTGGAATTGATGACTACCATGACATCGTGATGCATCGCGACTATTTTCATAGTTCTGTAGAATTCTTTATTCCTGTTGAAGTGAAGTGAATTGATATCGAATGCTACTATGTCGGGTTTTGAGAGTTCGATGACTTTATAGAGCTGATCGAAAAAACTTTTTGTATCGGTAGAGTGGTCATATACAAGATCGAATATTTTTTTATCGCCTTTGTTGACGGGGAATTTTCCTTCCTCTTTGTTCGTCATGATCATTATTTTAGGTTTTTTCTTTGAATTATTATGAATGCCTCTGAGAACGGAAAGCATAAAATAAATGTTGCCGTGCCCCGGTCTTGCTCCAAAGACGATCATCTCTCCGGTCGAGAAGCCGTTCAGTTTTTTATCGAGTAATGTAAATCCTGACTTGTAGTTCATGCGCACTCCTTATTTATTAAAAAGGCAGCCCTGCTGACTGCCTTCGTTGTTAAATTTACCGGGCTTAAACGGCATCGGGCTGTTCTTCCAGCGACGGATCGTTCTCTTCGTCAACCGTCGTTTCACTTTCATCAAGTTCGCCGTCAAATTCTTCATCAAGTTCCAGCTCTGAAGACTCTCCGCTGTCTAATGTCTCGGCCCATGCGGCAAGAGCAACTCCCGATGCTACACCGATAAGTCCTGCTAATACTTTACCAAACATTTTTCCTCCTTCATTTTAATTCTTTTATTTTTACGCCAGACCGGCCTCAACTTCAAGCCTGTCCATTTCTTTTTCAAGTTTTTCGACTTCTTTCTCAAGTCTTTCCACTTCGCTTTCATAGCTCGGCGTAAACCACTGCACGATCTCGGGCGCCATGAACCATTTCATGTTCTTCTGCTGATACTTTATTAGAACCTGCGTTTTTTCCGCCCATTTCGACATGGCCGCATAATAGGCTCTTTCTTTTTCACTGCTCATTTTTTCCTCCTAGTTGAAGTTTATATTTTCCGCCGCTTCCGATATTTCCCTGAAAGCATCTTCGATCTGATCTATCAGCTCCCTTGTTCCTTCTATACCGTCTATCATTTCCCTGAGTGAATTTATCTTGTTCTCCAGCGTTTCTCTCACTTTGTCGTCATCTTCAAGCGAATCAAGAGCGTCCTCGAGTTTTTCTATTCTGGATTCTATTTCTTCCGTCTCGTCGTCGGGCTCGTAGTCCATCGCGTCGAATTCGGAGTGCAGTTCTGATATCTTCTCCGCCAGGTTTTCAAGCTCTTCTCTGAGAGGCAAAATGTTTCTGAGTATCTTTCTGAATTCGTTTTCCGTCATTTTAAGTTCCTTATTTTAAATTCAATTGTCCGCATGAGGGGCATTTGAGACCGGTTCTTTTCCTCATCTTTTTGAGACATTTAACGCAAAGGGTTGTAACCTGTGATTCGCTCAGCCTTAGAAGGTAAGACAGCTTATTCAGCTCCGAGCCGCAGCTTGAGCAGGTCATGAAAGTCCCCGCGAATGTTCTGTTCGCATATCCGGGCGATGCTATTTCTTTTCCGCAATATTTACATATGATCTTTTCCATTACATCCGTCCTTTTTTTATGATCAACGACGGTAATGTAACAGCGGAGGGGGGTAGTATATTTATCCGGTGAAAATTATTTTGAAATTATTTGTATTTTTTCCTCGCGGCTTTCAGCTTATCCAGCCACATCTGCCTCATTGCGGGAGGTGAGATTATTTCCGCGTCGGGTGAGAAACGGAGAACTCTGCCGACAAGTTCCTCGTATTTTGCTACGGGGAGAGTGAACTGTACTATATTATTACCTTTTTCGGTTATAAAATCGGTTTTCTGTTCAGGATGCCATTTCTGGTCAAGTATATGATGCGTAGTCGGCTCGTAGAATCTGATCACGGCGGTCTCTTTCTCCTTTCCTCTGGCTATCCCGAAACTTTCACTTAGAAAATTACCGATCTCTGTTTTGCTGTGCCTGTTCCTGTCGAATTTCCTTGATGTATCGCTTACCACCGATTTCATCCTCGAAAGATTGAACATCCTCATCGCTTCTCTGAGTCTGCAGTGTGCGAGAAGTGTCCATTTTCCCTGATAATTGAAAATGTGCAGAGGTTCGACCGACCTTTTTGAGACCTTGCCTTTAGCGTCAATGTAATCGAGCTTAAGCACATTCCTCTGCTGCATAGCTTTGATGACGGTCTCGAATACGGCCATATCGGGATATTCGAATTCCGAAAGCTCGAAACTCACCCTGTCAGAAAGCTTAAGATATTCAGGGTCCACATCATTCTTTATCGCCTCAATGAACTTTGAAGTATCAAAAGGCATAAAATTCCTGTTCGACGCAAGCTGTTTGAGAAGAACGAAGAACAAAAACATTTTCTCGTGACCGAAATTGAAAAGATTAAAATCCGGAGAAGTATAGTAATATCCTTTTTTCTGCCTTGAATATGCAATAGGAGCGTCAACTTCGTATTTCATATAGCGGAAATCACCTTTGACCGTCCATATCGTCACCTGAAATTCATCGGCGACCTGCTTTTTGGTCACTACTCCGAACTCATGGATCATCCTGTCAATGTAAATAAGCCTGTGGAACTGCGACATATATCCGCCTGCAAGTTATTTACAATTATAAACTACTGAATTTTCTAAATCAAGTCATATTTTATTTTTCAGCACTTGACAAAATATTAAAATTTCATATATTTACCCCCTGTAAAACTGCCCGGGTGGCGGAATTGGCAGACGCGCCAGGTTCAGGGTCTGGTGGCAGCAATGCTGTGCTGGTTCGATCCCAGTCCCGGGCACTAAAAAAAATCCGGAATATATCCGGATTTTTTATTTGTATTAGAATGCGGTCTAGTACTGAATGAACCTGTAAGAATAAAGCTCGATATCGGAGAAGAAGAACCTGATCTCCTTCTTTGCGTTCTCAAAACAATCTGAGGCGTGTACCGCGTTCATTTCCTTGGTCGTTCCGCAGGTACGCCGGATAGTTCCCTCAGCGGCCTCTGCGGGGTCGGTCGCTCCTACAAGCTTTCTTAAGTCAGCGACACAGTTCTCTTTTTCAACACAAATAGCCGCGACAGTACCGGAGCTCATATAGTCGGTAAGTCTTCCGAAGAATTCTTTGCCGTCATGAACGAAATAGAACCTTCTTGCCATCTCCGGTGTAAGTTTGACGGACTTTATTCCCACAATGTGAAAATCTTCGGCTTCGAGCATAGATATAATTGCTCCAAGCTTTTTTGTTGCGAAAGCATGGGGTTTCACCATACAGAGACTAAGTTCATGCATAAAATCCCCGATCTGTTATTATTTGCCGTTATCCTCATCAGGAAGCATAGCATCGTCAATAGTCAGCTTTACGACCTTTTCGTTCGATTTTAAAGCCTTTTTCCCAAGCTCGATGCCGATCTTCACTGCCTTAAGGTTATCTATCTCCGTTCCTTTCGGAGCATTGTCGAGTACAGCTTTCTGAATGTTGCTTTCCTTTATAACTTTTGTAATACCGGCGAACATACCGACAGCTATCACTGCCGCGTAAAGCGTTTTTCCCATCTGCTTTTTTGCTATTTCGATAAGGTCGACCAGAACAAGCTTCTGAGGAATGTTATCGGGGACTTTTGTTGTAAGGTTAGGATCCACAACAACTATTGCATCAGGCTTGATCTCCTTGTAATAAATGCTGAATGCTTTCTGGTGAAGCGAAAGGAAAAAGTCGAGGTTCTCGGCTCTGGGATACTCAATGTGGTTCTTGTCAATAACGACATCAACTTTTGTCGCTCCGCCTCTCACCTGAGCCGTATAAGTAGGCGTTTCAATAGCTCTGCAGCTTTCAAAACTGACCATGCCGTAAGCCAGTATCTTACCGGCAAGAATGACACCCTGTCCTCCTACTCCTGCGAACCGGGCTTCATAATGATCGAATTTCATTTTATATCTCCGTCGTTATTATTTTCTTTCCTGGGCTTTGTCTCTTATTGTCTGATACGCCTCAGTGTATTCATGGATAGGGTGATTGTAGTTTTCCCACCAGGTAGTTTCCTCTTCATGAGTAATGAATTCACCGGTAATTATCTTGTCATTAAGTTCGGCCGCCTTCATGGTACGGGCTTTCTCGATAGGGATCTCCCTTGATTCTATCCATTTTCTGACGGATATCGGATCGCTCATTTTGTTCTTTCTGCCGAATTGAGTATGGCAGTTGGCTGTAGCTACGATGACCGAGAATCCTTTATGCTCAAATCCTTTAGTGATATATTTTTCAAGGATTTTTCCTTTATTTACCGTTCCTCTTGCAACATATGACGCACCTGCGGCCTTTGCCAGAAGACATATGTCGAATGTGGGATCGATGTTACCGTAAACAGTCGTACTGGCCTTGTAGCCTATAGGAGTGGTGGGGGAGTGCTGTCCGCCCGTCATTCCGTATGTGTTGTTGTTCACGACCACGAGCGTCATGTCAATGTTCCTTCTGCAGGCGTGAATGAAATGATTTCCGCCGATAGCGGTCGCATCGCCGTCGCCTGAGAATATCACTACATGTTTAGCGGGCTGCGCAAGTTTGATCCCCGTAGCAAAAGAAAGCGCTCTTCCGTGGGTAGTGTGAAGAGTGTTGCAGTCGATATATCCGGGCGCTCTGCTCGTGCATCCTATACCTGATACGAAAGCTATATCGTTTTTTTCCCAGCCTAAATTCTCTACAGATCTGAGCATCGCTTTCAGTACTACGCCGATACCGCATCCCGGGCACCACAGATGAGGGATCTTATCCATTCTTAAATATTTTTCATATTCGAAAGCCATTATAACGCCTCCTTTATAACATTGAGAACATCTGTAGGATGGATAGGCACACCTCCAACATGATTTATTCTCATGATTTTTGTTCTGTCGGCCGCGTATCTTTCAATAACATCGCTAAGCTGACCCATGTTCATTTCCGGAACGATTATGGCTTTTGCTTTACTGCAGAGCTTAAGGATCTCGGCTTCAGGTAAAGGCCATATTACTCTGAACCTCATCATTCCGACCCTTATACCGAGCTTTCTCGCGTTATCTACAGCCACTCTCGCCGCTCTTGCGGTTGAACCGTAAGCGAAAATGATTATTTCCGCATCTTTCATCATATAGTATTCGTAATCGATGATCTCGTTTATGTGAGCTTTAACTTTTCTCAGATGTCTTTCCTGATCAGCCTGAACAAGGTCAGGATCTGTTGTCGGGAATCCTGTTTTGTCGTGGCTCAAGCCCGTTACATGATACCTGTAGCCTTCAAAGAAATTCGCCATCGGAGGTACATCGCCGTAAGCAGTATCATAGGGGAAATATTTTTCTGGAGGTACAGTCGGTTTTCTCCTGTTCTTTATTACCAGCAATTCTTTATCAGGCAGCTCGATGGCGGCGCTCAGATGCGCGATCACTTCGTCGAGAAGAAGCATGATAGGCATTCTGTATGTTTCGGCGAAATTGAAAGCTTTGATCGTAAGTTCGTAGATCTCCTCAAGGTAAGCTGGGGTCAGCGCTATTACGGGGTGGTCGCCGTGAGTTCCCCATTTAGCCTGCATGATATCCGCCTGAGCAAGCGCAGTCGGAAGTCCTGTGGACGGACCGCCGCGCATAACGTTGCATACAACGCAGGGTACTTCGGCCATGTAAGCGTAGCCGATGTTCTCCTGTTTGAGGGAGAATCCCGGTCCGCTCGTAGCTGTAAGCGACTTGACGCCCGTCAGGGACGCTCCGATGATCGAGCCCATGGCCCCGATCTCGTCCTCCATCTGTATGTATGTTCCCCCGACCCTCGGCATATGAACGGACATATATTCCGCTATCTCGGAGGAAGGGGTAATGGGATAACCTCCGAAGAACCTGCAGCCTGCGTCAATAGCAGCCTTAGCCACAAGCTCCGCTCCGGAGTAGAATCTTACTGATTTCTTCAAGGTTATACCTCTTTAAATTTTTAGTTAGTAGATCTTGATGCAGAAATCCGGACAGTGGATCTCGCAGAGCATACATTTTATACATTTTGAAGCGTCGGTGACCTGAACGACCTGTCCGTTCCATTTGTCCTTGGCCTCGATTATTTCCCAGACCTGTTTCGGGCACACATCGACGCAGATCCCGCAGCCTTTGCAGCCGTCGCGCCAGTAGCCGATCGTAACATGGTCGTCCTTCTTCCCGATCTTGACATCGGATTCCCATTTGCCGTAGTGATCGGGAATGTTGATCTTTTCACTCATAGATTTTCCGCCTTTGAGTTATATTTATTAGTCCTGAACAATGCTTGTTCCGTCTTTACCTTCTATCGCGTCCATCAGCTTGTCTATAGCTGTGATGATCACTCTTTTACCGCCGTTGCGCAAAAACATTATCGCGGATTTCATTTTGGGTCCCATGCTTCCGTACGGAAAGTGTCCCTCGTTCAGATATTTATCCGCTTCCGACATGGTCATAACATCAAGGTTCTTCTGCCCGGGAGTTCCAAAATTAAGAGCGACTTTATTTACTGCCGTCATAATGTAAAGCTCGTCGGCTCCGACCAGATTACCCAGAAGCGCGCTGGCCATATCTTTGTCGATAACTGCGTCTATACCTTCAAAATGTCTCCTCTCATCAAGATAGACCGGTATTCCGCCGCCACCGGCAGCGATCACGATGTTATTCTGATCGAGGAGCTGTTTGATAGTTCCCTTGTTCACAATATCGATCGGTTTCGGCGAACCTACCACCCTTCTCCATCCTCTGTCGGCGTCTTTTTTTACAGTCCAGCCGAAATCAGCGGCGAACTTCTTAGCTTCTTCTTCTGTATAGAAACTGCCGATATATTTCGTCGGATTCAGAAGCGCCGGATCGTCCTTGTCGACTATTACCTGCGTAAGGATAGTCGTAACAGGGATCTTGAGACCTTTGTCGAAGAGCTTGTTCTGAAGCGACTGCTCGATCATATATCCCATGCTGCCTTCAGTGTCCGCCACCAGCACTCCGAGCGGAACTTCGGGAAGAGTGTTCCTTGTCTCTTCCACTCTTTTCAAAGCGATCCCTACCTGAGGGCCGTTGCCGTGAGTTATCGCTACCGAATACCCCTGCTCGACAAGAGGAATAAGGGACTCTATACTCGTCCTGGTATTTTTATACTGCGAGCTGATCCAGTTGGATTTGTCGGTCGGTGTCAGCGAATTGCCGCCGATAGCTACAACTACTCTTTTGTTGTACATTTGATCTTCCGTTATTATTTATTGAAATGAACAAACTTTCCGTAATCCTTTCACAACGGGAAAGGGAAGAAAAATATAATTCAATTATTACGGCCTGTCAACTAATTTGATTAGGGGAATTTTTTCAAGAATATTCATTTACAAAGAAATATCCGTAATATATTCAGTGATATGTTATAAGTAAAATTTCCGATTGCAATTAAAAGCGCTAAATCTTATATTTCCGGCTCTTACAAAACGAGGTGAAAATGTCGGATCTCATACAGAAAATATCGGTAGCGGCGGTCGTGAAAGACCCCAAGGAAAAACATGTAAAGGACAGCATAAGGGAATTTTTGTCCATAAGTGTGAACGAGCTGAAGATAATCAAGAATTTTTATATTCAGGGGATCGGGGAAAAAGACTCTGAAGTTATAGCGAAGAATATTCTGTGCTGCCCGATAACCGAAACATATACCCTTAAGAACGACTTTTATCCTGACTTTCCCGTCAGGCTCGAAATAGCTTTCCAGCCGGGAGTGATGAACCCCGAATCCGAAACCGTAATGGAGGAGCTCAGGGACAAGGGATTCAAAGCTGAGGCGGTGATGATATCCTATACTTACTGCTTTAAGGAAGGTTTGAGCGGCAAGGACCTTCAGACCATACGCGACAGGGTTCTTATGAACGCGCAGATACAGACCGAGCTGAAAAGAACTCCCGAAAGTCTGCTTGTGAACCTTAAACCTCAGAAAACGGCACTGATCCCTGTCAGAGATATGAGCGACAGAGAGCTGACGGAGCTTTCGGACTACAAACTTTTTCTGAACCTTAACGAGATGAGGACGATACAAAATTATTATAAAAAACTGGGACGGGATGCTTACGATGTCGAGCTTGAAACTCTGGCGCAGACATGGTCGGAGCACTGCGGACACAAGACCTTCAAGGCTAAAGTAATACTCGACGGAGAGGAGAAAAGATCGATTATCGGGCTTGTGAAAGATACCGAAAAAGTGATCGCGCACCCGGATGTGATCTCGAAATTCGAGGATAATTCGGGAGTTTTCAGATTCGCCGAAGCTGACGGCGTGGAATACGGAATATGCATAAAGGCCGAAACCCACAACTCGCCCTCCGGGCTTGACCCGTACGGAGGCGCAATGACCGGAACTGGCGGAGTTCTTAGGGATATTGCAGGTACCGGAAAGGGCGCAAAAAATATCAGCTCGATAAATGTGTTCTGCCTGGGCGATCCGGAAATGAAACTTGAGGATGTTTATCCGGGCTGTCTTCACCCCAGACGGATACTCACGGGCGTTATAGAAGGAGTAAGGGACTACGGCAACAGGATGGGGATACCGACTAACAACGGATCGTTCCATTTCCACAAAGATTTCGGACCCAAGCCGACAGTACTCGTGGGCGCTGACGGGATAGTTCCCTTAAAGTACGCTAAAAAGGGCCAGTGCAAGAAAGGCGACCTGTTCATCTCGTTCGGCGGAAAGACCGGAAAGGACGGGATACACGGCGCTACTTTCTCATCGGCCGAGATGACAGAGAAAACGGCCAATCTGAACAGCGGAGCGGTTCAGATCGGGAACCCGATCGAGGAAAAAAGGACTTTCGACTGCCTGCTCGAGCTCCGTGACATGGATATTTTCACCGCTTTAACTGACTGCGGCGCCGGAGGTTATTCCTCAGCCGTAGGCGAGATGGGTGAAAAGACAGGAGCGGTCGTTCATTTGGACAAAATACCTTTAAAATATCCCGGCCTGTCATCTTTCGAAAAGTGGATATCAGAATCTCAGGAAAGGATGGTCGCCACCGTGCCGAAAGAACATCTGCCGAAGATCGAAAAGGTGTGCAGAAAATACAATGTCGACTGGTTCGTGCTGGGCGAGGCGACCGATACAAGAAGGCTGACAATATACGACGGGGATGAACTCGTGTGCGATCTTGACATGGACTTTCTGCACGACGGACAGCCCCTCGAGACGATTACCGCGACCTCGGTCCCCAAGACGGGCCTCAAAGACGCCGAGTACTATGAGGAGGAAATAAACTACACCGAAGCTTTCAAAGATATAATATCCCACCTCAACGTATGTTCTAAAGAACCGGTCATCAGGCAGTACGACCACGGTGTTCAGGGAACCTGCGTGGAAGGACCGCTGTGCGGAAGGCAGAACGACGGCCCGACGGGAGGGTGTATATTAAAGCCGCTTCACAACTCGGATGCGGCACTCGTTTTCGGCCACGGACTTAATCCTGTTCTCAACAGGATCGATCCGTACAAGGGGACTCTCTGGGCTTATTACGAAGCTCTGAGCAATGTGATAGCGCTCGGCGGAGATCCGGAGAGGATATTTCTGATAGAGAACCACATCTGGCCTAAACCGACGGAGACCAACCTTGCCGACCTTTACAGTACGGCACAGGCTCTTTCAGAAGCCTGCAGATTCTTCAGAACCCCGATAATATCAGGCAAGGATTCACTTTCTTCGACATACAAGAACAAAGATATAACTATAGAAGTGCCGCCGGTCGTCTGCGTTTCGGCCAGAGCGGTCGCCGATGACTGGAGAAGTACCGTCTCGCCCGACTTCAAACGGGCCGGTTCTCCGATACTTCTCGTCGGAGACTATTCGAAAGCGTATCTGGGCGGCTCGATCTTTTCAGACAGGCTCGGTCAGCTCGGCACGAAAGTCCCTGAAGTGGAAATGGGAACAGCAAAAGAAATATACAATATGATCCATAAAAATATAATGAACGGCAATATTCTTTCAGCATCTGACGTAAGCGAAGGAGGTTCTCTAATAACCGTAGCAGAAATGGCGATCGGAGGCAAAAAGGGCTTTAATATTTTCGTGAACGATAAAGTCAGAACACTTTTCGCCGAAGTTCCGGCAGCCTTTATTATAGAGATGAAGGATATCGACTCTGCCGACGAGCTTATCGCAACGGAACTGGCAGTCCAGCTGGGAACAACAACTTCCGCATACAGGGCGGTCGCTTCGGACTTTAAAGGTAAATTCATAGATATCGATATGACAGAAGTTGAGAACTGGTGGAAGACGCCGTTCAGGAAGTATTTCGGATAATGGTCAGGATCATTAATATAGAAAAACGTTCACCTGCGGAATCTGCAGGTTTTCTAAAGAACGACAAGATCGTATTTATCAACGGCAATCCGATAGAGGATGCGCTGGATTTTAACTTTTATTCGGCTGAAGAAGAACTGGAGATCATCATCGTCAGGAATGAGACCGAAACGAAGATCTGTGCGAACAGGGAGGACCTTCAGGGGATAGATGTCGAAGAGCTTAAGATAAAACACTGCGGCAACAAATGTGTTTTCTGCTTTATAGATCAGAACCCGAAAGGATTAAGGAAGACCATTTATGTTAAAGACGAGGACTACCGGTTTTCATTCCTATACGGTAATTATTTCACTCTTACGAATATTTCTCAAAAAGAACTCGAAAGGATAGTAAGGCTCAGATTAAGCCCGTTGTACATCTCGGTGCATGCCGTTAACAATGAGGCGAGAAGAAAGCTTTTGGGGACAAATAAAGACGACCGCCTTCTGGAAAAGATGAGATATCTGATCTCGGAAGGAATAGAGATTCATACTCAGGTAGTTCTGTGTCCGGGGATAAATGACGGTAAAGTTCTTGAAGAAACTGTCAGTACGATGGGTTCGCTATACCCGGGCGTCCGTTCACAGGCAGTTGTTCCAGTCGGTCTCACAGATCACAGGGAGAAACTGCCTCAACTTTCATCGGTTACTAAGATAAATGCTGAAGAGACTTTAGGGATCATCTCGAAATTCAATAAAAAGTACAGGGAAGAGACGGGAACAAATTTCGTATTCGCTGCGGACGAATTCTATCTCAAAGCCGGTGTAGATTTTCCGGAAGAAGAATATTATGAAGGCTATCTTCAGTATGAGGACGGCGTCGGAATGGCCAGAAATTTCATTGAAAGGTTCAGAGAATCGGTTGGAGACATCCCTGCTAAAGCAGCTAAAAAGATCCGTCTCGTAATAGTAACAGGAGAACTTTTTTATCCGGTCATGGAAGAATATGTAATTAAAGAGTTTTCGAAGGTAAAAGATCTGAAGACCGAATTAGTTAAAGCTCAAAATGCTCTTTTCGGGAGCACTGTTACCGTATCGGGACTTTTGAGCGGAAAGGACATAGCGGCGGCTTCGGGTACGGCTCTAAGTAAAACCGATATTCTGCTGATCCCTTCAACATGTTTGAATTTTGACGGTAAATTCCTTGATGACTTAACTGTGAAAGATCTTGAAAAAATGACAGGATTCAGAGTATTTCAGCTTGATAATCCTGTTGAAATATTTGAAGAGATGTGATAAATGTCATACATCGGGTGTTTAGATTATTTTATATTTAGCGAAATTATAAACAACGGAGAAAGAAATGCTTACCGTAACTGATATGGCAGCTGAGAAAGTGAAAGGCGTTCTTGAAAAGCCCGAAAATAAAAACCAGTTCGTAAGGGTCTATTTCGATGGTATAGGCTGAGGCGGCCCGAGGCTGGGCGTCGCCCTCGACGGAAAGAACGAAGATGATAAAGTCGTAAATATATCGGAACTTGAATTCCTTGTCGATCCCAGAAGCGAGGAGCTTCTGAAGAGATACGGCGGAGCTGTGCTTGACTATTCCGAAAGAAAATTCTACGGTGCGGGTTTTACCATAAAGCTCAAAGATGTCGTTGACTGCTAAATCTTTAAATTACGGTTTGTTTTTCAAATATTTTAGCTTAACTTTACTGCCATGAGGAGAAGAAATTCAATAATACTCACGGCAGTTTTTTTTATCTACATGCTCGCTATTGCTGAGGATACTGCCGGTTACGGTAAAAGGTCTCAGGAAATCACTGCAGATTCATTATATATAGAATCAGTGATCGACTCGCTGTCTTCCGCGTTCGTGAAAGACGAGATCAGGCAGTTCCTGAAAAATATTTCCGACTCGAAGAGGATATTCAGACCGTTCAAAGTCGATATCTATAAACCTCAGAAACATAAATATTTCATAGAGAAGCAAACAGAAATGACGGTTTCGGAGATACTGGACTATATTAGTGAAATGACGGGAAAGGCGAAAATTCTCAGGATCAACAAGCTGGATCTGGACAACGGGAAAAACTTTAAACTGTCGGACAACTCATTCAAGGACCTCGACAAAGAGCCGGACTACAGGGAAAAGGATAAGATAATGACTATCATCGAGGAGACGGCGCTCAGGTCCGACAAGAAAAGTTCGCTCGAATGGATATGGGGTAAAAGCCCTGACAACGACGCTTATTACTCGACTAAACTGACATATTTCGACGATCAGTTCTCACTATATCCCGAGTACAGGTTCTACATCGGCACCGACCCGTTCAGGGACAAAAATAGCTGGTTCTTCACGCTCGATGACCATCCGAAGACTGTTCCGCAGGAGACAGTAACGGTTGCTGAGATTACTAAGGAAACGGTAGAAGAAGTGCCAATTGAAACGGTATCCGAAGAGTCCAGAGAATCAGTCATTTCTGAAGGGAAAGAAGAAACGATCTCGGAAGTGGCTGAACCTGAAGAAGAGGAAATTATCGACTGCGGATGCATTGAGAAAATACCTGATTTCACGTTAGATATTGTATTTTACGAAGATCAGACCTCTGTGAACAGAACTGTGAAGTTCTCAGAACTTTTCGAATCAGCCGCAAATGACGGAGAAATAAAATTTATCAGGCTGACAGGAACCGATTTCTCGTTCGAGGGAAGCGAAGTTAAAAAAACCGAATCTGAATCAGTAATAAACATCACCGGAGATGTCAAAGTCTGCGCAAACAGGCTGAAAAAGCACCTCTCTGAAGGTATAACCGAACCCAATGTCAAACGGACAGCGGAGCTGATCTATTCAAAAGACAAAAACGGTATGTCTTATTACGCCGCCGTCATCACCGTTTACGACGGCCAGGCATCATTCTTCACCGAATACAAGATCTACGCGTCATCCGAAGTCAGGAAAGACAAAAACAGCTGGTTCAACAAACTGTAAATGTTTCTTCGAAAAGTTCGTGATAATTAAGTGAAAAACTGATTGAACAAACATTAGCATAATCTTATATTCTACATTATACTTAAAATACGGGGATAACTGATGAGTAAAATAATATATCCTGAAAAATCCGAAATAATCTTATATGATACAGAAGATGGTAAAACTAAGATTGACGTAAGGTTGGAAAATAATACGGTATGGCTTTCTCTGAATGAGTTAGTACAGTTGTTTGATAGGGATAAATCTGTAATATCCCGGCACATAAAAAATATATTCACATCGGGTGAGCTTGAAGAAATATCAGTTGTTGCAAATTTTGCAACAACTGCACCAGATAATAAAACTTATGATGTAACATACTATAATCTTGACGTTATTATTTCCGTCGGGTACAGAGTGAAATCCCAAAGAGGCGTACAGTTCAGAATGTGGGCAACTGAAAGACTACGTGAATACCTGATAAAAGGTTTTACGATGAATGATGACCTTCTTAAGCAGAGCGGAGGCGGGAGATATTTTGAGGAACTGCTTGAGAGGATAAGGGATATCCGGTCATCCGAAAAAGTCTTTTACAGAAAAGTGCTTGAGATATATGCGACGAGCGTAGATTACGATCCCCGTTCCGAGACAACTCAATTGTTCTTCCAGACTGTACAGAATAAACTGCACTGGGCGGCTCATGGTCATACTGCAGCTGAATTAATTTACCAGAGAGCAGATTCAAATAAACCTTTTATGGGATTGACAGGCTTTAAAGGGAAAAATCCGAAAATAAACGAAATTTCTGTAGCAAAAAATTATTTATCAGAGGATGAACTTAAAATTCTCAACCGCCTTGTGTCGGCTTATCTTGATATTGCTGAAGTAAATGCTCTTCAGAGGAAAACTATGAGCATGAAAGACTGGATAGAGGTTTTAGACGGATTTATTAAAATGTCACGACAGAACATCCTTAAAGATGCCGGTAAGATCTCAGCCGAACTGGCTAAAGAGAAAGCAAAGAAGGAATATGATATCTATAAAAGCAAATCTGAAAATGAATTGACGGCAGTTGAAAAACATTTTATTGAAGTAATAGAATCTGCAGAAAAAAAAATCAAAAAGATAATAAAATCCAAATAAAGTGGGAAAATCTATTACATATTTTTTTATTCTAAGCTTAATACCATTATTTGCACGCCCTTTCCTGTTCGATCCAGTAATAGAGAAAGTTGCTCCGGATTTTTCGGGTAATTCTAAATCGTTCAAGCCTTATCCCGAGAACCGCGTTCACAGAGCCGGAATATTCTGGCTTAACATGACGAACTGCGGATATTTCGGGAATCCTGCGGATTTATTGTACGATCCGTGTACACAAGAAACGGCTTCTTCAGGAGAAATGCCGGGCGGATCGGATATTGAATTCTTATTTGCTGCAGGAATAATGTTCGGCGGATATCTTGATTCCGCTGATGTTAATATAAACGATATAAATGTCAAAGTATTCCAGGGTCCTCTTGTTTCTACCGGTTATGAAGGCTGGAGAGGATTAAACGGTTATTATGATATGCCTAAAGAATTATGGCCTGTAAATTTCTCAGAGGATCCCGGTGGTTCTTATTTCGGAAATATAAAAGAAAGCTCAAATACAGTCGGAAGAAGAAATTGTCTTTTCGAAGATGTTTATGATCCTTTAGCTACTGCTGAAGAGCAATTCAATATAAATTATACTGATAAATTTGTTGATAGAATATATACGGGGATGAATGATTACGATAAGAGGGATCATATACCTCTCGGAATTGAAATCAGACAAAAAAGCTATGCATGGTCTTATCCTTTCGCAAAAAAGTATGTAATAATTGATTATACTCTATACAACAGGAACACGAAACAACAAGATATTTACGATTTTTTTATGGGTATGTATTTTGATTGCGATGTAGGTTATCTTCCTGACTATTCTTCAGGAGAGATTGCTCAGGATGATATCGGAGGTTTTATAGAAAATTGGAGCGGTTACTTAGATCCTGCAACAGGTCAGTCAGAGGCTATAAAATTAAATCTGGCCTGGGTTGCAGATAATGACGGTCGTCCATATTATTACAATCAGGAAAATGGCGATATGATCGAATTGAGTCAAGGAAGTGCATTAGATGGTGCTATAGGCATCGCAACTGTGCGTGTGCTAAGAAATCCTAATCCCGATCTGACATATTCGTTCAATACATATATTGCCGATTCATGGAATGAAGCATATGACTGGGGACCAAGATGGAAAACAGGATTACATTCTGACTGGCAGTATGATCTTACACCGTTTCAGAAAGGATATGATGATACTAACAACGATAATCTGATAAATGATATCGGTCAACCCATGTTTGGCGGTAGGACAGAAGGCCGGCCGATCGGGGATCAAGGCAAATATATGGTAATGTCAAATAACGAGCTGGATTACAACCAAACTTCCATCAGAGAAGTTTATCTCGGGATGGATTCTCAAGTAGACGGAACTCCTATCAGACAGGCTGATAAATGGCAGAGGTGGACAACGGAAGATGATATAGGTGGAGAAGGGTTTTCTCAGGATATAGCTGACGGTACAATAGTGGAAATGAATGATATAGCGAATGGGGATGATATTAAATTTATTATATCATTTGGCCCATTGGGTATGGAGAGTTCGATTGATGTTGCTTGTGATAACGATCGGGACGGGATTGCGGATTCAGTTATTACGAACAAAAAGGTCTGGAAGTTCGCTTACGGCGATTCTCTAAAACTGACTTTGGCGTTTATTGTAAACGATAATTTTCATACATCAGTTATGCAATCTGCTCGGTATCAGGATAGTTCTGTTGTTGATCTTACCGACGGTCTGGATATCACTTTATACGATCAGGGGTGGTACGATGCTCTTTATAACGTTAAATGGGCTGAAAGACTTTACGATATACCGATGTGGGATACACCAGTAACTAAGTGGGGAGAAACAAAAAAAGACGGATGGTACGGGGAAGATGTAGGGAGAGACGGACTTTTAGCTGATTATGTGGCTTCAGAATGCTGGTGGGCTTCTTTAATATATAACGGTCCCGACGAAAATGAAAGGGACTATGAACTGACGGACTTCGAGTCACCTCTTACTGATATTTACGGATATATTTCTATCAGCGAAGATGACCTTCTTCCTTTCGGGAATAAAGACGGTTCAGGCGGATTCGGTATCACAGGATCTGAAAGCACAGGCGAAGGTTACGGGTATATGGTTAAATATGCTGATCCTGCCGGAGTATTTCCGCAAGGGACCTGGGTGAGATACGGATTCGGTAACGGGGAGCTTGATACTGGAGACGGTGTCCCGGATTTCACAGCACCACCACCACCTCCTTCACCAAAACTGGAAATATCGTACTTGGAAAATGATGTGATCATTGAATGGTCTTCGCATGATATCTTTGAAGAATCCGGCAATATAGGAGCAGCGGGATCAGAACATTTTAAGGATCCTTTTACGGGTAAAATTGATTTTGAAGGATATCAGATAATGACTTCCCAAACGAGATTTACCCAGGATTATGTTGAGATCTACAGCGTAGATAAAATTAACTACACTTATGAAAACGTCGCTGCTTTGGGTGAATATCTTATCGACCCGATCCCTGCCGACACTCTTAATGCTCATCCTGATGATTATCCTTCGTTCAAGACTGTAAACGGGAAAATATGGCAGCTCGTACCGTTCGGTGATAACAGAAGCATGGATGAAAACTTCGATTTGCCCGGATCGTTCAGCTATACAGTTTCTTACGATTCGACTTATATAAATGAACTCGGTTTGATCCGGAATTACAGGTTCGTTTTGAAAAATAAACTTATGGCAAAAGAATTCTATATCGCCGTGACCGCTTCAGATCACGGAGACGCCAAAAGCGAGACACCGCCTTTAAAATCAAGTCCTCTTAACAACGGAACATCCATAATTCCGACTCAGCTTCAGGATTCTGACGAAGTGGTGGTAGTTCCGAATCCGTATCGAGGCGACGTTGATTACGAAAGCATGGGCTGGGAGAATGTTAACACTATACACGAATGGACTGAAGAAGACAGAAAAATTGTGTTCATGAATCTTCCGTTAAGGTGCATAATCAGAATATACACTCTTGCAGGAGATCTTGTAAAAACCATCAGGCATAACGGAAATGCTTCAAGCAACACTTTATGGAATTATGGCAAATACGGAGCTTACTGGAATCTTATAAATGACAACAGACAGGCGGTTATGTCGGGCATTTACTTGTTTTGCGTTCAGGATGCGGATAAAAAGAAAGATGATTTCATCGGCAAGTTCGTGATAATAAAATAGAATTTTGTTGACACGATGACAAAATTATTGTAAATTATGTCAACGAATAGACGAAATAATCATGACGGTGCCGAATGCAAAGCATAAAAAGAGATATTAAAGAACTGATATTGAACAAGATCGTTCAGGGAAAGGTCATCGTTCTGCTCGGAGCGAGAAGGGTCGGAAAGACATTTCTGCTCAAACAGATTCTTGAAGATATCGGAGAAGATCACCTCTTCGTGAACGGTGAGAACATAAACGTGCATATAGAACTCGAAAGAAGGACTGTCGAGAACTACAGTAAATTTCTTGGAAGCAAAAGGCTGCTCGTAATAGACGAAGCTCAGAAGATCCCCGAGATCGGGAACATTCTCAAACTTATGATAGATGAGATAGAAGGTCTGAAGATCATAGTGACCGGATCGTCGGCTTTTGACGTAAAGAACCTTACGGGCGAACCGCTGACAGGAAGGAAATACTCTTATACGCTTTTCCCGTTCTCTGAGAATGAGTTCACTCAGACCGAAAACTATATCGCCAGGAAGGAAAAAACAGCTCAAAGGTTGATTTACGGTAATTATCCCGAACTTCTCAATATACCTGATGCGGGCGATAAGAGGGAATATCTGAACGAAGTGGTAAGTTCATATCTGCTAAAAGATATCCTGTCGTTCGAGAACATAAAGAATTCGTCCAAAGTGCTGAATATATTAAGACTGCTCGCATTCCAGATCGGGAAGGAGGTTTCGTATCACGAATTAGGCAACCAGCTTTCGATGAGCAAGAACACGGTCGAAAAGTACATCGATCTTCTGTCTAAAGTATTCATTATTTTTAAAGTGGAAGGATTTTCTAGGAACCTGCGGAAAGAGATATCAAAAAGCCCCAGATGGTATTTTTACGATAACGGTATAAGAAATACTCTAGCCGCAAACTTCAATGAACTCAGCCTCAGGAACGATACAGGACAGCTGTGGGAGAATTACGCGATATCCGAAAGGATAAAGTTCCAGAACGCGAACAGAATGACCGTCAATAATTATTTCTGGAGAACGTACGATCAGCAGGAGATAGACTGGGTCGAGGAGAGAGAAGGAAAACTCTTCGCCTATGAGTTCAAGTGGGGCAAGAAGACCGCCAAACCTCCCGCAGCATGGAAGAAAACTTATAAGAACTCTGAGTTTTCCGTAATCACACCAGACAATTTTCACGACTGGGTAGTGAGATGAGAAAGACGATTTCGTCGGGAAGTTCGTGATTATAAAATAAAATACTTTAGAATTTTTAACTTGATATTATTACATAAGTTTTATATATTCTCTGACTTTTATTAAAGCAAGGCACTATACGCACAAGGAGGGATTGATGAGCCTGAAAGCTAAAATACAGATACTTTTTCTGATCGCCGCGGTTACTTCGGGATTTTCGAAGAACTATTATCTTAAGCAGATGCTCGCGGCTGACGCGGACGGCAACGGTTCGATAGATACTACCTATCAGGAAACTTACATATCCGATGATCTAGTCGTTTCAGTGGACGGGATAAGCATGAGCTACATAGACGGCGACTCCTTTTCGTTCTACAATACGGTCGACAGCTCTTATTTCAGAAGAACTTTCAAGGAGCTAGAGGAGCTTATGTCCAATTCAGATTCCCAGATAGAGGATTTTAAACTTACCCGGACGGAAGAAAAAAAGAAGATCGGCCCGTGGGACACAGAAAAATATACTGCCAAAGCAAAGATAATGGGTATGGATATGGATCTGGATATGTACATAGCAAAAAATACCGGATTCCCTTCGGACCTCATCATCAGGCAGCAGGGAAAAATGAACCAGAATTCAAAGAACATAAAAGATATGATGGATCAGATCAAAAATACAGGCGGAATAGTAGTGAGAGAAATAGCGAGTATAGGAGGTACCAGGGTCTCTGAAAAAGAGATCGTTTCCATTAAGGAGCTTGAGAAACTTGAGAAAAAGATCACTGACAGGCCGAAAGGCTTCAAATTAATGGAAAGGTAAAACAAAAGAGGATAAAAATGTTCAAAGACGTAAATTCAAAAGTAAATTTTCCCGATATAGAAGAAAAAGTCCTGGATTTCTGGAAGAAGAACGATATATTCAAAAAATCTTTAGACCAGAGAAAAGGTCAGAAAGAATATGTTTTTTACGACGGACCGCCGTTCGCTACAGGACTTCCGCACTATGGACATCTTGTCGGCGGAACATTAAAGGACGTCATACCGAGATACTGGACTATGAAGGGAAAATACGTATCGAGAAGGTTCGGCTGGGACTGCCACGGACTTCCGGTAGAATACGAAGTGGAAAAAGAACTTAATTTCGAGTCCAAGAAGGACATAGAGGACTTCGGGATAGATAAATTCAACGAAGCCTGCAGAGGCATAGTATTGAAATATGTCGACGAATGGGAAAAGATAATCGACAGGACCGGAAGGTGGGTCGATTTCGTAAACGACTACAAGACCATGGATATAGAGTACATGGAATCCGTCTGGTGGGTGTTCAGGACAATATGGGACAGGGGACTGGTCAAAAAAGGCTACAGGGTCAACCACTTCTGTACAAGATGTTCCACTCCGCTGTCTAAACACGAGGCAAGTCTTGAGTACAAAGACGTTCAGGATCCTTCAGTTACCGTGATATTCAAGGTCAAAAGCGAAGATAACCTCTGGCTGACCGCGTGGACGACCACACCCTGGACACTGCCTTCGAACGCGGCTCTGGCTGTAAAAAACAGCATAGAATACTCGTTCGTGAAAAACAATGAGGACGGAAAAGTTCTGGTCATGGCTTCGGACAGAGTATCCCATTATTTCAAGGAAGGCACTTTTGAGGTTGTAAAGACCGTTAAGGGTACGGAACTTGTAGGACTCAGGTATGAACCGCTTTTCGATTATTACAAAGACTCGGACGAGCACATACACACCGTGATAGAAGCTGACTATGTCTCGACAGAGGACGGAACGGGCATAGTACATCAGGCTCCCGCTTTCGGTCAGGAGGACTTCGAGGCAGGCAAAAAGTACAACATACCTGTGCTGAACCCAATAGACGATATGGGCAGATTCAATTCTGAAGTACCCGATTACGAAGGTATAAATATAAAGGTCGCCGACAAGCAGATCATGAAGGACCTCAAGGCAGCCGGGAAAGTAATAAAGCACGACACAGTACAGCACAGCTACCCGCACTGCTGGAGATGCGATACGGGTCTGATACAGAAAGCCACGGACAGCTGGGTGATAGAGGTCGAGTCCATAAAGAAGGACATGATAAACAACAACGAGCAGATAAACTGGGTGCCCGATAACATAAAATACGGAAGGTTCGGCAACCTTTTGGAGCAGATGCCCGAATGGCATATATCCAGGAACAGGTACTGGGGCGCTCCGCTTCCCGTCTGGATATGCGAAGAGTGCGGTAAGGCAGAGTGCATAGGGTCGGTGCAGGAACTCAAGGACAGAACGGGTATATCCGAGATAACCGACATACACAAGCACTTCGTTGATCCGATGACAATGAAATGCTCATGCGGCGGAGTGATGAGAAGGACTTCGGAAGTCCTCGACTGCTGGTTCGAATCGGGCTCGATGCCTTACGCGCAGAACCACTATCCGTTCGAGAACAAGGAAAGGTTCGACGGCAACTTCCCTTGCGATTTTATAGCTGAAGGTATAGATCAGACGAGAGGCTGGTTCAACAAGCTGCTCGTAATATCGACTGCATTGTTCAATAAGCCGGCTTTCCTCAACGTTATAGTGAACGGTACTGTGCTCGCGGAGGACGGTAGTAAAATGTCGAAGTCCAAGAAGAATTATCCGCCTGTGACCGAGATACTCGACAAATACGGCGCTGACGCGATGAGGATGTACCTGATAAACTCTCCTGCGGTAAGGGCGGAGAACCTCAGATTCTCTGAATCGGGAATAATGGACGTTATAAAAAAGGTTATGCTGCCGCTCTGGAACAGCTACAGCTTCCTGGTTACTTACGCGAACATAGACAACTGGAAACCTCAGGCCGAATATTTTAAGCCGGAAGACCTTACCAACGATCTCGACAGATGGATAATGTCGTATCTGCAGAGTCTAACAAAAGAGGTCAACGAACAGATGTCTGCGTACAAGCTCTACAATGTTCTTCCCGCTATGGTCGGGTTCATAGACAATCTTACGAACTGGTATATAAGAAGGTCCAGGAGAAGATTCTGGAAAAGTGAGAACGATCAGGACAAGCTTCATGCGTACGAGACACTGTATGAAGTGCTTTCGATACTGACGAAACTTATAGCTCCGGTGATGCCTTTTGTGGCTGAGGAACTCTATCAGAACCTCGAACTGACAGCCTTCCCGAACTCTGCGCCTTCGGTACACCTCAGGGACTATCCCGAAGTTGACGAAAGGTTCATAGATGTCGAGCTGGAAGAAAAAATGTCCTTCGTTGAAACCGCGGTAAGGCTCGGCAGAGTTCTCAGGAACGAGAAGAACATAAAAATAAGACAGCCTCTTTCGACTTTTACGGTAGTAGCTAACAGAGACGTAACTCAGTCGGCCGTAAAAGAATACTGCGAGCTTATACAGGACGAGCTGAACGTTAAAGAAGTCGTTGTGATAGAGAACGAAGAGGAACTTGCAAGAATAACGGCAAAGCCGAATTTCAGAGTTCTGGGAAAAAAATTCGGATCGAAAGTCAAGAACATAGCTGCTGCCATAGGCGCTCTCCCGCTAAAGGATATAAGAGCTATAGAGCAGGGCGGGACTGCAGTTCTTGAGGGCGAGAACATAACTCTTGAGGACCTGACAGTTCAGCACGAATCCAAGCCCGGCATATTCTCGGCGTCGGAAGGCGACATAACCGTATCTCTCGACGCGACAATAACACCTGAACTGCTGGACGAATGTCATGCCAGAGAGCTGATAAACAGGATACAGAACATGAGAAAGGACAGCGGATTCGAGATATCCGACCGGATAAACGTAAGATTCTATGCCGGTGACGAACTGAGTGATGCTATAGTGAAGCAGAAAGATTACATAGCGTCTGAAACCCTGAGCGTCAGGATAGATAAAGATGATAATATAAAAGCCGGTGCGTCAGAACTTGATATAAACGGTCTGTCCTGCCGGCTTAAGATC
Organism: Candidatus Delongbacteria bacterium; assembly: GCA_036721445.1. Classification (GTDB taxonomy): domain Bacteria; phylum UBA4055; class UBA4055; order UBA4055; family UBA4055; genus UBA4055. Next base: position 23,868 of record DAIMKZ010000008.1, read on the forward strand.
GAAAAAGCAGAATAATCTAAGATAAACAGAAACAAAGGAGCTACTATGGCCGAAAAAATGAAATATAGCAAACCTGAGCTGGAAGTCTTCAAAAAGATCATTCTCGAGCAGATCGAGGAGACAAAGGAGATAATCGACCACAACATCTCGAACAATTCAGAATCGATCACAGAGCAGACGGGAGAAACACACACTGAAGAGCTCGGTACGGAGCATCAGGCCAGGGAGCTTGATTTCTACATAGCTCAGAGAGAGGGAAAATTCATTACGAACCTTGAAGGAGCTTTGAAAAGAATAGAGGCCGGTACCTACGGAGTGTGCAGGTCATGCGGGAAACTCATCGATAAAAAAAGGCTTAAGATAGTGCCGCATGCTACTCTGTGCTTTGACTGCAAGAACAACAAAGAGAGAAAAGATTAAAGATCAGAGAATGAACCGTTTTTTTAAACTGTTAAGGCAGAGAGCTGCATTCATCGGCGTTTCAGCATTTATAGTGATTGCAGACAGAATATCCAAGAACTATTTTGAAGATTATCTTTCCGGTGTCGAAGGAAATTCTGTCAGGGCTCTGGGCGACAGTTTCGCCAGATTCACTCTGGCATACAATGAGGGGATCGCCTTCAGCATAGATCTTGGAGGGAGGTATATTCTTTCCACTGTCTCGGTGATCGCATCACTGGTACTCATATATCTGATCTTCAGCAGCGATATCAGCAAAAGAACGGAGTTATGGGCTCTCAGTCTGATCCTCGGCGGAGCGGCAGGCAATCTGATCGACAGGATAAGTACCGGAAGAGTGATCGATTTTATTGATTGTGATTTTCCTGACTTCATTATGCAGAGGTGGCCGGTATTTAATCTTGCGGATTCGTTCATAACGGCTGGAATGGTCTTTCTTTTCATACACTTTATTTTCTTTGAAAAACGACCTGCCAAAACCGATGATTTATCTTGACATAAAAGATGATATTGACTATATTATCAGGCTTTTGTAAACTATAAGGGCATATGGAATGCCCGGCTAGAGGAAGAAAATGATCAAAGTAAAATTCCCCGACGGGAATGTAAAGGAATACGCTGAAGGAACTCTTGCTATTGAAGTAGCGAAGAGTATAAGTCCTTCTTTGGCAAAAGAAGTGATCGCGGTTCAGATAGACGGTAAATTAAAAGACCTGGGTTCAGTACTTGAATCGGACTGCTCTGTAAAATTCATAAAGTTCTCCGATCCGGAAGGTAAGGATGTTTACTGGCATTCAACATCCCACATAATGGCTCAGGCGGTAGTAAGGCTCTTTCCGGGAACAAAGGTCGCGATAGGTCCGTCCATAGAGCAGGGTTTTTATTACGATTTCGAGCATGAGCCTTTCACTGACGACGAATTGGAAAAAGTAGAAAAAGAAGTTCAGAAGATCATAAAGGAAAATCAGAAATTCGAAAGGAAGGTCGTGAGCAGAAATGAAGCGCTCGATTTTTTCAGTTCGAAGAATGAGATATACAAGGTCGAGCTGATAGAAGCTCTGCCTGAAGGTGAAACAATCTCCATGTACACTAACGGCGAATTCACAGACCTTTGCCGCGGACCGCACCTGATGGGCACGGGGTCGGTGAAGAAATTCAAAGTACTCTCAAGTTCCGGCGCGTACTGGAGAGGCGATTCAAAGAACGCGATGCTGCAGAGGATATACGGGATCAGCTTTCCGACCCAGGAAGAAATGGATTTTTTCTTAAAAGTCAGGGAAGAGGCTGAAAAGAGAGACCACAGAAGGATCGGAAGGGAACTTGATCTGTTCAGTTTCCATCCGGAAGCGCCCGGAATGCCTTTTTATCACCACAACGGGATGATAGTAAAGCAGCTTCTGATTGATTACTGGAGATACGAGCATAACATTGACGGATATAAAGAGATACAGACCCCGCAGCTCATGAGCAAGACCCTTTGGGAGACTTCGGGACACTGGTTCAACTACAAAGAGAACATGTTCACCACCGAGACCGAGGGAACTGAATTCGCGGTCAAGCCGATGAACTGCCCGGGCGGAATGCTCTGGTATAAAGCCGGACTTCATTCATACAGGGAATTACCGATGCGTATTTCCGAGCTGGGTCATGTGCACAGAAAAGAGTTTTCCGGTGCACTTACAGGCCTGTTCAGGGTCATGGCTTTTACTCAGGATGATGCCCATATATTCATGACCCCTTCACAGATAAAACAGGAGATTCTTGGAGTAATAAGGCTGACCGACAGGATATACAGGACTTTCGGACTTGAGTATTCTCTTGCGCTCTCGACAAGAGGTGATAAATACATAGGTGATCTCGAGAACTGGGAAGTGGCTACGAACGGACTCAAAGCGGCTCTTGACGAATACGGTATGCCTTACGTTGTGAACGAAGGCGATGCGGCGTTCTACGGCCCGAAAATAGATATTTACGTTAAAAACGCTCTAGGAAAGGCATGGCAGTGCGGTACTGTACAGCTTGACATGAACCTGCCCGAAAGATTTGACCTGACCTACGTCGATGAAAATTCGGATAAGAAAAGGGTTATAATGATCCACAGAGCGCTTTACGGATCGATCGAAAGGTTCCTTGGAATAATTCTCGAGCATTTCGGCGGTTTCTTCCCGTTATGGCTTGCCCCGGTTCAGGTAATTATAATGCCGGTCAGCGAAAGATTCAATGATTTTGCTTCTGAGGTTAGAAATAAGCTTACTGAAGCCGGATTCAGAGTAGAGTTCGATGAAAGGAGTGAAAAGATCGGATACAAGATCAGAGAAGCGGAAGGCGTCAAGAAAGTTCCGTATATGCTCGTGATCGGAGAAAAAGAAAAAGATACAGGTGCCTTTACTGTCAGGCAGCATAAAAAAGGCAATATAGGCGAATTCTCACTTTCCGACTTCATAGAGAAAATCCGAAATGAGGCGGGAAAAAGAATACTTCCTGAAGGTTACAAAATTGAAATATAAACTAACTGAAGAGGTGCGGTATTAAAAAAGGCTTCGCTTTTAAAAAGAAAGATGAAAATGATCTCAACATTAATGAGATGATAACTCACGAGAAAGTGAGACTGATAGACGAGAACGGGGAACAGCTTGGGATAGTCAGTTCTAAAGAGGCAAATGAGATTGCTGCATCCAAAAGTCTGGACCTTGTTGAAATAGCTCCGACAGCAAAACCGCCTGTCTGTAAGATCATAGATTACGGTAAATTCCGGTATGAGCAGCAGAAGAAGGAAAAGGAGAGTAAAAAGAAGCAGCATACGGTTTCTCTTAAAACCATCAGGATAATGTCTGTCAATATCGACGACCATGACATCGAGATCAAGTCAAAGAAAGCGAGAGAATTTCTGGAGGAAGGCAATAAGGTCAAAGTTTTCCTGCAGTACAGGGGCAGGGAGATCGCCCACAGGGAGATGGGTATGGAGCTGTTGAAAACTTTCTTCGGGTTCATTGAAGATATCGCAAAAATAGACAAAGAGATAGAACAGGAAGGTAACAGAAGAATTTCAATGATAATCACCAAAAAATAACGCAGAAAAAACGGGTAAGGAGTAACGCAAATGCCAAAGATCAAGTCACACAGGGCAGCCAGGAAAAGGATGAGACTTACTTCAAGCGGGAAAGTTAAGATCGGTTCCGCTTTCACAAGTCACCTTCTGACCAACAGGTCTGCTAAAAGGAAAAGAAAACTCAGAAGAGGAGGAATCCTGGCAGCAGTTGATTCCGTAAAAGCAAGACAATTAATAAAAGGCAGTTAATAAACTGCTGAAACAAAGGAGCTAAAATGCCAAGAGCTAACACAAGAGTAGCCTCCCGTAACCGCAGGAAAAAGGTCTTAAAGGCCGCCAAAGGTTATTGGGGAAGACGGAGTAAGCTGATAGAATCCGCTTACGACGCGACCAAGAAGGCGGGTCAGTACGCCTATAGGGACAGAAAAGTCAAAAAAAGAAAATTCAGAGAACTGTGGATAATCAGGATCAACGCGGCGGCAAGGCTTAACGGACTGTCGTATTCCGAATTTATGCACAAGCTATCTCTTAAGAATATTGATCTGGACAGGAAAGTTCTTGCATCTATGGCGGTTGAAGATCCAGAAGGATTCAAAAAACTCGTTGACAGCGTTAAGTAACACAAAAAAAGGCGGTCCCGACCGCCTTTTTTGTTTATTAAAAACAAACCTTAAGTATCCTGTACAACATCTTTAATACTTTCTAATAATCCGGAGTTATCCGATATCATTTCGAGTGCTTTTGCGCTGGCTTCCTGCTCAGCTTTCTTTTTTGAATTAGATATTCCGCTCGCGATGACTCTTTCATTTATAATAACATTTACAGTAAATATCTTGTCATGTTCAGGACCTTCAGTATTTACTGTTTCATATCTTGGAGGAGGGTACCCGTAAGACTGAACAAGTTCGAGAAGCTCTGATTTGAAGTTCGAGAACTTCATGTCGGAGTAATTGTCAGCGTCGTTAGACAGGATCATCAGTTCGATCACCTTTTCGGCTTTTTCTATTCCTCCGTCCAGATATATCGCTCCTATCAGGGCTTCCATACAGTCTTCAAGGATCGAGTTTTTTTCCCTTCCTCCTGATCTTTCTTCGAATTCGCTCAGAAGAATGAACTTACCCAGATCTATCTCTTTTGCTGTATTGCTCAGATTTTCTCCGGAGACCAGTACGGATCTCATTTTAGTTAGCTGACCCTCCTGCATCTCGGGAAATCTCTTGAAGAAGAATTTCCCTGTGATAAAATTAAGAACAGAATCTCCCAAGAATTCAAGCCTTTCATTGGAATCGGCTCTATGACCGTTCCCGTGTTTTGAAGTATAAGATCTGTGCGTCAGCGCCTGGATCAGCAGCTGTTTATCTATGAACCTGTATGAAATAATATCCTCAAGCTCCCTGATGTTTTCAAGGAGCTTCTGAGGTATATTCAGATCTCTGGAGAATAGTTTTAAGAAAAAATCACGCAGCAATTTTATCCTTCAAACTTTTTTATGAGTATTGAAGCGTTGTGGCCGCCGAAACCGAATGTATTGCTGATGGCGTATCTGACAGTTCTTTTTGCGAACTTGTGAGGTGTATAGTCAAGATCGCATACCGGCAGATCGGGATTATCCAGATTAATTGTCGGATGAACGGTGTCTGTCTGGACCGCTTTTATCGTTCCTATAAGTTCTACCGCTCCTGCCGCTCCGAGAAGATGACCTGTCATTGATTTTGTGGAATTTATCGCGATCTTGTAAGCGTGTTCTCCGAATGCTTTTTTTATTCCGACGGTCTCAGCGTAATCGCCTGTAGGCGTTGCGGTTCCGTGTGTGTTTATGTGGTCAATATCTTCAGGTTTTAGTCCGGCATCGGCAACAGCCGAAAGCATAGCCCTTTTTGCGCCGTTGCCTTCAGGATCGGGCGCTACGATATCTTTAGCATCTCCGGAGAAACCTATCCCGGCCAGTTCTGCATATATTCTGGCGCCTCTTTTAACAGCATGTTCGTATTCTTCCAGGATGAGCATACCTGCACCTTCTCCCATAACAAACCCGTCCCTGTCTTTATCAAAAGGTCTGCTTGCATGAACAGGATCATCGTTCCTCGAAGATAGAGCTTTCATATTCGCAAAACCTGCGATCGCCAAATCGGTTATTACAGCTTCAGCGCCTCCGCAGACAGCAAAGTCAGCGTCGCCATACTGGATAGTTCTGAATGCCGTTCCGATCGCGTGACCCGATGATGCGCAGGCGGAAGTAAGTGAATAGTTCGGTCCTTTAAGATCCCATTTCATGGAAATTCTTCCGGCCGCAATATCGGAGATCATCATTGGAATGAACAGAGGGCTGACCCTCCTGGGACCTTTTTCCAGAAGTACTTTATAATTCGCCTGCCATGTTTCCATTCCTCCTATTCCTGATGCCGTTAATACTGCAAATCTGTTCCTGTCAACAGAATCCAGGTCCAGACCGGAATCTTTTATTGCTCCTTCAGCGGCGATCAAAGCATATTGAGTGAATCTGTCAAGCCTTTTTGCCTCGTTTCTTTCAAAATAAGTCTCAGGATCGTAGTTCTTTATCTCCCCGGCTATCTGAACAGACAGTTCGGAAGGATCAAATCTTTCAATTTTAGATATTCCGGAAACCCCGTTCAGGAGATTATCGTAAAACTCCTCGACATTCTTGCCTGTCTGAGTAAAAACCCCCATTCCGGTCACAACCACTCTTCGTTTCATATCTCTCAACCCGTTTTAGTTTTACATGATAAAAAATAAGGGAATTCAATTCCCTTATTTTATGTCTATTTATATCAACGATTACTCGCCGAGCTGTTTTTTGATAAATTCAATTGCAGAACCTACGGTCGTTATCTTTTCAGCGTCTTCCTCTTCTATTTTGATGTCGAACTCGTCCTCGAATTTCATAACAAGCTCTACAGTTGCGAGAGAATCTGCTCCAAGATCGTTTATGAAAGATGCTCCCGGAACTACAGCTGCTTCCTCAACTCCAAGTTCGTCCATGATAATTTCTTTTACCCTTTGTTCTACCGACATTTTTATCTCCTTGATTGTTTGTTTTAAAAACGACTGAAATATAAATCCTGCGTTTTTCTAAGTCAAGAAATTTATCTTTTATTATTTTTAAGATGACTTTTAGCATTGACTTAGAGGTTTTATTAAAGTAGTTTTAGGCAAAAATATGGAGAATTTGATGAATAAACTGTTTGTAAATCTGATCCCGGCGGTTCTACTGATGTCAGGAATATCATTTTTTGCGGCCGCAGAAAATTACAGTAAGGAGTATTCTGAAATATCTGAAACACTCTCAGAGATCAATTTCAGTTTTGACAAGATAAATACAGAGACAGTAGAGGTCGACGGACAGTTTTTCACTCGGATCGCATTTTCCGGCGGAGTGACAACTGCCCAAAAAGGTTTTGCGGAACTGCCTGTTTTAAGCGCATCAGTTCAGGTAGATGATCTTTATGATATTATTATTTCGTCAGTTGAAGGTGACTATGAAGAGATCGAACTGGAATATCCGCTTCTGCCTTCAAGAGGAACGATATACAGAAATCAGGACCCGGCATCAGTACCTTACGAAACCGATCCTGAGTCTCTGACAGACTTGATGTATCCTCTTTCATCAGCCGACATCACCGAACCATTCATATTCAGAGATACCAGAGGAGTCAGCGTTTATGCTTACCCTGTCAGATATAACGCGGCTAAAAGAATTGTAAGAATATACAAAAAACTTAGTGTGAAACTTGCTCAAGATATTTTATCCTCCACAAATCCGTTAAACATAAGATCCGAAAAGATCGATCCCGCAATGAATAATATGTACAGCTCATTATACATTAATTATAATGAACAGAAATTTGCCCACCAGCTTTCGGAACTTGGAGACATCCTTGTTATAAGTACTTCAAGAGACACGGAAGCGATCAGGCCTTACATAGAATGGAAAAGGCAGAAAGGATTCGATGTAAAGAGTATTACGGTCGATACAGGAACAAATGTAAAAGCTGTAATTCTGCAGGAGTATCAGCTGAACCCCGATATTCTCTATGTTCAGCTCGTTGGCGACTGGGCGGATATAAGATCAGATCTCGGACCCGACAGTTCACCTACTGACCCGATGCTCGGATGCGTTTCCGGGACAGATTTATACCCGGAACTAATTATCGGACGCTTCTCAGCGGAATCAGCTGCTGATGTTACGACCCAGGTAGATAAGACTATATCATATGAAAAAGCTCCGGAGATTTCAGGCACTTGGTACAAATCAGGTCTCGGCATTGGATCTCCTGAGGGTGAAGGAATAGGTGATGACGGCGAAATTGATTATGAGCATATTGACGTGATCAAAGAGAACAAACTGATACCGTTCACTTATAACACAGTTAACGAAGCTTACGGGAATCCTACTGCCGCTACAGTTGCAAGTTATATCAATTCGGGTCTGAGCATTATTAATTATTGCGGTCACGGGTCTAACACTTCTTGGGGAACCTCGGGATACAGCAATACTAACGTGAACAGTTCGACTAACGGCTCTAAGCTTCCGGTAATATTCTCTGTAGCGTGTGTTAACGGCGCTTTTCACTCGGGGACCTGCTTTGCGGAAGCGTGGCTCAGAAAATCAGGCGGAGGAGCCGCTGCAGCACTGATGTCAACTATCAACCAGCCGTGGGTGCCGCCTATGAGGGGTCAGGATTATATGAACGATATACTCACAGGCGGGTATGATTATTCTTCTAATCCCGGAAACGGAACATCAACGGTTTCGGCAGATCAGCGTACTACTTTCGGATCTGTTGCGATGAACGGATGTGTTCTGATGCTGGCTCAAAGCGCCGACAGTGAAACTCAGAATACAATAAAAACTTGGACGGTTTTCGGAGACGCTTCTCTGCAGATAAGGACCGATGCCCCAAAGCTTATTGAGAATACTAACCAATTCGTATTCCCTGAACTTTATTCTACAAGAGTTGTTTCTTCCGGAGATCCGGTCGAAGGTGCAGTCGTGTCTCTTTTTCAGGGAGAGATTTCATTCTCCGGTGTAACTGATGCTAACGGCGAAGTGACTGTTGCTCATCCTTTCGTTGATGGCGAGGTGATAATTACAGTGTCCGGTTTTAACCTTGAAACCATACAGGTCCCGGTTTCTGTGCAGGCTCCTGAGGGTCCGTGGCTCAAGGTAGATGATTATTCATTCAGCACTAATTTTAGCGGTGAAATATCAAACGCGCTGCTGACTGTTAAGAATATAGGTCTGCAGAGCAGCGAGAGCATAAGTATGAAGGTCTCAACTGAAAGTCCGTATATAACTATGATAAATGACGAATACAATTCTGATGCTTTGATAATAGAGTCTGGCGGATCGGTTTCGGCAGACAGTATCTCTTTCGAGATATCTGCAATGACACCGGATCAGGAGAGGATACTTTTTTATGCGGATATAACGGATTCTTATTCGAAAAGAACTTACAGGTCGAATATATATCTTACAGTAGGATCACCTGAGCTTGAGATCACTCATATTTTCAGCACGCCTACAGCTTTACAGGGGATCACAAGGACAGTTACATTTAATATTGAAAATACAGGTCATGCCCCGATTACGGACCTTACAGCGGATCTTTTTCAGACAACTTCATTTGATGTGGGGCTTACAGGCAGTGTTCATATAGATAGGATAGAGCCGGGATCGGTCTCTGAAGTTGCCTTTGAGTGCTCATATGGGGAAGCAATACCTAATTCATCTTATGTTATGTATGAACTTTCTGTTAATTCGGCTTCGGACTACTCCGCGGTTTACAGTTATGACGAAGTTGTAGGTCTTACAGACGGCTTTGAAACGGGAGACTTTTTTGCCAACGAATGGGTACATTCAGGTGATGTTAACTGGGTGATCGATACTGCAGAATTTTACGAAGGGTCGTATTCTGCAAATTCTGGATCGGTCGGACATTCCCAGAGATCCATAATGACAGTAAGCTTCGATTTCGTTGTTGACGGAAAGATCTCATTCTTCAGAAAAGTATCTTCCGAATCCGGTTACGATAAGCTGAGTTTCTACATCGACGGCGCCTTTAAGAAAAACTGGAGCGGTATATCCGACTGGCTGAAATTCGAGTTCGAAGTAACCTCAGGTCTGCATGAATTCAAATGGGAATTTGTAAGGGACGCAAGTATTGACAACGGAAGTAACTGTGCATGGGTTGACAACATTCTTGCCACCGGTATTTCTACGGGGATCGAGGAAGAATCCGGAATTCTGCCGTCCGGAGCTGATCTGTATCAGAATTATCCTAATCCGTTCAATCCAGTTACTCAGATCCGGTTCGCAATGGCAAGAACAGCAGATGTAAAACTTAATGTTTATAATATTTCAGGTCAGAAGGTCGCAGAACTTGTTAACGGTTCAAGACTGGCCGGAATCCATGCAGTTGACTTTGACGGAAGCAGGTTCAATTCGGGAGTTTACTACTATACACTCGAGACTGACGGAACAGCGATGACAAGAAAAATGCTTCTCATAAAATAATTTCCGGATAATATATTGAACAAAGGCTGCTTTATGCGGCCTTTGTTTCTTTTAACATGAACACGAAAGGTATGACTGCAACGGCAAGAAATGCAGTGATAATGTAAGTTGTGTCAAGGCCGAATACATCCGATAAGAGTCCTACTGTAAGGACCATGGCTGAACTTCCGACAAAACTGATCGTCATGTAAGTTCCGTTCAGAAACGACAGATTTTCGGTATCTCTTTCCTGAACGAGAGCGAGAATTATCGGATTGCTGCCGAGGAGTATAAATCCGCTCAAAGCCAGAACGGGGAATACGAAGAATCCTGACGAGAATATGAAAGCGAACATGAGTAACGGATTGAGCAATGAAAGCAGTAGCAGTGTTTTTTTTCTTCCAAATTTGTCCGAAAGTATCCCGATAGTAAAAGTTCCCGCAGCTCCGGCGAACTGGAGAACCGAGAGAGAGATCCCTGAAAGCCACAGGGAATTACCTTTAAAGTTCATGTATGTAGGCAGATAAAGGGTCAGCGCAGAGTGCATCCCTGATCTAAAGATAACAATACCTGTTATAATCACAAAAAATCTCAGATACTTCCTGTAATCTTTCAGCTTTGCATTACCGTTCTCGTTTTTTTTATGCACTGAGATCTTTCGGACCTTAAAATACAGAAACACGGCAACCGCCAGTCCGAGCGGCATGATCTTCCAGCTTCCTTCGAACGTCCATAAACTAATTGCGCTTAAAATAACTAAAGGGCCGAGGAATCTGGCGAATTCACCGCCGAGCATGTAGAAGCTCAATCCCAATCCTAGTCTTTCTGTAGCGACTTTTTTAATGATCACAGGACCGGGAACATGGTAAATACTCGTTCCAAGCCCGGCAATAAATATAAGGATGAAAAGTGTTGAGAAGTCATTTACAGCTCCCAGAAGGCTCATAGAGACCGTGATTATGATACACCCGAGTATCAGGAAGTATTTCGCATCAAGCCTGTCGGCGATCATTCCGAAAAGGGGATTTAAAAGTGAAGGTATTTTTCTTGCGAAATCCAGAAGTCCGGCCTGGAACTTGGTTATTCCCAAACCTGATATGAGAAGCGGTAGTACAGGCGCAAGAAAGGCGGAGTACATGTCAGCTACGAGATGCGAGAAGGAAACGGTGAGTACGACAGGAAGGTCGAACTTCTTTTTTTTTGTTTCTGTATTTTCAGCTTTATTCAATTTCGGGCTCCTGTTTCCGGTCTGAAAATAAAACTAAATTTTACTGTTTAAACAATGAGTTTTTTTATATAATACATCAATAAATATTTTTAAGGTCTGATCATGAAAGAAAACGAAGTAGTGGAACTTGTAAAAGAGCTTATTAAAATTGATTCCCGAAATCCGTTCGAAATTGTAAAAAAGAACGGAATGTATTTTCAGGGCTCAAGAGATGCTGAGATAAACAGATTTCTCGAATCAAAACTCAAAGAAGCAGGTTTCAAAGTTGAGAAACAGTTCGTTTTTGAGGATAAGAGAGGAGTTAGGCATTTTAATCTTCTGGCAGAAAAGGGTAAAGGTAGAAGTTCGATACTCTTCTACGGTCACTCGGATACAGTTTCTTCTGAACCGTGGCTAAGCCTGAAGTCGGCACTTACTCCGAGAGAAGGCACAGTTGAGTTTCAGGGGAAAAAACGAAAAGCGCTGTTTGGGCTTGGCTCTAACGACATGAAGACCGGGCTTGCTGTTATCTGTCTTGCGTTCAGGGATACGATCCCTGAAGGATACAAGATCAAGGTCGCTTTCGGCATAGACGAAGAATATTATTCTGCCGGCGCGAATGTGCTGGCTCAAAGCAGTTTTATGGATGATGTAAAAGCTATAGTAGTACCCGAGATCGGTGACGGACCGAACAGATTCTTCGGTCACGAAACTATCGGGATCGGAAGGCTCGGCAGATGCGAATTCGAGACAGATGTTTATGGTACTGGCGGGCACGGAGCGATATCGAACGATCCGTCTTTTATCAGCGCTGCAGTTGAAGCATCAAAGTTCGCTGTTGAGTTCGAGAATTTCAGAAAGAATTACAGGGATATTTTTATTTTCAACACAAAAGAAGTTCCTGATATCCAAGCCTCGAACATAATTGAAGGTTCGCTTTATATTTCAAAGATAGACTGCGGTAAAGAAAGCCTGTCAATTCCGTCTTGGGGCAGGGTCGTTATAGACTGTACTTTTACTCCGAATATGGCCATCAGTAATATAAGAAAAAAGCTGAAGGACTTTATTGATTCACTGTACAAATCTAAGATATTAAAGCCCGTCATCGTAGAAGGCGTAGAAAAAAGGATGAAACTGAAGCTCAAAAAGAGACCGACTCCCTACAGCGAGGCGTATCTGACACCGGCAGATCATCCGTTTACGGTTTTCGTAAGAAGATGTATTGGCAATATCGGTAAATTCAGGAATTATAATATGGGATACTCAGTCGCAGACGAGAATGTTTTCAGGCGTTACAAGCCCGAAACACCCGTGCTGGTTCTCGGTCCGGTCGGCTGGAACTCTCACAGAGCTGATGAGTGGGCTGAGATCGAGAGTATAGAAAAACTGTTCGAATTATATCGTGATATAGGAATGAAATTCGGTGAATATTGCGGTTAAATACTATTTCGCCAGGATCAGTTTATTGGTTACGAACTCATTTCCATATCTTAAAACTGAATAATATACTCCGCTTGAAAGCCTGCTGCCGTCAAATTCTAAGGAGTGCATTCCTTTATCAAGCTGACCTTTAAAGACCTCGACGACCTGCCTTCCCCTGATATCAAAAATAAGCAGTTCGGCGTTTTCCCTGTCAGGCATTTGGAAAGTAATCGTAGTGTTAGGATTGAAAGGATTCGGATATGCTGTTAAAGAAGTATTGTTTATTAGATTAGCCTCACTGTTAATGCCAGATGAATAATTTAGTTTATCAGGAATTACGACCATATCGATCCAGGCTGTATAGTCATAATAATAAATGGTAGTAGAGGTACGGTTGTATACCCATCTCAATGATCGTTTTCCTGCTCGAATGTTATAAGACATCAGCCTCCAGTCGTTATTACCCGTCCAAAGATCAGCTGATTCAGTCTCAGAAATATTTAGATCATCAATATAAAAATTCAATTTATCATAATAAGGTCTTAAAGATGTTTTATATGCGAAAATCAGGGTTCCGGGTTCCAGAAGATCGAGTTCGATACTGATCTCAGATTCCTGATTGGGACCTACGTCTCCTGAACGGAGGGAACGGACTCCCGTATATGACTGACCTTCTGTCACCGACCATTGAGCGTCTCCTGCGTGAATCCAGTTTATCTTTGAGTTTCCGATGTCAGCTATTTCAAAATCCTCATAAAGTTCGGTACTGTTTATAACTTCAAGAACTGTTTCAACGAAAATATCTCTATCGGGTATTTTTGCGATTACTTTAACGAAAGAAAAGCCTCTTACTGAAGTCGGACTGAGTATTAGTTTTTCGCCGGTTATCTCCGGTTCCAGAATATAATTATTGGAAATATCCCTTATAGAAAATTCAATATCAGACAGGTCTTTGTATTGAAAATAATCTTTCAGATCAATTACTTCAGATGATCCTGTTAATAGGATTTTGTCGTTTCCATTTCTTAGGTAGAGATCGTGGAATGACGCAATTGTTCTCTTGATCATTATGTCGATTTCTTCGGCAGTTGCGAAATTGTCAAGAACACCTATTATGTTGTTATTCTTTCCGATGAAATTGAAATTATAAAAGAAATTCGACATATATCTGAAACCGAGTTCTTCAGTTATAGCCATATTGTAATAAATATTGTTGGAGGTCCTGAATCTCAAAAGGTCCTCATAAGTATTAATGTTGGATGATGCTCCAACAGCGTAAAGTTCATTTGAATTTTCTTGCAGATTTATAGCTTTCTGTAAATATCCTGCCTCCGGCAGGACTCCAATACCGCTTCAGGAGAAACAAGCTTCAAAAAAATATAGAACTACTGCCTTATTCTGAGATGTAAGATCAGACACTTTCTGTTTTGAGTAAAATATATTTCCAGATTTGTCCCAAAATGCATCCT
>DAIMKZ010000009.1:0-34893 GCA_036721445.1 Candidatus Delongbacteria bacterium
TATGATATCAAAGTAGAAATCGTGATCCTTCGATCTTTCGTATTTAGCCAGAAGAGGATATGTTGTCTTTCTGGCCTTGATCTGCTCATTCATTCCGTAGAGTATCTTTATCTCTTCAAGTACGAGCCTGTCTTTTTCGACAGGATCAGTAGTGTATGAAATAAGCTTCTGCAGGTCCTGATAGGCGCTCTCGATAAAATTCTTCTCCAAAGCGGCAAAATAAGATTCCTTCAGATAGCTGACGGCTTTGGGATGATCTCCCGAATAATAATAATGATGACCCAGCCAGCTGGAATGAGTGAGTTTTGACTTTTCTTTTGTCTCTTCAAGAAGCTGAGCAACTCCTCTGTGCCATAACTTCTTTTTGTCATCAGGAGCTGAAGAATACAGCACATCCTGGACTATAGGATGTGAGAAAGTGTAATGATTCTCAAGATGGTAGGGTTTTATGAAATTGCTTTCAAAAATGTTCTCAAGTTCTTTTAACTGAAATTCGGGATAATATTTCTTTACGATCGTATGATCGAATTTTACTCCTATAACAGATGCGGCCTGCAGTGTTTCAAGCTGTTTAGGAGTCAGTCTGGAAAGGTTCATCTTAACAATATCTTTTATATCGGCCGGTATATTCTTCTTCTTGTACTTTTTGGTCTTTTCAAGAACCGTGTCTTTTTCAACAACCATCCCGTCAGTGAATACGAACCTGAAATACTGCTCGAGATAGAAAGGATTTCCCGCGGACAATTTAAGAATTACTTTCTCGACCTCGGAAGACATCTTCTTTCCTTTTGTCAACTGTTTCAAAAGCAGCCTCATCGTGTCTTTCTTGAGCGGAGGAAGTTCCTGTTTAAAAGGCTTTAAGTACCTGTTGAACTCAAGATCCTCTTCGCTGTGGTATGTAATGAGGAACGATATTTTGTTTATCTCCTCTTTTTTGTTCCTTCTGTTACCCATTTCGACGAGATGAGAAATGCTGTACTGGATAACATACTGCATCAGGTCCTTTTCTTCGTGTCTCAGATTGTCAACATCATCAAATATGAATATGACGCCCTCGGTACTTTTGATATAGTAGTAGTAATTGAATATGATAAGAAGGCTCAGAGCTTCTTTCAGGTTCTTCAGCCTAAGTTCAGGCGTCAGAGTATCGTATATGCTTCCTTTCTCATCTATGTTGTACATGATCTTGTAGAGTATGAACAGCTTGCTTCTGAACTGCTCCTGCTCAAAATCGTCAGGCGAATTTGAAAGAAGTTTGCTGAAGTATTTATCGAGCTTATTCCTGACCGTTTCTCTGTCGTCGAACAGTGAAACTCCCGAATCCTCCTCGATTATATACTTGAACAGATCGATTATATTATCCCTGTCCTCCACTTTGGAGTGAAGTATATGGAAATTCTCGTTCGACATCCTTTTTACTATTTCCTCGACCATCCTTGTCTTTCCGCTTCCGTGCCATCCTGTAAGAGTAATGATCTTTCCGCCCTGCCTGAGCATCTGGTTCAGGTTTATGATCTCTTTGTTCCTGCCTATGACCTTATGAGTGAAAAGCCCCTTGAGCTCTATCTTTCCGCCCTCTCTGCTGCTGTCGCAGACATCGTCAGGCGCGTTCTTTTTGTTCTCGAGCATTCTCTGTATCGTCTTCATGTCCCTGCCCGGATCGATCTCCTTCATCTCGCCGTCACTTAGAAATTCGACCATGTCATCGATCTTCGCAGTGATCTCCGAAGTAATTATATATGCGCTCCTCTCTTCTGAACCGACGATCGAGGCGAACATGAAATCCTCGAAGTGAATTATCTTGTGCCTGAGAGGTTTGAATGCTGAACAGACCTTGTTGATCTCCTCAACGCAGATCAGTTTGTTGGTCAGATCATTGTCGAATGTTCTCGGATAAGAGAATGTCAGAAGCACCCTGAGCCCGAACTTTGACAGTTCAACCTTGTTCACCGCTCCGTCGAAGCTTGTACTGAACCTGAAAATCTTTTTCAGCAGCTTGTTCAGACCAAAAAAATAATTGTCGGTCATGACCTTGAGCTCTGTCTCATCCGTAATTGTCGAGGTCTTGTTTATGTATTCCTGAACGAATTCATGAACATCAGCGAATTCAATATCGACTACGGAACCTTTTTTAATATCAGTGAACTCCTCGTTTACATCATCCTTAAGAGTAGTGTAAATATATTCGGGGAGGAAAGACTTTATTATCGAGGTTTTCAGATTGAGGTATTTATCTCTGGTATAATTCACGGTCTCGACGAGATAATTAAGTTTTGATACTATAAGGCAGTTCTTCTTTTTGCAGTATTCAACCTTGTCTTTTACTACCGAAAGTATATCCGGGGAAACGATGATGTCACCATCCTTGGCTCTGAAGGCATAGTCTACGGCATCCCTGGCAACGTTACCAAGAATTACGCGCTCTTTTCTCTTCTCGTTTCCGAAAATGACCTCAAGGAATTTTCCTGCGGCAAGACCGGCTGAGAAGGAGCTTTCGAACTCCACGCCATATTTTTTCTTTATTTTTCCCGCAAAAACTTCATAGTTCTTTCTGAGCTCATCAGCACATTTAAGAGAGTGTTTTATTATGTCTTCCCTACTTTTATCAATGAGTTCGCGTGTGAATACAATATCGATCTTATTATCGCTCAAGTTTAAAAATATACCGCCGTTCTCGTATATTATTTCAAGAAATCCCGTGACCATCTCATTAAAAATACCTTTATAGACAGGTGAAAAATCGGGAAGGTGTCTAAGCTTAATATAAAGTTCGTTGAAAATATTGAATCTGAGAATAAGCACTGATCCTTCTTCCAGAAAAACCACTTCATCTGTCAGCAGCTTATTGGCTGTGTTATTTGGAAGGAACATCTTAAGTTTCTGCAGCAAAATATCCGAACTCATAACTAAACTCCTCGAACTAGAATTTTCTTTTCAGCATCCATTCCGTAAACTGCTTTAACTCCGAACAGTCAAGTTCATTGTCAAGCGATCCTATCAGGGACTCAGCCTTTTTTATATATTTTGCGGCTTCCTCTCCTGCTTTTTCGATTATACCGTATTTATCATAAAGCTTTTTGACATGAAGTATCTCGTCCCTTGTGATTCCCTCTTTTCCCGCTGTCGACATGAACACATCCAGATCCTGCCCGGTCATCAGCTTAACGGCAAGAATGTGGAGATAAGTCTTTTTCCCTTCGGCAACATCGCTCCCGTAGGTCTTGCCGAAGAGAGCCTCGTCCCCGGCGATGTCAAGCAGGTCGTCCTGGATCTGGAATGCCAGCCCGAGAGCCCGTCCGTAGTCACGGGCGGTTCTCACCTGCTCATCGCCGGCTCCCGCGCACAGCGCGCCGACGGCGGCGGGCACCGCAAGAAGGGCAGCCGTCTTATTGTTAATCATATTAATATATTCATCCTCTGTCACATCGGTGCGGTTCTCGAATTCCTTGTCGTACGCCTGCCCTTCGCACACTTCAAGAAGGCCGTCGGTAAAGATCCTGATGATCTCATCGGATCTTTCGAACTTCTCCTTCAGAAGCACCTTGTAGGCGAGACTGACGATGCCGTCTCCTGAAAGAACGCCGGTGCTTAAGTCCCATTTCACATGGACTGTCTTGTTTCCGCGCCTCAGGTCGTCATCATCCATGATATCGTCGTGAACCAGCGTAAAATTATGGAGAAGTTCTATCGCCAGCGCGGGATAAAGAACTCTTGCCGGGTCCCCCCCGAAAAGCCTGTAGAAAATTCCGCAGAGGATCGGTCTGACCCGTTTACCCCCGATATTGACCGCGTACTTCATCGGTTCGTAAAGTATCTCGGGTGATTTCTTAACAAAAAGAGACTGAAGCTGACGGTTTATCTCTTCTTTGTAATCATTCATCCTTTCTGAAAAATCCATAACTTTCCTTTATTTCTTTACAGCGGCTGCAGGTTCAGGTTTGATGGTCAGTTTCTGCTGGGCTATCCTGTAGAAATTCCCGACCGTATAGTAAAGTATCAGGCCGGATGAAAGATTGTTGAAAAGAACGACCATGAAAACAGGCATGAACCACATCATCATTTTCTGGTTAGGGTCGGCTCCCATAGTATCCTTCATCTGAAAGAACATCGTCGCACCCATGATTATCGGTAATAATCCCACATTCGCGCCGTAAAGCGGTACCGCGAACGGCAGAGTGAACATTATCTCAGGGAGAGAGAGATCGTTTATCCAGAGCATAAAATCGGCGTTCCTGAATTCGATAGTCGCTCCGAAAACAATGAACATGCCATAAAGAATAGGCATAGGAAGAAGTGTAGGAAGGCAGGTTCCGAAAGGATTCACCTTGTGCTTTTTATACAGCTCCATCGTAGCCTGCTGCTGCTTCTGCATATCGGTCTTGTATTTTTCTTTGATTATCTTAAGTTCAGGCTGGATCTTTTTCATTTCCGCCTGGCTTTTATAGCTCTTAAGCGTAAATGGAAGGACTATCGTGTTGACCAGAAGTGAAAGTATTATTATCACCATACCGTAGTTAGAGATGTAGTTGTGCAGGAATTTCAGGGTCCAGTAGATCGCCAGAGAAAACGGTTTGACTATATCCCATCCCCAGTTCATAGTAAGGTCGAACTGCTTTCCGTACGACTTGAATATCTCATAGTCCATAGGGCCGAAATAGACGAGCATTTTTTTGACAGGATCGGTATTTTTATCGAACCCTACCGAGAACCCCATGGAAGTATAGTGGGCTTCAGGCTTATCGTGAGCGGGATAGTTCGAGAATTCTGAAAATTTTTCGCCTTCGGCGGCCATGAACACTTCGAAGTATTTTGATCTTGTGGCTGCCCATAAAATCCCATTCCTTATGACTTCCTGATCGTCGTTGTCGTCGTACTCCTCCAAGTCATCTGCAGTTTTTGCGTAAGTCGCCCTGTAATACTCTTCCCTGTTCGTGTTCTTGCCGTTGTCCGACACTTCCGTGAAATTCACTCCGTTCGGCCATTTCATGACCACTGCCTTTTCCTGCCTCAGACGGTCGAAAACGGGGGTCGTATCTATAGCCAGATCGAAAGAATATTTGTCGCTGTAGAACCTGAATTTCTTGGTATAGAGAAGATTCCCTTCCCCGTCCCTGCAGCTTAAGGTAAGATCGGCTGTCTCACCGGCACCGGTCAGCAGGATATCCTCTTTGTCAGTTTCGTAAATTAAATCTTTCAGCTCGGATGAATTTGAAAAATGTATCTCGGAAAGAAGATTTTCCGTCCCCTGTTTGACCAGCTCAACGAGTTTTGTGGTATCTACACGGCTTTTGTAGTTCTTGGTTTTCCAGCTCCTGACTGCCCCGTTCTTTGTGGAGATCACGGCCTTGAACAGATCTGTCTCGATCTTAATGTCAACTGCTTTCTGAGCTACAAAAGCGGGTGCGGTACCGTCATCTTCCTGTCCGGCATCGATCAGAGGAGTGTTAAAGTCAGGCGCGACCTCTTCCGACACATTATCCCTCAGGAGGGTTTCTTCGACAGCTTTTGCCGGTGTGTTTCTTTCTTCAGATACAGGTTTTTCCTGCTTAGGCATGAAATACGGATAAAATATTATTATGAGCGCTATGAGTAAAAATGCTATTTTAGTGTTTTTGTCCATTAGTCCCAACTGTTTTATTTGACAGGTTTATTGAATTTGAATTTTGCCGCCCAGAAACCGGGAGGGTCGAAAAAGCCTTTGTTGAATGGATTGCATCTCAGTATTCTCCAGGCTCCCAGGATACTTCCTTTGACGGTTCCGTAATCTTTGAGAGAAAGAACTGCGTATTCAGAGCACGACGGCTCAAAAGGGCATTTATTCCTCTTTAACGGAGATATTGCTTTCTGGTAAAATCTGACTGATGAAATCAGTAAATTCTTCACTGCGAACGACCTCCAGAAAATCATTTTTTAGAATTGTGAAATCCAGGTCTTCATAACTTACGGCTGAAGTCATGATGATGTGGGCATGAACAGGGAAATATGCCTTGTTCTGTCTGAATATTTCCCTGAACCACCTTTTGATCTTATTTCTAAGAACAGCCTTCCTGCCGTATTTTTTACTGACCAGAAAGGCGATTTTAAGACTTTGAACGTCTCTTCTCAAAAGGATCAGTTTCACAGATCCCCGCCCGAACCGTCTGCCGTTCTTTAAAACTTCGACGATATCGTCCCTTTTTTTAAGAATGAGATCCTTTTTAAGAGAATTCTCTTTCAATTAAATCTCTCGTTTACCTTCTGATCTCGTCGCTCACCGTCAGTCTTTTTCTGCCTACAGCTCTTCTTCTGGCAAGCACTTTTCTTCCGTTCTTTGTTGACATTCTTTCTCTGAAGCCGTGCTTGTTCTTCTTCTTGGTTATAGACGGCTGAAATGTTCTTTTCATCTGTTTTTCTCCGTTTTTTATTTAAATTAAGCATAAAACACTTAATACATCAAAGAGTATCGAATATAAACTTTATTTTATTGAATAGCAACTCATTTTTTGCTTTTATGTTATTCGCGAAATAGACGGCAGATAAGCCATATATAAACGAATATTTATAACGGACGGGTTTTAGTTTTTTGATTTTTCCGTGCCTGAATAACTCTATAAAGAAACAGCCCGTCGTAAAATTGAACCTGATTTTGAACTTGAGAAAAAAAATTAATTATTTTATAATCACGAACTTCCCTACAAAATCATCCTTCTTTTTATCCGCATCCTGAACGCTGAACAGGTATATGCCTGACATTACCGCCTGATTGTTATCATTGATAAGGTTCCAGTATGCTCCATTCTTTCCGTACCAGTATGGAGTATCAGAGTCTGAATATCCGTTATGCGTGATTACTTTGCACAGATCGCCTGCAAGAGTGTATATCCTTATCACGCATCTATCAGGTATATTCAGGAACGCTATTTTTCTGTACTCTTCCGCATAAACATATTGCCCGTCATTATCTTCCCAGCCCATATCTCTGTAATCAACATCGCCTCTGTAAGGATTAGGAACCACGATAACATCATCTGTCGTAGTAAGATTCGCTGTAACAGTGGCAGTTGCGTTAGACTCTGGGCTTGACTTGATCGCGGGAACTCCCATCTTTGGAGCTCCGAAGTCCTTCGCTGTTACTGCGATATATTTCATCTGAGCTATGGTTTGATTATGAAGCACAAACTTGTAATATCTGATATCACCCCATTCAGGATAGGGACTAGTTGCAGTAATACAACTGTAACTGAAAAATCCTTCCAAATGATAATCTTGCATCAGATCCCTGTTGTCTCCGTACGGAACAAGACTGTATATCTTACCGTTCAGCGTCTGCATCGCGGGATAATCTTCGGGATGTGCAGTAAGAGTGTCTGCTGGGATCGGATTGTCCATATAGTCATTCACATCAGCCACGTTCTGATAAGAATAGTTCAATTTGTCCACGCTAAAAAGCGTAGTGAAATTTTTCAACTGTCTGTCCGGTGACAGTTCGATACTGTAGCCTTCAAAGTCATACAACCTCGTATACGGATCATAAGTGAACTCAGGCCCCGCTACTCCGACACTGCCGTCCTCAGATGTATAGAACTCATGAGAGCACCATTCTACTATAACTTCATTATCGATCTCAGTTACTGTGATCTTCGGTGACGGTGGCGGGGGCGGTGAAGTAAAATCCGGAACTCCGTCTCCTGCATCCAGTCTGCCGTTATCGAATCCGTATCTCACCCATGTTCCCTGTTGGTATACTCCGTCTAGTTTGTCATATTTAACCATGTACCCGTATCCTTCACCATCCTCAGAATTACCGGTCGGTCCGTAATCACCAGACCACTCTTTTCTTCCGAACGGCAAAAGCATATCTTCTGTAGTTGCTTCATCACCGTAACAGTCAGCAACCGGATTTGTAAAGGTCGTCATTTCGAAATCACCTTCGCCGTCATCAGGCCCTGGATACGCGGCATCGAGCCACCAGCAGAACGGATCGCTCATTACATCGCCGAACATAGCGTCAGCTCCCACATCTTCTCCGAACCAGCCGTCTTTCTTCGTGGCCCCCCATCTCGTTACAGGAGTATCGAACATCGGTGTATCGAATACCCTTTCAGCCCAGACGACATTATAAAATGCGTCATACCAGCCCTGATCGTATAGCGACACATCGATTCCTTGAGACAGATCGACAACCGTAGAATCAGTATAGTTCGGATCCTGATCAAGTGATGTATGGAAGTTCTCACTCACCATGTAGGCCAATGTCAACTTAAGCGAATCCCCGTACGCGAACTTCCAGACCTTTTTATTAATAAAATCATCGGGTATCCCGAGCGAATCACCGTCAGTATCTATTGCTAAATTGGCATAATCCTCATAACCTAGCGGACCGAAGGAGAGAACAAATCTTTCGTCAGTGCCGTTGGCAATATCGTTCAACTCCGCTATTGATCCCTCAATAATATCTGATGAAAATCCAGGTTGACCGAGAGTTTCAGGCGTTGTATATTTTTGCCACTTCTCAGCCTGAGGGATCGGTGTACCGTCTGATTGAGCATCTCTTCCCAAATATACTTCTCTAATACTTGTTTGGTTATGATCGAACTCGTCGTTCGACATAACCATATATCTTCCTATATCTCCATAAGGTGTTCCTTCCGTTCTTCCTCCATAAAGCTGTTCGCCGTTATACCATAATAAACTGTCACAGTTGGTGTCATCGTATCCTTTTTGTATAGGCGTGAGATCAAATTCCCAGTCTGAATGCATTCCTGTCTGCCATCTTGGCCCCCAGTCTAGACTTTCACTATCCCATCCTGAGTTATACAAATTGAAAGAATATTTTAAATTCGGATTCGGATTTCTTAAAACTCTTATTGAAAAAATACCTGTTGCTCCGTCAAGAGGACTCCCTGTACCCGGCTCACCTGAAAGATTCCAACCCGTGTCATCAGTAAAATATTCTCTTCCGTCATTATCTGCAGACCAGATAAGATTCATATCCACTGATCTACCCTCGCCTGTTGCCGGATCGACATACCCCTCCCATTTTTCAATAAATCCGCACAGGTCATCCATATGCCCATATTCATGAACATTAGTGTTTTTCACATCGGAATCTACATAAAGTCCCATAAAAAAATCATAGATATCCTTCTTGTCTGAGTTCCTGTTGTAAATTGTATAATCGACAATTATAAACTTCTTTGCGTAATCATATGGCCATGCATAGCTTGTTTGCTTAACTTCTATACCTAAAGGTATATGCTCTCTATTTTCAAAAATATCCCAAGTTTGATGATTTGTTCCTTTATCTGTGAAACCTGTATTCATCTGTTCATATGCTGTTGCTTTGGGATCATAGACCTCCTCGAAAAGACAGTTAAGCCTTCCTTCGATCATGGATGTTTCTCTGATCCTGCCTTGAGTTATTCCTGAAGGATCATTTTCAAAATAATAAGGCATTAGTTCATTTGAGTATAACCAGGCGCCATCCATTGCCGTACTCACCAGAGGACCCTGAAATATTGTAGCAGGAACATCATTAACCGTAACAGATTCAGAATGAAGATAACCTCCGAACCACAGGGCTGCCACCCACAAATAATCTATCCCCGATCCGCCGGGCATCTCGCCTCCGGGAGCAGTCTCACCGGTACAAGCATCAACAGCTCCTGTCCACGGTTCTCCGAACCAGCCGGTATTACTTAGGTTCACCCAAAACAAACCCGCCCTGTGGACACGGTTCTCAATATACGGAACATAAACACGCTTCTGATCAGTTTTTCTTTTATCTAAACCCTTTAAGATATCAGGATTAATTGCCGGATAAAGATTTAGTATCGTCAACATTACAATAACGCACAGCCTTTTCATCTAATGAACTCCGCTGACATTTATATTATCTCTGCGTACATTATCTTATGCTCAGGACTAGTCTCATCCCGTAAAAATATCCGCTGTAAAAATTGTAACAATTCCTGTATGTCGTTCTTATATAATGGTCAGTGCTGTTGACATTGCCGCCCCTTAGTATTTTAGATGATCCCGAAGAAACTCCGACAGGATCAACCAAGAATGACTGGGTTGTCGGATAGTACCCATACCAGTCATTGCACCATTCCCATGCGTTACCCGCCATGTCGCAGAGCCCGAGCAATGTATCTCCGGATGGGGAATATGCCCCGACATCCGTCGTTCGTCCTACGCTCAAAGCATAATTGCATCTGTCAGGTTCCGGCTCAGAATTACCCCACGGGTAAGTTCTTCTGTCGTTGTATTTTGCCGCGTATTCCCACTCGGCTTCCGTCGGTAGTCTGTATCCAGTTTTACTAAGATCGCAAACCCACAATTCAAGGTCGTAAAGTTCCTCTACATCCTGCTGCCGTGAGAGCATATTGCAGTAAAAAGCCGCCCCCCACCAAGTCAGTTCGATCACAGGTTTAGACTCCTCACCTGTTTCAGCATAAAATACCGTACCGTCAAAACTGATTCCGCATTCCTCATCATCAAGATCGAGCAGCTCGCGCTGTCTGCCTTTTAAATTGGTCACCGTTATATTATTAAGATAATCTCCGGACAGCTCACCCTGAGCAAGTCCGTAATTCAGCATTTCGGCATACTGCAGATTGGTCAGCTCGTATTTACCCATATAGAAATCTCTGGTGATGAACACCTTATTTATGGGCTTTTCATCGTAATCTCCTCTATACGAGCCCATCATGAATTCTCCCGACGGCACCTTAATAAGTTCGACAGCAGAATGACCGTCGGTTATTACTATATTGATCTTTGACAGAACGCTTTCTGCGCCTTTGTCGTCGGTAGCTATTACCGTTATGGAATGCAGCCCTATATTTACCCCTTCCGTAGCCCAGAGAAAAACATAATTCTCTTTCGGCCTCTCGCCGATATATTCTCCGTCTATATAGAATTTTACGGAATTTATTTCTCCGTCCTCATCTTCAGCATCAACAGAAATATTAACGATGTCACCGGAATTTATATATTTCCCGTCCCTCGGGTCGATTATGTTACAGACCGGTGGTACATTAAGCATTTCCCGGACAGAAAACGATCTTGATATTACAAATTCTTCCGGTTTATCAACAGTGTAAAGTCTGAGGTAATATCCGGAATGTGGTTCCAGTGTTGAAGGTACCTGATATATGTACTCTGTCATAACGTCGGCGAAGGTCCCGATGTTCAGAACGAAACCGTCAGAATCGTACATATCGATCTTAACAGGATCTCCGGTCGTATTGACCCATTTGATAAGACATTCGCTTCCTGCGTTCCATTCGGTCGCCTGGTCCGGCGAGATCAGTTCTAACTGCGCCGCATCCGGTTCTGTATTAAGTTCTTTTTCGCACGCAACGAAAAACATCGCCGCTGCTCCGAATACAATATAAATACATAACCTGAACAGCTTCATACCAGCCCTCATACTTTTAAATTCCCCTATAAAAGCAATATACTACCTGACGAACATCATCGCAAGAGAAAAAATATATTATTGTGAAAGTGTGTTTTAAATATGTTCTGTACAGAACTCTTTTCTGCCGCATTTTTTGCAGTGTTTTCCCATCCAGACGCTGTCGAACTGGTCCATTACTGCTCCGACAAGTGAAAGATTATCTGTAATGATCCCGTTCTCGAAATTGCGCTTATTGTCGCTTTTGGCACCCATTCCGGCCCCGGTCAGGTTTGCGCTGCCTGTATATGCGAATGTACCGTCAACAATAACTATCTTGAAATGTACTCTGGGGCACAAGAGCCTTTCAATGCCTTTTATAAGCGCGGGATATCTGTCGAATTCATTTCTGAAGTTCTCCCCGGGCTCTTTAGCGTGTATCAGCCTGATCTCAACACCTTTTTTCACAAGATCGTCAAGTATCTCGAGGAACGGCACCATTTTAGCTTTCTTCTTAACGTAAAGGTCTTTGAGATCGCTTGTTCCGATCCATACGAACTTTTCTGCTGACGGTATTCTTTCCTGAATCACTTTGAGATAAATATCTCTGTCAGTTATGAACTCAATTCCCATCTGTCAGCCTCAATGCGCTTTTATTGAGTTTTCTCTGAAGCACGATACCGGTAATGATCAGAACAAGACCTGCAATAGTTGACGGAAGAATGGCTTCTCCCAGTATAAAATTGATAAATACGAGCGAGAGGAACGGCGAAAGAAATATAAGATTGCTTATCTTAGCCGTAGTCTCTGACAGCTTCATCGCCTTTGACCAGAAGAAAAAGGTCAGACCCATCTCGAAAAGACCGATATACGATCCTCCCGTCACTCCCCTTAAATTGATCGTACTGAAATCCGAAAAGAAAAGCATGGTAAGAAAAATATATAAACTTCCGAATATAAAATTTATAAACAGCCTTACAGAGTCATCTGCTCCGTCCTTTGAGTTGTATATCCAGTAAAGCGCCCAGATAAAAGCCGAACCCAGAGCAAGTATTACTCCTGCAGTATCTGTAAATTCGAATGAAAGAACTTTTCCCTGAGTCGAAATGACATAAACCCCTGAAAAACTTATGAGAACGGCCAGGAAACTCTTGAGCGTTATTTTCTGTCCGAGGATCGGTATTGAAAGCAGAACGAGTATAATAGCCCAGAAATAGTTAAGCGTCTGTGCTTCCTGAGCTCTGAGGAGATCGTATGCTTTAAAAAGAACCAGATAATAAGCGAACGGATTAAGCAGTCCGAGAAACGCTGACAGGATCCAGTCCTTCCTTTTGAACTGCCTGATAAGCTTTATCTTCTTCTGAACGGACAGGATAATGAACAATACTGCAGCTGAAGAAATAGAAGCTACGAACAGCATCTGGTACTGATCGAGCTCCTTCAGGGTCAGCTTGAAAGCGGTAGCCACGGTGGACCAGAAGAACACCGCCAGTCCTGCGAAAAAATACGCTTTTCTCTGATCTTTCATTTGAAAGACTCCATTTTCTGTTCGAGTTTTTCGTTAAGGTCCGCCCATTCGTCCATTTTATATGCGATGCCGACCTCAAGCTCTCCGATCTCCCTGCTCAGTCCGATCACCGCCTCCGGGTCAGGCGGAGAACCTGCAGAGAGCAATGTCTCTATCTCAGCTTTCCTCGTTTCCATTTTATCGATCTCTTCCTCTACAGCAGTAAGCTTTTCTTTATAATATTTCGTTTCCTTATGCATTCTGTTGCGCAGTTCCGCTTCAGCCCGTTTCTGCTCTTTCGATTTAAAAGTCTGCGCAGGTTCGTCCGTTTCTTTGACAGTTCCGTTCTTTACTTCGTCTTCCGCCGCCCTGTCACGCTTCTCTATATAATAACTGTAGTTGCCTTCGATTATCCTGAGCGCGCCGTCTTTGATCTCATATACTTTTCCCGCCAGCTCGTCAAGGAAATATCTGTCATGGGATACTATTATTATTGTCCCGTCGAAACTGAGCAATGCCTGCTGGAAAAGGTTCTTCGTCGCCGCGTCCAGATGGTTTGTCGGTTCGTCAAGAATGAGCAGATTGCTTTTGCTGAGAAGTATCTTCAGCAGCGCAAGTCTGGATTTCTCTCCCCCGCTGAGAACGGAAATAGGTTTGTATATGTCATTACCGCTGAAAAGGAACGCGCCGAGAAGCGTCCTGAGCCTTGTATCGTTCTCAGCGGTATCGCAGGCGCGTATTTCCTCCCAGATGTTATTGCCCGTGTTCAGATTGTCCGCGCTCTCCTGGGAGAAATACGCGGGGCTGACGTTCAGCCCGAATTCGAACGAGCCTCCCGACGGTTCAGTTTCGCCGGCAAGTATCTTGAAAAGTGTTGATTTCCCGGCGCCGTTCTTGCCTACTACGGCGATCTTCTCGCCGCGGTACACCGTGAAGTTCACGTCAGAGAATACCTGAAGCTCTCCGTAGCTCTTGGCCAGACCGTCCGCTTTTATAACTTCGTTCCCGCTTTTGACTGTCTCGGGAAATTTAATTTTGACCTTCTTGGATTCGTTCTCAAGCTCTATAACATCGAATTTCTCGAGCATCTTGATCCTGCTCTGAACCTGAGGCGCTTTGGACGCTTTCGATCTGAAACGGTCAATGAAATCCTGTATCCTTTTTATCTCTCCCTGCTGTGCCTCATACTCCTTTTTAAGAGCCTCCAGTCGCCTTTCCTTCTCTTTCAGGTAGAACGAATAATTACCGCTGTACAGTTCGAACTTACCGCGCTTAAGCTCAAGTATCTTTGACACCATTTTATCGAGAAAACGCCTGTCGTGTGATACCGTGATGATCGCGCCCTGATGATCTTTCAGATACGATTCCAGCCACTCCATGCTTTCAGAATCAAGATGGTTGGTTGGTTCGTCCAAAAGGAGAATATCGGCTCTTTTTGAAAGAACTACAGCCAGGTTTATCCTGATCTTCCAG
This sequence comes from Candidatus Delongbacteria bacterium, assembly GCA_036721445.1. Lineage (GTDB taxonomy): Bacteria > UBA4055 > UBA4055 > UBA4055 > UBA4055 > UBA4055. The sequence continues at coordinate 14,364 of DAIMKZ010000009.1, forward strand.
CCGCCTGAGAATTCAGTGCATAGCCTTGAAAAATCGTCGTTCTTAAAACCGAGCCCGGACAGTATCCTTTTAGCTTCAGCGTCAAAGGAGTATCCGCCCTTTATCTCGAACTCGTGCGTTATCCCGGAATAGGCATTAAGTATCTGCTCATACTCTTTACTCTCATGGTCACAGACAGAGATATCCTTTTCCAGCCTCTTCATTTCTTTCTCGATCTCTGAAATACCGGACGATCTCCGCATGAATTCAAGAACTGTGATCTCAGGAAGTTCGGTAGCCTCCTGCGACAGATACGCCGTTGTTTTACCGCTTCGTATCTCAATATTACCTTTGTCCAGATAAACTTCGTCTAAAAGACACCTTAAAAAGGTAGTTTTGCCGGTACCGTTATCGCCGACTACACCGATCCTGTCACTGTCCCGGATGAACAGCGATATTCCGTCGAAAATGACCTTATCAGCGAATTTAAGAGATATTTCCGAGATAGTAATCATAAAAAGCTCTTTTCGATAGTGGCATAATTTTAAAATTACAGTATTTTAACAAATACTGTATCAGATTTTCTTACTGATATAATCCGCTAATGCAGAAAGCGTATTCACATAGCTGCCGTACTCGTTATCGTACCAGCCGAATATCTTTGCGTGTGTTACAGGAAGCTGGATCGATTTTGAATCTTTCATCCCGTAGCTTTCGAGCATCTCGGCAGGGATTTTTATAAAGCCGGTTCTTGTATGTGTTTCGTGCCCCTCAATTACTACTGAAGCTTTAAATCCCGTAAGGTCTGATGAAACGTTCTGTCTTTCAGAAAAAACAAGCATATCTTTCTGAGATCCTGAAGCTGCTTTCATATAAATATTATTCAGGTACTTTCTGTTTATAATCGGATTTCCTTTCTCGTCAAGTCCGGCACTAAAAGTGATGTTGAGAATCAGAAGCGAAACAGTGTTTGTGGGTATCCTTACCGAATCAGCCATAAAACCGATCTCCTGTATTTGCGGGAGTATTGATTCCAAAGCTTTAGCCGCACCAGTAGTTGACAAAATAATATTGTTTAAAACTGATCGTGTCTTCCTCAGATCAGAAGCTCCATCTTTTGGCACTGAATCAAGGACTGACTGCGTATTGGTAGAAGCGTGCACTGTAGACATGGATGTAGTTAGAATATTAGACGATTCTTTATCCTCGAGAAGAGGTTTGATCATATGAGATAATCCGGTAGTTGTGCAGCTTGCAGCTGATAAAATGTGATGCTTTTCAGGGTTATATTCGAGATGATTTATACCATATACCATCATTGAAGAGTCATCCGGCATTTTGGCGGATTTATCCTTTATCTTAAAAGGCGCACTCAGGATTACTTTCTGTGCACCGCCGACAAGATGGCCTCGGAGACTTCCTTTGGGGTCATCAAATTGAATTGTGGGATCAACATACTGTCCTGTGCAGTCGATAACTATCCTGACATCCTCGTTTTTCCAAGTTATGTTCTTAGGATTCCTTTCGCTTGTAAGTACTTTTACAGGCATTCCTCCGATCTCGAAAAGGAATTTTTCTTTATCAACGACTTTAACTATGGATCCGGTACTGTTTATCCCGTAAAGAAATTTACCCATCGGACCGTAGGTCGTGTCGTTCTCTATCGTCTGAATAAGATCTTCTATGTTCTTTCCTACTTTTCTGCCTAGATTGATAACTACACCGTCGAAAGATCTTTTCGCGAGTTGATGCCACAAAACAAGTTTTCCGATTCTTCCCAAACTGTTGATTCCTAGATAATTCTTGTTTTTGACCTTTATTTCCATCGTTTGAACCTCCGTTCAAATGTTTATTATCACAATGATTATAATTCAAATTATACAGCAAATCAATCTAAATTTTTAATCCGATTTTATAATGAAAGATACTTCATTTAAGACCTGTTACGGTAAAATTACCCTTATAAACACATCCTTTATTCGCGTCAATTGCTACTTTATCTCCTCTTTTGAAAATCTCGTTACCAAAAGTGCATGTTTTATTTTTTTCGTCCACCAGTAGTCCGCCTGTATTTACTATACATATTTTTTTCAGCCTGGCTGCAGTGACTGCGGCGTGTGATGTTGATCCCCCTCTTGCAGTTATAAGGCCGTCGCACTCATAGATCAGACCAATATCATCTGGCACGGTATCAGGACGGACAAGGATCAGCTTAAGTACCGGGTGATTCTTTCTTGTTTTATGCAGATCATCCTCATCAAATATAAGCACTCCGTTCATCACTCCGTTCCCTATCCCTATTCCTGTACCTAAAAGCAGCTTTTCATCTATCGGGCTGTCAAATACTGTTACTTCAGATTCCGAGCTGATATTCTGATTCCTTACTTGAAGAATGTAAAGATCCTCCGGATCATTCGACTCGAAAGTAAACTCCAGCTCCTGATGATCAAAGCCGTGATTACGGATGAGATCTATACAAACGCCGCTGAGTTTATCGTAAATCTTCGGAAAAGTATCTTTAAGAGAATTTTCGGGGCTTTTGCAGTACGGCTGATCTGGAGAAACTGGAAGCGGATTTACGAGTCCGCCGACAATATCCTCACCCTGACTAATCGAAGTATAATCTCCGTTGATATTAATCCCCGGTTTAGCTATATAATCAGCTCTTGTGAAAAGAACCCCTGTACCTGAAGTGTAGTTAAGATTTCCGAGAACCATTTTCTGCACTATAACGGCTGTACCCCATTCGTCTGCTATATCCAGAATCTTCCTGTATGTCTTAGCCAGGCTGGAATTCCATGAATTGAATACATTGATTATCGTCTGCCTCAGCTGTTTATACGGATCGTCCTCTATATAAATATTATTTTTGCTAAGTACATCTCTGTAAGAAAGAGCGATCTCTCTCATCTGAACAGGATCGAATTCTGATTTCAGCTCGATCTTGTACTCTCTTTTATAATCGGAGATTATTTTATCGAAAATATCTCTTTCGATCCCGTTTGACATTCCCCATGTCTGAAGGAATCTTCTATAGCAGTCCCATGCAGTCCACGGATAATTTTCCTTTTTACTGAGTCCTTCAATTATATCCTCATTAACACCGACGTTCAGAAAAGTGTTCATCGCTCCGGGCATGGATATCGGCGACCCGGATCTCACGGATAGAAGAAGCGGATTGTTCCTGTTGCCCAGCTGCCTGCCTGTAATCTTTTCAAGTTTTTTGACATGGTACTCGATAGCTCTGTCGATATCTTTTAACAGCTGAGGATGGCTTAGAATAGTGTTCTTTCTCCTGAATATCTCTGTGCTTATCACAAATCCCGGCGGGACAGGAAATCCAAGAAGGTATAACTTTTTAAGATTGAATGCTTTCTGGCCTAAAAATACATGATTGTCCAGATTCGGAGTTTTCGCATACAACGGGCTTACTATCATATCCTTGTCAAATGACATGATATCCCTTATCATTTCAGGAGGATAATTGTTGACCATATTGTTCATTGCAGAAATTATTTCGGAGATGAACACGTCAAGCCCCTGAAGCAGAAAGGCGTTTGACAGCATTTCTCTGTAGAATTCTTCTGATTTGCGGTTTATAAGATTTGCAGTCTCTTTCTGATCCATACCGGTGCAGTCATAAATTTGAGGTACAATTATCTTCAACAAATCGTCATAAGGCTTGAAAAAGTATCTTTTTATTATTTCTCTTATACTTTCACTAATAAAACGGAACATATTGATATACTGATGAAGACTGAAACTTTTTGAAGTCAGGCTGTAACGGAACATTTCCAGGTTGTGGTCGAGTTCTTTAATAGATATCCCGTCTATCTGCAGTCCTCTCTGGTAATATTGAAGCACTTTGAATATTCTCTGCAGTGAATCGGCTGTAATATAGCTCAGGTCAATTTCATTCTTAAGTTCCATGATAAGTTGAATAGCGAGGTGTTCCAGTTTAAATATTTTACCCAGTGATTCGAATCTCTCTTCGCGGTACGCTCCGTACATCGAGGGGATACCGTAAGCCACATGCCTTTTATAATAAATATTCTCCCAGCCTTCAGTTTTTTTCTCGCTGAATATAATATTGTTCAGCTGCTCCATGATCTCATATACTGTTTTCAGCGCTTTTTCGTTCTTCTTTTCTTTTAACGAATCTTCAAGCGAATCGATCTTTTCGGACGAAGGAACAGTGAACTTCCTCAGATAACTGCAGATATCTACAGTACTGAAAGAATATTTTTCGACCAACATATTGTACAGCCTGCAGATCATCATAAGCCGCCTGCCGCTTACTGTGTCAGTTTCTTTTGCACTTAAAATCCAGCCGGCAATATCTGACTCGCTTTGATCGATAATATCTTCCGGATCTATCTTGGCAGACAAAGATATCTTGTTTATAAGCGAGTTCACAGGAGCTACATGCTCACCGTTGATATCTATTGATTCGAAAACATCCTGTGGAATTAAATCTCTGATCATTTCTTTTTCCCGGCATACCCAGAATAGAAATATTCTTTTTGTCAGTTCGATGTGAGTATTATTACTTTCAGTATGAACCTGCTTTCTCAGAAAATGGATAAGCCTGTCCTGTCTGAAACTTACCTCATCGATCATCGTAGTCACATCTCTCAATTCCCCTTCCGCGCCGATCTCGTTGAAGTATATCGGGAATACTCTGCAAAGCTGCTTGACAAGTTTATACGATTTCTTTATATCGCAATTTAAAAGTTTCGATACGTCTTTCTGGAAAAGATCTGTATCAAAAATTAGTACTCCTCCTAGTTTAAGATTGGCTGTCAGTCCTGCAAGTACCATTTCATATCTGGCTGTATCGGCTTCAAAAATATCGAGCCATGTCCTGATATTGACAACATGAGCAGGATCAACATTGAGTCTCCATTCGTCTGTCTGGAAAGAAGGCCCTGGAGATGTAAAACCGAGTTCGAGTGTCTTCTTTGAAAAATACTGACATAAAGAAAATTCTTTAACCTCGGAAAGCTTTACGCCAATAGTCTTGCAGCACGCAAGAACCGAGAGTTTATTTGATCTCTTCAGGTCTCTGAACACTTCAAAAACATCATTAAGAAAAGGTATGATAAGAGTTTTCTCAAGTTCCCTGAATATATTTCCAAGAACAACATTAAGATCGTACATGAGATAATCTTTCTGATGATCCATTCCTTCAATCCCAAGCAGAAAAACAAGAAAATGAAATTTGTCGACCGAGGACTTCAGTTTGTCTACGTACTTTCTGTAGAAGTTTGAAAATTCGAAATAAAGCGGGATGTTCTCTTCGAGGAACGTCGTGTCATGTTCATTCTCAAAGATCCTGTAATATCCTCTGTACAGTTCTTTTCCGGTCTGTTTGAGCATATCAAGCGAATCCTGCGAAAAAAGATGTTCTCTGCCTTCAAGCCATTGATCTATCTTTGTCTGATCTTCCCAGTAAACTATATTCTTCCTGCATATCTCTCTATAAAAAGTTTTATAAAGAATTTTGAACTCGTCGGTCTCAGAAAGTCCTGAAAGCTGATGTTTTACGATATCTGAATTAATTAGAACGGTTTTAATATCTGAATTTATAAGCGTTGTCAGGATATCCAGACTCCGTCCTATGAGTTTACTGAACGGCTTTTCATGATTTATCATTATACCGGTAAATTCTATCAGTGTCCTTACAAGGTCTTTTTTAACTTCGAATTCAAGTGGTTTTTTCAAAAGATCTTCAAATATGTCAATAAGAATCTCAAAAGCTCTTTCAGCGTTATCGTCGCGTACATACAGCCAGTAATCACCTATGCATATCTTCCTGAGCCGGTTGCTTATATCTTTAAAATTAGGATATCTGTGATGTATCTCATTAAGAAATTCACTTGTGTAATTATTTATGCCGTAATATGAAGCCGAAAGCGAAAGAAAGAAACGGTGATTTTCAGGGAGCTCGATATTTTCCTGCTTTGTATTTGACAGATTAACTTCCAGAGCTTTTGATTTGAAATCTTTTCCCATTATTACCTTCCCAGCCTTATTATCAGATCGACGATCCTGTTCGAATAACCGAATTCATTGTCGTACCAGGCTATGAGCTGAACAGAAGTGCCGTTTATTATTTTTGTTGAAAGTGAATCGAAAATGCAGGATTCAGGTCTGCCTATTATATCCGAAGAGACTAAAGGTTCTTCACAGTAAGAAATAATATCGATCATGTTTCCTTCAGAGCTTTTTTTAATGATATTATTTATCCCGCATACATCAGTTTTTTTCTTTAAAACGACAACAAGCTCCGCAAGAGCTCCGTCAAGCACAGGAACCCGGGTCGCGATACCGTCAATTTTTTCTTTCATTCCGGGCATAACCTCCCATACAGCTCTGACGGCGGAAGTCGTAGTCGGGATGATGTTATATCCCGCAGCTCGTGCCCTCCTCAAATCATTATGCCCCGCATCCGTAATATTCTGATTCCCCGTAACAGGATGTACGGTATTCAAAAAAGCCGACTCAATACCTATCTCATTTTCAATTACGTACAACAAAGGACATACGCAGTTGGAAGTGCATGACGCATTTGAGATAATTCTGTCCTTGTCAGTTATAGCCGTATCATTCACTCCCATTATCACCGTTCTGTCAACCTCTTCTACGGAAGGACATGAGAGGATCACTTTGTTTGCGCCTGCATCTATAAACTGCTGAAGCTGATACCTCTTCTTAAATCTTCCTGAAGATTCTATCATTATCTCAGTTTCCCATTCACTGCATGGGATTTCTGAAGGTGAATCGGCATGTGTCAGCGGTATATTTTTTCCTCCAATTATCAGACCGTCATTTTCAACGGAGACCGGATAGTTAAACATGCCATAAACTGTATCGTATTTTATCAGATGCGCCAGTATTTCTGCGGGAAGAGGGTCATTAATTCCGGCGATCTCAATTTGAGGATTATCGAGAAGTAGACGGAAAACCGTTCTTCCAATCCTTCCCAGTCCATTTATAGCTACTTTAATCTTTTTCATAGCATTCATCTCTTTCTTTTTTCATTCAGACAGATAAATTATACTTTTTTTATAGGTAAAATCAAGAAAATTGTTTAAGTTGAAAATAGCCGGGAATTTTTGCTTGCATAAGATAAGTGTTTGAATTGAATTAAATTAATACTATAAATAGTACTTTGGAGTGCAATAATGAGTTTTACTAAAATATTTTTATTGTCAATAGTTTTCGCTATTGCTTCTTGTGTTTTTGCGGCGGACGACAAATTCTACAATTATTATGAAAAAGGCCTCGAGTATATGGAGTCAGGCGACTACGACAGGGCTATCGTCGAGTTAAAAAGCGCCTATTCGCTTCAGTTCGAGGACGCCAAGAAAAAAAGAACCTACGGAACTAAGTTCATAGAATATTTTCCGCACAGAGAGACCGGTATATGCCACTATTATCTGGAGGAGTACGATAACGCTAAGCAGGAACTTGATCTTTCCATGTCCTATAAACCTTCCGACCGAGCAGGGGAATATCTTCTTAAAATTTCATCCGGAATAACCGGCGACACTGAAAAACGGAATCAGGAACTCGCGAAACTTGAAGAAAAAAAGAAACAGCTCGCTCTTGAGCAGGAAAAGATAGAAAAGGACAGACTGGAAAGAGAGGCTCTGGCAAAAAAGAAAGAGCAGGAAAGGCTTGAGAAAGAGAAACGGGATCAGGAAGAAATAGCGCGGAAGGAAGAGGAACTGAAGCAGAAAATGCTGAAGGAACAGGAACAGAAGGAAAAAGAAGAAAGAGAAAAAGAAGCTCTCGCACTGCAGAAACAGAAAGAAGAACTCGAGAAGCAGAAACAGGAAGATGAAAGAAAGCGTAAAGCTCAGGAGGAAAGAGAAGCGCTGGCTTTAAAGAAAGAAAAAGAAGCGATACAGAAAGAGATCGAAGAGCTTGAAAAGAAAAAATCCCGTCTCGGATCGGAAAAAGCGAACATCCCTCTTGCTACCGATCCAATTAAAATAACTACTGTCGGTTCACCGCTTGCAGTCGCCATAATCCCTTGTATAACAGGCAGCGAAGAAGATTCGCATATACCGAACATGATCATGGAAAAACTTATCACCAATCTCGTGAAGAAGAGAAGATTTAAAGTTATAGAAAGAGAGTTCCTCGATAAGATCATGGCTGAACAGAGTCTTGGTATGACGGGAATAGTCGACGAACAGTCCGCCATAAACGCGGGAAAAGTGATCGGAGCTGAAGCTATAATTATGGCGAAACACAACGAGATCGAGGGATTCTACCATATCTCTACAAGGCTGATCGATGTTGAGACATCCGAAACCATCACGGCGAACGAGATAACTTCCAGGATAGACGATATAGACCGGGCTGTCGAGAAGCTGTCCGTTATGATAGTAAACGAAATGCCGCTGTACGAAGGAACAGTGATCAAAGTCGACAATGACAATGTATATCTTGATATCGGTCACGATATGGGAGTTCGCAAAGGAAACAAGTTCACGCTTTACAGGAAAGGCGAGGAGATCAAACACCCCGTTTCCGGAGAGGTCATGGGGTTCAACGTTACTCCTCTCGGCGAAGCGGTGGCAATGAACATACAGGAAAGAATGTCGATAGCTAAAATAGTAAAACAGGGTTCTTTAAAAATAGGAGATAAAGCAGTTATAAAATAATCCGAGGGAGGGAGTATTATGTGGAAAAAATTATTGTGTATTATAACGGCCGCAGCCGTTCAGCTGTCGTTCGGCGCTCTTGACTGGAACATTACAGGATCCGGCGCAAGAGCCGCCGGTATGGGAAATGCGTTTATCGGACTGGCGGACGATGCTACTGCCATCAACTGGAATCCGGGCGGCCTCACCGCGCTGGAGCATTTTGAAGCTTCGGTCGTAGGAGGCGCCGTGCTTGATAAGGAAGTTTATACGTTCTCAGATAACAACGGATGGAATTATGAGGATGAAATTACTTACAGCCATGCGAACTTGAGCTTTCTGAGTATGGCTTATCCTATGAAGGTCGGAGAAAAAAAGCTCGTATTGGCAGCTTCTTTTCAGAAACAGCTGGATTTCTTTTCAGAAGACAGTTGGGAAAATGATACAGAAAATTACGAATACAATTCTGAAGGAGGCGTTTACACCGCGAACATAGGTGCCGCATATCAGGTTCTTCCTTACCTTTCAATAGGTACTACTGCGAATTTATGGACAGGTAGTTCCAATTCGGATGAAGTATATGTGGACAATGATTACAGTTATGAGTATACAAGTTATGACGAATTCAGCAGTTTCAAGGGATTCAATGTGACTATCGGTACTATTTTTGATTATAGCGCAATAAAGGAAAATATTCCGTTAAAGATCGGTGCGGTCGTAAAAACACCTTTCAACTTAAAAGCAGATTATTACTTTGAAGAAAATAATACATATGATGAATATTGGGATTACAATTCTGAAGTGACAATCGAAATGCCTTTCATGTTCGGTATAGGAGCATCTTACAGGTTCGGAGATTTTTTCACTCTCAGTGTCGATTTTGAGAAAAGAAATTATGCCAAATCTAAAGTGATCGAAGAAAGCGAAAGAGACGGATCTTACGAGTATTATTTAAGCGACAACGAAAAAGATGTCGCACAGTTCAGAATGGGAATGGAATATCTGGTCGTAACTGATAATCTGGTCATACCGCTGAGAGCCGGGATTTTCAATTACCCGACGCTGTGGAGCAATATCGACACTGATTATGAATATAACAGTTCTTCAGGAGAATACGAGCCAGTTCTTTATACATATGAACAGCTGACCGGTTACGGCTTTTCCTTAGGGAGCGGAGTAATATTCGAATCTTTTGCACTTGACATCAGCTATAACTTCGTAACTTATACTAATGAGTCTAACGAAACATATTCAGGCGGACTTTTTGACGGGTATACTACTGAGACTGCATGGGAAAATTCAAAAAGCGCTTTAAACCTCTCAGCAATATTATATCTGGATTCTTTCACGAAATAAAATTAAGTAATAAGAATAAAAAAACCGCCGTGAAGGCGGTTTTTTTATTGTACGATCTCATGCGTCCGGTCGTATTCTATTTCGTTTGTGCGGAGAATATCCTGAGCGTTATCTGTATCGGCTGTATCTATAAGCACGCAGTATCCGCATTCAGAACTGAGATCTCTGGGAACAGGTATGAGTTTATTTGGTATCTGAGACTGTGTAAGTACGTCCGTCGCCCACATGGCGTAATTGCTCGAATGAAAAAGAATGACTGTCTTTGAGCTCATTTTTTTCTCTTTGTAATTATTCTCAGAGCTTCAAGTGCCAAATCCACCTCTTCTCTCGTGTTAAAGACGCTGAAACCGAACCGAACAGTACCTTCAGGAAATGTTCCGATCCTCTGATGAGCCAGTGGAGCGCAGTGAAGTCCTTGCCTCGACATGATGTTGAACTCCTCCGACAGTCTTTGTGTCAGTTCGGACGTCGAAAATTCTTCAACGGCAAATGAAACTACGCCGAATCCGTCTTTTGCTGACAGACTCCTGAACCCCGGAACATATTTCTCTGCTTTTTCGATAAAATATTTCTGCAGCGTACGCTTATGTTCCTGAACCGAACTCAGCCCCCCGTCCATGGAATTCAGGAACGCCACACCTTTCGCTAATCCTGCGATCCCGGCAACGTTCAGCGTTCCGCTCTCGAATTTGTCCGGCATGAATTCCGGATGGTCGGTACTGTCGGAAAGACTGCCTGTTCCGCCTTCTTTCAAAGGCTTGATCTTTTTGAAATCGAAACTGTCGCGGACGATCATGACTCCGGTGCCTGTCGGACCGTAGAGACCTTTGTGACCGGCGGCGCAAATAATATCCAGGCAGTCTTTTTCCGCATTGACCGGGATTATCCCGGCGGACTGCGCGCAGTCCGCTATCGTGATTATCCCTTTTTCCCTGCAGAACTTTCCGATCTCCGCAGCCGGCTGGACCGCTCCCGTCACGTTCGACATATGGTTGAACACGAAAAGTCTCGTGCTTCCAAGTGTGGCTTCTTCGATCTCCTGAGTTGAAATAACGCCGCTCTCATCTCCCTTCAGCACAGTCAGAGTAATGATCCTGTCTTTCTCTAATCTTTTCAGCGGTCGGATCACGCTGTTGTGCTCCATGGAGGTGGTGATCACATGATCTCCTCTGTTCAGTACGCCCTTTATCGCCATGTTCAGCACATCGGTCGCGTTAGAGCCGAAGATCACGTTCATCGGACTTTTCACTCCGAAGAACTTCGCAAGCTCTTTCCTCGCTTCGAACACTATCTTGCCGGCTTCGCAGGCTTTCCTGTGTCCGGCTCTTCCCGGATTGGCGCCGATGCCTGTCATGTATTCAACGACAGCTTCGGTCACCTGTTTCGGCTTTGGGAACGTTGTAGCCGCGTTGTCGAAGTAGATGATGTTATTTTGATGCGCTAATGACTGTGTGGTCATCTTTTTCTTCCGTTTTACAGGTATATTTTTTACTTTCGAGGTACCTTGTGACGTTCTCGAATGACGCTTCGCTGTCGACAAGTACCGTAAATTCCGTTTTTCCTTCAACCACAGCTCTTGTCACCATAATTACCGGCTGCGGGCAGGACAGACCTCTTGCATCTATTGTATCCATGAATTTTCCCCTTTATGCAGTTTTACGTTTCTGTGTCATAGTATAAGCGATAACGAGACAGAACACAAGTCCGATTATCGTTCCCCACGCTCCGAACTCGCCTATGCCTTTTCCGGAACTTGCCATAGCGAAATTGTGAGAAAAAGCGGCTCCAACGAGCATTCCCGCCACGAACACGCCTGCGTCAGTATCTCCTTCTCCTGAAAGGATAAGCTGTCTTCCCGGACATCCGCCTGCCAGAGAAAAAGCGAATCCGGCAAGAGTCATGCCCAGAAAATTCCACAGATGCATCGTGTGAGCTATAGGCTGGGCTTCAAATCCGGCTTTGAACTGACCGAGAATGAGGTTCATCACAAAAACTGCGGCAGTGAAGGCTGCCACGCCTGACATAAGATGGAAATCTTTTACGAGTATCACGTCCCTGATAGATCCCATTGTGCAGAATCGGCTTCTCTGTGCGAGTATCCCGACTATAAGACCTGCTATTATGCTGATGATGAACGGAGCTTTCATCGCTCCGGGGCCCGATTCGCTCATGAACAGTTTAGAAAATCCGAATACCATCATGGCGAAAACTATAATGAAGAATCCGGGCATTATATAACCTGCGGCGCGTCCCTGGGGATAGCTTCTGCCGAGGCTGTACCCTTTTCTGATGAAGAACGATCCCGCGCCTATACCTACGATAAGACCCAGTATACCGAGTATGGCGTTCCAGTCGCCTCCTGCCAGTCTAATGAACGCCCTCCACGGACAGCCGAGGAAAACAAGAGCTCCGATCATCGCGAAAACACCGAGAAAGAACCTGATTATTGTTGATGAACCTCCTCTCGGTTTAAATTCGCCTTTGATCAGCGAGATTATCAGCGCACCCGCGATTATCCCGATTATCTCCGGTCTCACATACTGAACTACAGCGGCCCTGTGCAGTCCCAGAGCTCCCGCGATGTCCCTTTCGAAGCATGCGATACAGAATCCCATGTTCTTCGGATTTCCGAGATAAGCAAGCAGCGCGGCGATCACACCGATTACCGATCCCGCAGTGATTATACCCATCCTTGTTTTGAACAAATTTCCCTTCATACATTCCTCCGGTTTAAAATAATATATACTTTAATTATGTGCTTTTGTATGTATTCTTTGATCAGATCAGAATTAAAAAACGAAAAACCTTTACACGAAAGCACCACTTCAGGATTTAAAGCTTCCTCAGCCGAAGCCTGCTTTAAAAATTACATGTAATATTGTTCGCGCAATGTTTTTCATACTTAGTAAAAGTTATATAAACATACGATTGTTGTCAATAATATAATTATTTAATTTTTTTGATCATTTCCTGATAAGCCTGTAAGTAGGTATTATCTCGAAAGGGTCGTAGGACATTTTCGCCTGCCTTAATCCTTCCTTGCCTACGTCCTGTTCCCTGTTGATATACTTGAACCTGTCTTTGAGATACAGAGCGGTCTGATAATTGATCATCTGCGCAGCGCCTTTGTAATCGTAGTCGAACTTTTCGAAATGTACTGTCACTGAATCGTCGTTCTGCTGGCTGAAATATGTGAATGCCGCAAGCTCTTTTCCGACGAAGATCATCAGTCCGTCCAGCCCTATATCAGAAAAATGGTCCAGAGCTCTTCTCATCACCTTCATCTCGAGTTCTTTGTCCTCTTCCTCAGCCTTAGTCTGGGTTTCGCACCACTTTTCCGCAAGCTCTATGCAGATATCCTTATTGGCTTCACTGCATTTTTCTACTCTGTAATCCGGATAGTTTCTTATGAACTGCGAGACGAGATTCTTTTTTTTATGCAGCTTCTTCCCTTTCAGCTCCGCGAGTCTTTCCGTCAGATATATATAATCCGAGTTCGGAGGGTCCTGAATGACTTCGAATTCTCCGGATATGTCTTTGCTGCCTCTGACATAACTTTCAGGCACGGATATAAAATCGCCTTTGCAGCCTTCCTTCATTATCTGATCCGACAAAGCAAGTATTTCTCCTGAAGTGAACTCGTCTCCAAGCGGGTACAGCATCATCTGCCAGTTGAAATTATAGAATAATATCCTGTCGTTGTACATGCCCCATTTCACGTTCATGAACCTGCTCCACGCGAACAGATTTGCTGCGTTGTAATCGCACGTCCTGAACTGGTATTTCTTAAGGTATTTTCTGATCAGGTCAAGATCTGATATCTCAATATCCCTGAACCCTGCCAGGTTCAATTCAGTTCTACTCACCGCACTTTTCCTCATTTTTCAGGATGTACGGCGTGTGCCCTTTCATGACCTCGAATCCGAGCTCGGAATAGAAATGCTCCGCTCCAGGTTCCGAGATAAGCCCTATCCATCCTATCCCTCTTTTCCTTAGAGTCCTTACGATGAGTTTTATTATGCCAGAACCGACCCCCTGCTTACGGTATTTTTCAAGCACGGTCACATCCTGAATATATGCATCGCTGAAACCGTCGCTGATGGCTCTTCCCATCCCTACGATCCTGTCTCCGTCTCTCGCGACCGCGAAAATGAAAGTACCTGATACGATCCTGTCTACGAAGGAAATATCCGCATCGTCGGCATTGGACCACCATCCCGCCTGCCTGTAAAGTGCGATGATCTGATCTCTGTCTGTTTCAGTTACTATTTTGTATGTAATATCCATTTTTCACTACTTATTATTTTTCAGAAATTTATATTTTTAAGCTTATAAAGTCAATAAATTGATTTTTTATTTTTTTTCGCATAGCTTATTTGATATATTTTAATATGATCATAAAAAGGAGGTACACAATGAAGCACGGTGCAAGAAATACTATTACGGCAAAAGTTATTTCAATTAAAAAGGATGAGATCATGTCCCTGATCAAATATGAGGTCGTCCTTCCCGCAGAGATGGCGTCGGTAATAACAACCGAATCAGCTGAAGCGCTAGATCTTAAAGTAGGCGACGAAGTAAAGCTGGCCGTAAAAGCAGTTCATGTAATGCCCTATAAAGAGTAATTTTAAGGAATAACATATATGATCAAATACAGTCTGGCTATCCACGGAGGAGCCGGTGCCATACCGAAGAACGTACCCGAAAAAGATAAAAGGGAGTATATCGAAGCTCTGACCGGAATTCTGACTTACGGGTACGGATTGCTTAAAGAAGGCCGAACTGCTCTCGATACTGCTGAGCTTGTCGTGAGAAGATTCGAGGATTCTCCCCTGTTCAATGCGGGTAAAGGCGCTGTATTTAATTCCGAAGGAAGGAACGAACTCGACGCGTCAGTCATGGACGGCAGGGACAGATCTTGCGGAGCGGTAACATGTGTGACGAGGATCAAGAACCCTGTAACGCTCGCGCGGATGGTCATGGAGAAAAGCACGCATATTCTTCTCAACGGGAAAGGAGCCGAAATATTCGCTAAAGAGAACGGGATGAAATTCGTCCGGAGTTCGTACTTCTTCACGCAGAAAAGATACGACCAGTGGCTGAAGCTGAAGGAAAAGAACGAGACCGCGCTCGATCATTCATCAGGTCTTACGAACTCCACTAAAGGCACTGTGGGCTGCGTCGTTAAAGACAGTTACGGGGATCTGGCGGCGGCGACATCTACGGGCGGCATGACGAACAAGAAATACGGGCGTATCGGCGACACTCCTATAATCGGGTCCGGCAACTTCGCCGACAACTCGACCTGCGCTGTTTCCTGTACAGGCACCGGTGAAGAGTTCATGCGCACAGTCGCCGCATACGAGATACATGCCCTTATGAAATATAAGAAGCTGGGCCTGCAGCAGGCACTCGATCATTTCACTTCAACGATCCTCAAAGCTGACACTGGCGGACTCATAGCCGTGGATAGTAAAGGTAACCATGCGTATTCGTTCAACTCGAAGGGCATGTACCGCGGCGCCGCCGATTCGAACGGCTTCTTCGAAGTAAAGATCTGGGAATAATTTATCTTATCATAAAATTAAAATTAGTTTTCAGGTAGAAGAACGGTGCGAACACGTCGTTCGTGAATCCCTGATATGTTTCGGGCCCCCAGATTATTATTCCGGGTATGAACTCCGCACCGAGAACGAAATGCTCAGCCTGAATGATGTTTATTCCTGCCGATCCGTTCAGATCGAGTCCCCAAAGTTGATCGTTACTGACCGTATCTGTTCCTACAGGATTATCGAATTCGTCGTACTCGGTTATCTCTAGATCGTTCCTGTAATTCCAGAACATCGAATGAACACCTGCACCGAAACCGAAATAATTTCCTAAAAAAGTGTGCTTGGGTGTAGTATAGAACCTTAGCCTGATCTGCGCGTAAAGAGAGAATATCCCGCCGTCGAGAGCCTGAACGATCGTGTCAGATGCCGGATCGAACTTGTCCGACTCGACCGTCTGAAGCGGAGAATAAAATCCTCCGAGCTCTATGAAAGCTGATCTTTTACTCTGGTAGAACTGCTCCAGCCCGACCGAAAAAGAAGTCATGCCGTAGAAACTTTCCGTGCTGAGCATTCCGGTGCCTGCTGTAACACCTACAAGCATATCCTTCGTTGCCTGTTCAAAAACAACTCCCGTCTCTTCACGCTCCGTCTGAGGATACTCGTAGACTTCCTCGGGCTCTTCCTCCTGTTCGGGATCACTTACAGCGACGATTTTCCTTTCCCCCTGATGTTCGTCCGAGGCTTTCTCCATCGCGTCCGAAAGGCTTCCCGCGCTCCTGTTCGTCGACGCGCACGAACTCAGGATCATGAATAGACCGGAAGCTATTGAAAACAGGAACAGTTTTCTCATCATTTTTTTCTCTCCGCCATATAAATATCAGCCTCTATCATTTCATCTTCGTTTTCCGCGTTCAGTTTATAGAAATGGTGCACGAAATAAAGATTTCCCGCATCGTCGAGCGTGGGCTCCCCTGCGAACCTGTGAACGATCAGCTCAGGCTCCTGCCATATACCGCCGTTTTTTTTCGATCTGTAAATAGCCGGTGATCCGAGATAAGTTCGCATTAACCACATTTCATTGCCGTCAGATGAGATAAAAGGGAATCCGTCCAGGCCGTTCGTATTTACCTCGGTAATGTTAACAGGATCGGACCAGTAGCCGAAATCGTTCCTCGTGGTGACCCAGATGTCAAGATCTCCGAGCCCTCCTGTGCGTTTAGAGTGAAAATACAGATCATCGCCGTGTAAATGAACTTCGCCGATCTGGATCTCCTTCATCAGCCTGTCGCCGCAGTACTCCCAATAATCCCATGTACTGCCTGAGCCGACTGCGGTGAACATGTTCACGCCTGTATACCCTTCTCTGGCGGAAGCGAACCACATCTCGTTATCCTGGACGCATACGGCACCGTCCAGAGAGATCATGCCCGGTTCCTGCAACCATACCCTTTCCGCCTCCGACCATGTATCTCCGTACCTGTGCGATACCCAGACCCCGCTTACTTCGTCGAAAAGCTGCTGCTCGGCGGAAAGCCTTACATCGGGAGTAAAGAAGAAATACATCGTGTTCCCGTCCGGCAGGATGAACGGAGAATCCTCAGCACCGGAAGTGTTTATCCCTGCACCCATCGGCACAGGCATCTCGAACTCGTCCGTTTTCTCGAGTATAGGCGGATACCAGTCCGCCGCAGGAACAACTTTATCAATATCGGCCGGAAGTTTGTTGTGCCTGTCTACAACAGGGTGCTGCAGATATGCGTCACATCCTACAAGCATCAAAACAACAGCATACGCACCTGCTATTAATTTATTCTTTCTCATCGTTCTTCTCCTTCAGAAATTCTATAACGTTCTCTGTATCCGTTTCCCCGGCTATTTCAGCTAAGATCCTGTATCCTTTACCGTAAACGGGATCCTCGTTGTTTTTCTTTTGTTCGTTGAGGTATTCATTCCCGAAAAATGAATTAACCAGAGATGAAGCGTATTCCGCCCAGCCTTCTATAAGTACGCGGTCTTTGATGTTCGGGAAATTCTGATCCATCCAGTCGTGAGCCAGCTCGTGTGCGGCCACATCGATGAATTTATCCTTAGGAAGACTCGTGAGAATCAGGATAGTAAAAGAGTCGGACATTGTCACGCTGGTTTCTTCGCCTATTGTAATACCGAGTTTTTTCTTCGTAACAGTTTCTGTATTTTTCCATTGTTCATGGATGAAAAGACCAAGCTCCATTTCGCTGTGGCCGGAATGCTTTTTAAGTTCTTTCAGGTCAACGAGTTTGTATTTTATATCGTTTTGTGTGAAAAGCCCGAATTCATCTTTCATAGACTTTCTTACACTCCGAATGATCTCCATCGACTCCCTGTATGAAGTAACTGCTGAAGCAAGACATTTCTTACACATGTTCCTGCCGTCTTCAAGCAAAACGCAGTCTTTCGGCAATCCGCATCCGGTACAGACCGGTTTCTTCGCGCAGTCAGGGCAGTAGAACACTCCGTCACTGCTTCCGAAATGAACGCCTCTGCTGATTTTCTTTCCGCACAGAACGCAGCTTTCCCATGTTTCACTGAGGCATTTTTCGCTGCAGTAGTGCTTTCCGTCCTGAACAAATCCCGCTTTCACAGGTTCTCCGCATACTGAACATTTGGGAAGACTTTTTTCATAGCATTCCATGTCGCAGAAGATCTTATCTCCTGATGTTACATAAGGGTTTCCCGTTTTGACCTTGATCCCGCACTGATCGCAGTAGATCCCCCCGGCTGAAGCCTGAGGTATTATAACGATCAGTAATATGAAGACTAATGCAGAACGTATTTCCATGAACATAATTTAACATTTAATTACGATTTTTCAAAATTTTCTTTATATTTAGACAAATTTAAGGTGAGTTAAATGCAGAATCAGATAATATTCCAGCAGATCTCCATACTAGGTCTTCTTACGCTTACAGGCTACATGGCTCAGAAATTAAGTTTATTCCCTGAAGGTTTCCATCTCGGTCTGAACAAACTTGTAATGAAGATCACTCTTCCGTTGATGATATTCTCTTCTCTATATAAATTCCGGCTGTCTTCAGAGATCATCAAAAGTGCTGCTCTTGTATTCATTTTCGCATATATTTCGATATTTCTCCTTCTTGGAGCCGGAACTGCGGCAGGTAAACTTCTGAAACTTAAAGGCGGGTCGTACACTGTCCATAAGATCCATACGACCTTCGGGAATATCGCTTTTCTAGGCTATCCGCTGCTTGACTCTCTGTTCCCCGGCGGAACGGGACTTTTCTACGCAGTAGTATATCATATAGCTCTAGAGTCTTTATTATGGACGATGGGAGTTATAATATTCAATAAAGGCAAAAGCATCCGCTTGAGTGAAAGTCTTAAACATCTTTTAAATCCGAACACAGCAGCCTTCGTTCTTGGGATTGCGGGTTTTCTTATACATTTGAGGATCCCGTACATATTAGACACGACTATAAAGGGCCTAGGAGGCACAACTATATATCTGTCAATGATCTATATCGGTATAACTTTGAGCCGGATCAGTATAAGAGGAACATTAAAAGAGCTTTCGATCTATGTTCTGACCTTCAATAAAATGATATTAGTACCTTTTGTTCTTATTCTGATCATCGATTTACTAACGCGGGTATTCGGACTAGGCATAGATCCCGTTGCGAGAGCTGTTACTGTGCTTCAGGCAGCCACACCGTGTATGGCAACGATTGTAATAATGGCCGGAAATTTTAATTCAGACGCCGATCTTGCCGCAAAAAATGTCTTTCTCACCACATTATTGAGTATTCTTACTTTACCTTTCGTTTACTGGATGATAACGGTTTTATGATCATCTTATTTTTATTGACGCTATGCTTATCAACGCAAGAATTATGCTGACTATCCAGAACCTCTGCACAATTTTTGGCTCCGGCATTCCTCTGAACTGAAATGAGTGGTGAAGCGGTGCTCTGAAAAATATCCTGCGTCCTAGCCATTTTATGCCAATTTTTTCCTGAATCAGCACCGAGAAAGCTTCAGCTACGAATATTCCTCCGGCTATTATAAAAAGAAGTTCCTGTTTTACAAGTATCACTGTAACTCCGAGAAGCCCTCCAATGGCCATCGAGCCCGTATCCCCCATAAAGATCGTTGCCGGATAACAGTTGTACCACAAGAAACCCAGCCCCGCGCCAAAAAGGGCGGCCATTATTATCGTAAGCTCTCCGGTTCCGGGTATAAAATCGAAAAGAAGATATTTTGAATAAACCGCGTTACCGATCAGATAAGCAAAAAGACCGTAAACAGCGCCAGTTACTATCGATGGAACCGTTACAAGGCCGTCAAGCCCGTCCGCGAAATTTACAGCGTTAGAGATAGAAAGCATGGTAAGAATAACAAAGGCAATGTAGAAGCTGTTAAGATCGACAGAAAAATTCCCTTTCAGGTACGGTATCGTTAGTTTAGTAGCAACGCCCGAAGGAAATGGGGAAAGTTCAGGATTTATCAGTACCCATCCCAAAGCTGCCGCGAAGACACCCTGTAACACGATCTTTGCAAGCTGCGACATACCTTTATCGCTGTTTTTGTGTCTGACCTTATCCAGATCGTCCTTCATTCCTATAAGACCGTACCAGATTATTGCGGCAAGAGGGATCTGGGCGTAAAGAGATGAAAGATTGCTCCAAAGGCTTATCGAAACTATCATTGAGAGAATAAGGATCAGACCGCCCATGACCGGTGTCCCGTTCTTGTCGCTTACAGCTACCTCCCCGTAATCCCTTACGATATCTCTGATTCCCTTTTTGTAAAGCCATTTGATTATTCCGTTCCCGAAAACGAGGGATATTATGAGAGCTGTTATCATCGCCCCTATCGATCTGAAAGAGATAGAATCGAAAAGCCTGAAAAATGAGAGGAAAGGATAGTCTCTTGATAAAAATGAAAGATAATGGAACATTGCTCACTCCTCTAAATTCAGCTGATTTTTGA
>DAIMKZ010000010.1:0-34462 GCA_036721445.1 Candidatus Delongbacteria bacterium
CTTTTCTACTATTTGGCCTTTTGAATTAAAAACTTGAATAACAGGAATATTGTCTCCGCTTTTTGTATTTGGAGAATAAAACACAACATTATTCCCCAAAACCTCGGCAAAGCCTTTAGGTATATTATATGTTTCATTAATAGAAGAAGAATCTTTAAATATATTTTCAATATAAATTGCACCATCAACATCAAAAACAGCAGTGTGTCTTATAGTGTCATTTTCATTTCTTGTTAATTCTAATTGAAGAGTTGTACCATATGGACCTCTTATTCTAGGAAATAAATCAGGATAGTTTTCTGGAAGAAATGTATTCCAAACATCTAAATCTGTTGCCATTGAATTAAACAGCATTCCACTACCAAGAAGCAGGGATAACAGGATAAGCCTGTAAATATAAATTGATTTTATGTTCATTTAATGACTCCTTTACAGTATTTATATGATCTGAAATTTAAACAATTATCGGAGTATGTCAAGAATATTATCGCTATGAGTTTTTTACTTGTTGAGAGCCGGATGTTTTGTTATATTTGTTCAAAACGGCAAAATGAAAGGAAAATAAGCAAGATATAAGGTTGGTTGATGGATATAAAAGAGCAAGTAAAATACTGGACAGAAATTTCCGAATACGATCTTTCCACTGCCGAAGTAATGCTGAAAAATAAGAAATACCTGTATGTAGGTTTCATGTGTCATCAGAGTATAGAAAAAATTCTGAAGGCATATTTTGTTAACATAATTAGAGAAATCCCGCCCTATATTCACAACCTTACGAAATTATCAAAATTATCAGGACTTGATCAGGATTTAACGGAAGAGCAGAAAGACATTCTTGACGTACTTGAACCTTTGAATATCGAGGCCCGTTATCCGACTTATAAGGATGAGATCTTCAAATCGTTGAATGAAGCTAAATGCAGGCAGATATTAACAAATACAAATGAGCTTTTCTTATGGATAAAAAACAGGCTTTAGAAAGCGTAAAAAAATATTCAATTCTTATAAAAGACATTCTTAATCCCTACAAAGTGTATTTGTTCGGGTCTTATGCCAAAGGAACCTGGAATGAATTCAGCGACATCGACGTCGCCATTATTTTCAAGGATCTGAACAGAGATTATCTGGATGTGCTGCAGAATTTATATAAGCTGAGAAGACAGGTAAATGACAATATCGAACCTGTTTTGCTGGACTATTATAATGATCCCAGCGGGTTCATGCATGACATCATGGAAAACGGTGAAGAAATAGTTTTACAATAAAATGTGTTCCCGATAATCAGAAAAGTCAGAATGTGCCCAAAAAGCTCGGTTTTAATCTGGAATGTATAAGAAAGAGGGTCAATACGGCTTTTGAAGGTGAGTTTAAGGATTTTTCTAAATATTTAATATTTTATACCTGGCTCATCATTTGACCTACCCTCCTGTTTATATTGCATAAAAAAGCGGTCAGGAGAGTTAATTATGGTGAAAAATGAGTTAGAGAAGTTTGACGAGAATTTGATCAGGGACAGGATTTATTCCATAGCATGAAGTAGTCCTGATTCCCGACGTTTCGGATCGAGGGTATTGAGTTATTGAGTAAATTGAAAGATATTTCGCTTTATAATCCATTACAAAACACTTATATTCCGATCTTGAAAAAAAGCGGACGGCGCAAAGGAAACCACTGATGTCGAAACTTCTCGAATCAAGCGTAAAAGGCACATTGTTCAGGATGGCATATCCGATGCTTGTGGGTACTCTGGCCATGAATACCTACAATCTTGCTGATACATATTTTGTTTCGCAGCTGGGAACTTTACCGCTTGCGGCGATGGGATTTACTTTTCCGGTAGTAATGTTCCTTACATTTATTGCTGGAGGGATTGGCACCGGCGTAACTACACTTACATCACACGCTTTGGGGAAGCTCGACCGGCAGTCAGCTTCAAGAATCGTAACTCACGGCGTTGTCCTTATTGCGGGGCTTTCCGTTACTTTGGCTGTAATAGGTTATCTGACGATAGATCCGATATTTTCAGCGCTTGGAGCAAAAGGGGAGATCCTGCCATTGATCAGGGGTTATATGAACACCTGGTATTTCGGTGCCGTGTTCATGGCCTTCCCGATGATGGGGAACGGTATACTGATCTCACTGGGAGATTCCAAGTCGGCGAGCCGGTTCATGATGTTCGGCGCTCTGCTGAACTGCGTTCTTGACCCAATATTCATTTTCGGGTTAGGCTTGGGTATTTGGGGCGCCGCTCTGGCTACCGTGATCTCTCAGGCATGCTCTTCAGTCTGGCTATATTTCCTTTTTACTAAAAAACACGGTATTCTTCATCTTGGAGAACCTGAGATTTCACTGTTTATCTCGTCGTTCAGGCGTATAATGGGGTTCGCGATACCGGGCAGCATAAGCATGATGCTGATGCCTCTTTCAGCCGGGGTGATAACCGCTCTGATCAGCAGGCACGGAGTTGAGGCTGTTGCCGGAGCGAGCGCGGCAAGCCGTATCGAGATGTTCGCGTTCGTCATACCGATGGCGCTGGGAATGTCACTCGTACCCTTCGTAAGTCAGAACTTCGGCGCAGGCCGTATCGACAGGATAGTCGAAGCGAAAAACCTTTCGGTCAAATTCGCGTTCCTTTACGGTATCGGTATTGCTTTCGTATTCTTTTTTTCCGCGTCTTTTCTCGCAGGAATGTTCACAAATGATCCGGAAGTTGAGAAAATATTCATTATGTACGTACGCACCATCTCCTTCGGCTACGGAATGATGGAGATACACCGTTACTGCGGATTTTTCCTGACGGGCATACATAAACCTGTTTTATCGACGGTTCTCAATGCTTACAGGATCATTGTTCTGCTAATTCCGCTTTCATATCTCGGCAGTCGATTTTTCGGTATACACGGAATATTTTCAGGAAGGCTGACCACTGATGTAACTGCAGGTGCGACCGGTCTTTTCACAGTCTCGCACGTACTGAGAAAAAAGAGGGCGCGGTCACTGATGAAGTCAGTTTAGTAAAGCAGAAAATAAGCTATTATTCGCTTTAATTATACCGAACGAATTATTATATTTAAATATTGATATATTGAGGAGGTCGTTATGAATAAACAGGAAATATTATCGGCATTCTTATTCCGTCATGCCTGCAAAGAGTTCGATCCCGCAAAGAAAATTCCGGAAGAGGATTTTCTTTTTATTCTTGAGACGGGCAGGCTGTCTCCGAGCTCGCTCGGATTCGAACCGTGGAAGTTCAT
The DNA here is from genome assembly GCA_036721445.1 of Candidatus Delongbacteria bacterium. GTDB lineage: Bacteria > UBA4055 > UBA4055 > UBA4055 > UBA4055 > UBA4055. The sequence goes on from DAIMKZ010000010.1 coordinate 3,255, forward strand.
GGTGGTCCAGAACCCCGTTCTGCGTGAAAAGCTCAAGGACGGCGCATGGGGAGCTGCTGTGAAGCTGGATACGGCGAGTCATTTTATCGTATGCCTGACAATGAAAGCTCCTCTGATCAGGTACAACAGTCCGTACATTCTCGATTTTATGTCGGGAGTCCAGAAATGGGAAGGCGAACTTCTGGAGAACAGGAAGAAAATAATCGAGAAATTCCAGAAAGTCGATTTCGGGCTCACGGAAGATGAAAAACTTTTCGAGTGGGCTTCAAAACAGTGCTATATCGCTTTGGCGAACATGCTTACATCCGCAGCGATGATAGGCATAGATTCCTGTCCGATCGAGGGCTTCAACAGGAAGAACACTGAAAGGATTCTAAAAGAGGAGTTCGATGTCGATACCGATCAATTCGGAATATCTTATATGGCCGCTTTCGGCTACAGAATAAAAGATCCCAGGCCTAAAACCAGACGCCATCTGAATGAAGTCGTAATATTCAAGTAAAAAGAAATCCGTCTGTATCAGGGAAATAATTACTTTTATTTTCAATATTCTCTTCTTATATTTAATTTTAAACACTAATAAAATTGGAGTTAGGGTATGAAATTGAAATTCAGCGGAGGAAGGCCGGTAAAAGACTCCAGAACAGAATTCATGCCCATACTAAATGACAAACTCGAAAAAGAAGTGATATCATTTCTTAATTCCGATAATGGCGGAGACGTGCTCGTAGGTATCTCTTACGACGGCGCGGTACTCGGAGTCGATTCGTACGGCGATGTACTTCATGTTATAGCAGACAGACTCAGGGTAAATATATCGCCTTCATGCCTCGGACTTATCGATGTTGTGCCTGTAACTTCGGGAGGTAAAACATTTATAAGGGTCATAGTTGCCAGAGGAACGGAACAGCCTTACTATCTGAGGCTGGTGGGGAAATCTTCCGCGGGTTGTTTCTGCCGTAAAGACGGCATTATCAGGCAGATGGATACGGAAAGAATTAAAGAGCTGTCGGGGAACAAAGATCTTTCAGCGATGAATAATATAGTTTCGCCAAGAAATGCGGAACATACTTTTGCGCTTTTAAGGATATATTACGAAGAGAAAGGCATCAGGATGATAGACGACATAAGAAAAACTCTCGATCTTTATACCGAAGAAGGCAAATTGAACTATGCAGCATATCTCCTGTCAGACTCTAACAGCACATCTTTTAAAATAATTAAGTATGCGGGAACTGAGAGAACTGAAATGACGGAGACAAACGAGTACGGGGGTTCCTGTCTTATCAGGTCAGCCGATAAAATTCTTGATAAACTCGAAGTTGAGAACAGAACTTTCACAGTCAGAACAGAAAATGATGAAATAAAAAAAAACAGACTGGTTAAACCCGAAGTACTCAAAGAGGTATTTTTAAACGCCCTGCTGCATAATGATTACTCAAGAGATATAATGCCGGAAATAGAAATATTTTCAGATAAAATAGCAGTAACTTCTTTTGGCAAGCTTCCCGGGCAGTTAGACGATAACAGTTTTTGCTCGGGCTTTCCTATTCCGAGAAACAGAGAGCTGATCAGGGTCTTTAAAGATCTGGGTTATACAGGCGAACTTGGATCAGGTATCGATAATATACTTGAGAGTTATGACAGCAGCATTTTCAAAATAAACGATAACAGTTTAGAAGTCGTTCTGCCCTTCGCCGAAGAATTTAAAATGAAATCATCCGGAAAATCCAAAGCGGAGAAAATACATATAAGAACTAGAGACAGGATCATTGAAATAATGAAAAAAGATCCGTCCGTAACTGCAGTAAAACTCGCCGTTCTCACAGGCGTATCCAGGAAAGCGGTCGAGTGGCATTTGAAGAAAATGAGGAATTCCGGCATTGTAAAAAGGGAGGGTTCCAGAAAAACAGGGTTTTGGATAATTAGGGTATAAGTTAGTGTTTATCGATAGGGTATAAATTAGGGTATTAAGCGGGATTATGCAATATAAAATGCCAAATATAAGTAATATAAGAAATGTTAAAAAATCACGATTTCCCAGAATCGAAAATTCTGAATCAAAACGGATAGAGCGGCGAAACAGTAAATTCTAGAAAAACAGGAAAAGAATGAAACAGCTGATAGAACTGACAGCAGGGAGACCAATATTCGGAGGAAAATGTCTCTCTGAATACGAAGGATTAAAAGTGATGCTCGAAAGAGCGCTTCCGGGTGAAAAAGTCTCCGCTTATGTAAAAAAGAAAAAAAGCGGCTACATGGAGGCGGTCGCAAAAGAGATAATCGAAAAGTCTCCTCACCGGGTTGAATCCGACTGCAGATATTATCCGATATGCGGAGGCTGTAAATTACGGGATGTCGATTACGGTCATCAGGCTTTCATAAAAGAAGAAGTAATAAAAGACTGCGTAAGAAGGATAGGGAAGATCACCGACTGTGAGATACTGCCTATAATTAAATGTTCGGTTACGGATAATTACAGGAACAAGACGGAATTCACATTTTCAAAAATGAGGTATCATACAGAACAGGACAGGGGCACCGGGGAGGAAGGTTTTAACCTCGGATTCCATGCGCCGAAGTTCTACAGCAAGGTGATAGACATCGATCACTGCAATCTCCAGCCTGACCTCATGAACAGAATATATCTTTCTCTCAAGACGAAGCTGAAGAACTCAGGACTCGAACCCTACGATGTGGTCAGGCACGAGGGATTTCTCCGGTATCTGGTCATCAGAAAGTCCAATGCTGATGAAGTGATGATAAACCTTATTACAAAATCCAAAAAGCTAAAAGAGATAAAAACTGCGGCCGATGAGCTGATTAAAGAATTCCCTCAGGTAAAATCTTTCCTGAACACGATAAATCCGGGTCTTGCCACGACCGCTTTCGGGGAGGAGACAGTTCTGGTAGCCGGCGAAAAGACAATCACCGACACGATCGGTGAGCTTAAGTTTGAACTGAGCCACGATACATTCTTTCAGACCAATCCGTCGCAGACGGAGAAACTCTACGGCGTGGCGCTGGAGTTCGCCGGTCTCACAGGCACGGAATCCGTGCTGGACCTGTACTGCGGCGTGGGTACGATCTCGCTCTACATCGCCGCAGGAGCAGCGCGCGTTACGGGTTTCGAGCTTGTCGAGAACGCCGTGGCGAACGCGCGCAGGAACGCGGAACTGAACGGAGTTAATAACTGCGTGTTCCGCGCCGGGGATATGATGAAGCTCGCGAAAGACGGCGAGATATTCAGAGAACATTACGATGTGCTCATTACTGATCCGCCGAGGGACGGCATGCACCACAAGGTCGTAGAAGCCATAATATCGTCAGGAATAAAAAAGTTAATCTATGTCTCGTGCAACCCGTCAACTTTCGCGCGGGATATCGACCTGCTGAATCAGGGCGGATACAGTCTTGTCAGAGTTCAGCCCGTTGACATGTTCCCGCAGACTTTCCATGTCGAGACCGTAGGACTGCTTATTAAAAGAGGGCAAGAGTAATAATGATAAAAGGGATCATTGTGGCAAAAAGACTGACGATCATCCCTCTCAAAACCAGCCTTCCTGAAACTTCATGAGCTTCGGAAATGCCTGTGTAGAAAATATACATCCACCACATATATATCAGCATATTCAGCCACGGTGAACTAAAAGGCAAGACGGAACTCAAAAGAAGGGCGGAAGAATAGCAGAACACTCTGAATGTTGCCTGAAATCCGTTGATCGCCACGCTTAAGGACCTCATAATGACATGCCAGTAAAGCGCCAGAAGGTAAATGAAGAAAAGGTTGGTTATTATACCGAAGATAATGTCTGACGGAGCAGGTTCAGCGCTCATCATATCTCTGAGAATCTGAGCCTGCTGTGAAAGTTCAGGTTCGCTCTCCATAGCCTTTGCCACCTGTTCGGCAGGGCTGTCGATTATGCCTGTTGAAATATAGATATAGCTGAAAGTGTTTGCTAAAGCCAGCATTATAACGATGAACAGTAAAGGCATCTTGTAGCCTTTGTTTATGTGCATTTTCCTGAAAAAAATTCCGGGAGATCTCAGAACGCCTGAAATGGTCAGGGTCAGCGATCTGAAAAATCCGTATTTCTCCTGTTCCTCGAAAGGTATATTTTCCGGTACAACGGTTTGTTCTTCGTTCATTTTATCCTTCCTTTACAGCGAATCCGAGCCCGTCGCCGATGGAAAGTATCTGGGCGCTGAATCCTTTGAGTTTTGAGAATTTTATGTTAAGATCTGTCAGAGAGCCCGAAATATTTCTTTCGTCAGGAGTATCCGGAGGTTCGATCACTGAGCCTTTCCAGAACAGGTTGTCGATCAGTATTATCCCGTTTTCATTTATATGAGCTGCCGCATAGTCGAGGTAATCGGAATAACCTTTCTTGTCAGCGTCGATAAATATAATATCGAACGTCATTTTAAGGCCCGGCAGAATATCCTGGGCATAACCGGTTAAAAGTTCTATCTTCTCGTCGACACCGTAGCGCAGGAAGTTATCCTTTGCTTTTTTATGGTGGTCAGCTCTGTAGTCGATCGAATATATCTTTCCTTTCTTCATCTTCAGGGCCATTACGATAGATGAGTAACCTACGTTCGTTCCGATCTCGAGTATGGTTTCAGGCTGTTTTATCATGACCGTCTGAGCAAGGAACCTCGCGACATCTTTTTTTACTACCGGATGTTTTTTGCCGGATAAGAAGGCATATATTTCATCGGTCTCATCGGGCTTCAAATCAATAAGGGAGTCAGTATACCGCGATATTTTATCAAAAGATATCATTTCAGCCTTTAGCAATTTGACCTAAATATAAGCTATATATATAAAATTATCAAAATTCTTTTCAACCCAAATGATAGCCCTGAGCGGTCATTTCGCCGGCCGAGTAGACTTTGTATTTATCCTTGATCAGCGGGTAGTCCCAGCAGCCCATTCTGTGGAACATTCTTCCGCCGAAGCCTTTCTTGAACTTATACAGACCGTACATCGGGTGAGCCGGATCGGGTTTGGGAGAGACTCCGAACATGTCGTATTTTGTGCATCCTTTCTTTTTCGCCCTCGTAATAGCTTCCCACTGAACCGCATATGTTCCCATCAGATTCCTGTTCGATGAAGAAGATGCGCCGTAAAGATAAGTCGCCCTTTTGTCCGATACTGCAAAGAACATTGCCGCGAGAGGAATTCCGTTGTGTTCAGCTATGAGAAGTTCTACATTTGCTAAAGGGTCGGCTCCCGGCTTTACAGCTTTTAAGACCGAAGTGAAATAGCTTAAGTCGTGAAGGTATATGCCGTTCCTTCTGCAGGTCTGACCGTAAAGATCGTACCACAAGTCTAATTCTTCGGGACCCGCGTTCCTGACTGAAACGCCCTTCTTTCCCGCAAGCTTTATGTTGTAGCGTGTTTTGGGTTTCATTTTCTCTATAATTTCACTTTCAGGTCTGTTCAGGTCCAGAAATATCGTATTTGAAGGAAGAATATCTGTATTAGCTTTTTTAAGATTCCATTCTTTTGTGTTGAAATTGAACCTGAACTCCTGATTATTTTTATCAGGACGGCCTTTCCATACACCGTTCTCGTCAAAATGGGACTCGTCTTTTGCCCAGTGCGACTGCCAGTGCAGGTCGTATCTCAATGTGATGCAGTCATCAGGCAGGAATCCTCTTAGATTTTCTGAAAGTTCTTCAAGAAAAGCGCCCTGCTCGTCTTCCCGAGGTTCGATCAGAGGACCGTAAGGCACATAAGCGATTGAATGGTCTCTGTCCAGTCTGCGTATCAATACAAGTAGATCGTCATGTATATTCTTTTTAACAGAAGGATCATTTTCCAGAGGAGTGTCGGTCCTGATGTCAAAAGCTTTGGGCAGAATACCCTGCTTTTTCTTTACTTCCGACCAGAAAGAAGTCTGCTGTACGAGCGGTGTTTTTAATAAATTCTTTGTATTTTTCTGTTCAACTTTGATTAACATGAACAGAATTTAAGAAAATTTCAAATAAAAAGCAACAAACTGGCTGCCATGACTACCATTCCTGCGACTAGTCCGTATATCGCCACATGATGCTCTCCGTATTTTTCGGCAGTAGGCAGAAGTTCGTCCAGAGATATAAATACCATTATGCCTGCGACCCCGGCAAAGACAATACCGAACACGGCCGGGCCGAAGAACTGTCTGAATATAAAATATCCGATGATCGCTCCGAGCGGTTCCGACAGTCCGGAAAGAAATGACAGGTAGAATGCTTTCTTTTTGCTCTTCGTTGCGTAATATATAGGTACGGAAACCGCGATCCCTTCAGGAATGTTGTGAATAGCTATAGCGGCGGTAATGCTGATCGCCAGTGTAGGTTCCTGAAGAGCGCTGATGAAAGTCGCCAGACCTTCGGGAAAGTTGTGTATCCCGATAGCCAGTGCGGAAAAAATGCCCATCCGCATCAGCTTTCTGTCCTTGCTTTTCTTTTCGCAGTCTTCGACACAGCGTGGTTCATGCGGATTTTCGAATGAAGGTACCATTTTATCGATCACAGCGATAAGAGCCATACCTCCGAAAAATGAAAGTACGGTAAGATAATAACCTTTTTCATGTCCGTAGAATCCTGCAAGAGATTCCCTCGCTTTATCGAATATTTCAACAAGAGAAACATAGATCATTACTCCGGCTGAAAATCCCAGAGATCCCGCAAGGAATTTAGGATTAAATCCTTTTGACAGAAATGCCATCACGCTTCCTATTCCAGTCGAAAGCCCGGCGAAAAGCGTTAAAGAGAAAGCTAATATTACATTTCCTTCGTCCATAGTCTGTAATTTAAGAAATATACTGTAAATTGAAAGTAAAATATTTAAAATTGACACTCGTCATAGTTTGAGATATATTTAAGTCGTATTATATTGAAAAAACGGAGCTGTTATGAACGAGAAAGATAAACTCAGCGAAATTATAAGGCTCAGTACTGAATTCAGCAGTATAAAGGATATCGATATCCTGCTTGAAAGGATACTACTCGAGGCTAGATCCTGCGTGAACGCGGATGCCGGAACGATCTATACGCGGGAAGGCGACCTTCTACATTTTAGTCACGCCCAGAACGATACTCTTCAGAGCAGGCTTCCGGAAGGGGAGAAGCTCATATATAGGGATTTCAGCATTATGATTGATGAATCTTCCATAGCCGGTTACGTTGCGGTAACGGGGGAGATACTAAACATTACCGACGTATACAAACTTCCTGAGGACTGCGGGTACTATTTCGACGTGGAGTTCGATAAAAAGGCCGATTACAGAACGCGCTCTATGCTGACGGTGCCGCTCAGGTATGAAACCGAGGATGTGATCGGTGTTATTCAGGTAATTAACGCGAAGGATGAAGAAGGTAATATAATTGATTTTACAGAAGAGGACGCCCTTTTTATAAGGCATTTTGCATCGACCGCCAGTATCGCCATGAAGAACGCAAGGATGACGAGGACGCTGCTTTTAAGAATGATCCACATGGCAGAACTAAGGGACCCGAAGGAGACCGGCGCTCACGTCAATCGGGTAGCGTCGTATTCGGTTGAGATATACGAGAGATGGGCAGTAGATAGAGGTATTGACAAAAAAGAGATCGACGCGAACAGAGACGTTCTACGAATGGCCGCTATGCTGCATGACGTCGGAAAAGTAGCTATATCCGATACTATTCTTAAGAAACCTGCTAAGCTGACAGCAGAAGAGTATGAAGTAATGAAAGGCCATACTACTCTTGGTGCTAATCTTTTCGTGAACAAGGAGTCAAGATTCGACTCGATCGCATCGGTCATTGCTCTTTCTCACCACGAGAACTGGGACGGAACGGGCTATCCTCTCCATCCGAAAGGTAACGATATTTCGGTTTTCGGCAGGATAGTCGCTGTGGCGGACGTATACGACGCTCTTTCATGCAAAAGAGTATATAAGGATGCATGGAAAGAGGACGATGTACTTGATGAGATCAGAAAGCTCTCGGGTACAAAATTCGATCCTGAGGTCGTTGACGCTTTCTTCAAATGTCTGCCTGTGATTAAATCTATAGCGGAAAAATATCCGGATAAGGAATGATCACTTCACTGCCAGGCGTTTTTCGATATATTTTGAATTCATTATCCTGACTGTTCCCATATAACTCATTCTGAACTCTAGGAAATCGCCGACTTTGTAGTTCTTTTCATTACTTCCGAGATCCATCACTATCATATCCGAGCTTGCACCTACGATCTCAATATGAGGATCGATCGGAAATATCTGACTTTCCTCGATATCAAGAAGACCTAAATCTATCAGCGCTCTTTTTGTCGTTTTGCCATAATCCTCTTCGTTCACTTCAGCTGACTCTCCCTTGACATTTGTTCCCATTTCGCCCATAGGGACAACAGGTTTCTCAATAAGCTCGATTATCTCCGCGAACAGCCTGAAGACATCGTTATGCATTTTTCCAAAGGTAGTGTCGTGGTACACATCCGTTCCGAGAAAAAGAGTCTCGCCGACTCTGAAGTGATTTATTCCTTTCGGAAGAGTTCTGTTGAATATAAGCGGTATCGTTACTGAGGCTCCGCCCGAAACGAGCGGGATCTTTTTATTGAACTTAGCTTCGATCAGCTGCTTATATAGGCTGAGCTGTATCAGCTTATCATTGTTCGGAAGAACTCCGTAAAGGCATGCCAGGTTGGTTCCGATACCGATGACTTCTATGTTCGGAAGCTCAAACACTTCAGAGTAAAAGGATATCAGGTTGTCGCGCATAATACCTTCACGCAGCTCGCCCATTTCTATCATTATGATTATCTTATGTATTTTTTTCTGGCTGACCGCTTCGAGTGAAAGAAGTTTGATGGTGCTTATACTCGTGTTAAGACTTATGTCTGCGTATTTTACAACGCTGTTCACGGCGTGTTTAGCAGGGGGTTTTATATAGATAGTTTCTATCTCAGGATTCAGGGATTTGATCATTTTGAGATTTGAAAGTCTCGAGTCCGCGGTCTGCCGGAGGTCAAGTTTCAAAAGTTCGCTTATGTAGAGTTTATTTCCGCATAAAAGTTTTGTGACTACTGACCACTTTATCCTGTTCTTTTTAAAGATCGAATCCAGATATCTGAAATTTTCGGAAAGTTTTTTCGAGTTGAAAGTAATGTATGCCACTGCAGCCTCTATTTTTTATAACGCATTTCAATGTATTTTGTCGTAAAACCGATCTTTTCATAGAGGAATCTTGCAGGATTGTCGGGCTCGACATGCAATGCAAGTGAACCTTCAGCTGCTGCGACCGCTTTCAGCATCAGTTTTTTCCCTATACCTTTTCCTCTGTGATCTTTATGCGTTGCTATATAAACAAGAACATTCTCGGGAATATAATCCTTCATTCCGGTTTTATTAACAACCACCGCACCGATAACTTTGCCATTCTCGGTACCTGAAAGAACAAAACCGCCGAAAGATTCTGATAATTTCAGAGCGTAATCAATTGCTTTTAGTATATCAGCTTTAGGGTCTCCGTAATTCTCAAGATTTTCATACAGAAAATCAAGAACCGCCTTTTTTTCATTTTCGTCCGGTAAATTGTTATTGTCAAAAAAATTGATCTCGATCAAAAGAAACTCCTGTAAAATTAGTGAATTAAGCATACGGTGAGATTAATATAAGAAAAGAAGTCGATTTTTGCAAATTCAGGGATGGAATAAATAAAAAAAGCCCCGTAACACGGGGCTTCTGGTGAGAGAGGACGGACTCGAACCGTCGACCATCGCCTTAAAAGGGCGGTGCTCTACCGACTGAGCTACTTTCCCATCCGCTTTTAAAAAGCAGTGCCAAATATAAAAATTTATCGGTTTTATGTCAAGGGATTTTTCTCGATTATTTTTTCGCTTACATTCAAAACACCCTTTAGGTCGCTGATCATTTTTTTCTTATCATAGCTTTCAGCCTTCTTTTCGTCTGATGTAAGTAATTTCAGACTTTTTGCTGCGAATGCTCTTCTGTATACAGGATCATCTTTAAAGAACGAGACTAGTTTATAATATATAAAGCCTTTATGGTATTTATTTTTTACAGCTTTGATCCTGTTTTTAAATGTGTTGTAAACTTCAGTATAACCTTTTCCGTTACTGATTACCTCGTATCTCATTGAATTAAAAATGTGCAGAATATATTTTTCATCCGCGAACTCCTTGTCTGATATGAAAGAAAAGAATTCTTTGAATTTTTCGTATTTATTTCTTTCGAAAAGTATATCGCAGTATCCAAGAATATAATCCCCAAGTGTGTTTTCGTCATTCTTGTCTTTCATAATGCTGACCGCTTCACTGTACATTTTGTCGGAATTGATCAAATCACCATTTTTTTGATACAGTATTCCCATGTAGTGTGCTATTTTTGCCTGCTGTATCTCGTCCTTGTCTTTTTTATACAGATCTTGAGCCTTTTTAAGATAAAGGAGCGAATCGTTAAAATTACCGAGAACACCGTAAGTCTGACCCAAATTATATGCAGCTCTGGCAGTCTGATTGTTCAGACCGAGCTTTTCTGACAATTCGATGTTCTTCAAGAAATAGGGTATTGTTACTGAATACTGTCCTTTTTCAAACAATATTGATGCAATATTGTTATTTGCATTCATCATTCCTCTTAAATCGCCAAGTTCTTCTGAAATATTCAGTTTTATACTGTAGAATTCCAAAGCTTTCTCAAACCTGCCGGACAGATATTCAAGTACACCTAGATTAATTGCGGCGGTAGAATAAGCTGACTTATTGTTTATCTTTTTTGAAAGTCTGAGTACTTTCATGAAGAATTTCTTCGCTTCCTTATAGTTCCTTCGTTTGTAATGAACTATCGCGATATTGTTGTAAGAAGCTGTGATGCCTTCAAAATCATTCAGTTTTCTGGAGATATCGATCTGTTTCTTATAATACTGCAAACTTTCATTCCATTTGTTCTCTTCTGTCGTGATCAAACCTAGAGAATTATAACACATGCTCAGACCTTTTTTGTCGCCGATCTTAATATATTTTGCCAATGCGTTTTCAACGAATTTCCTGCATTTAATATAGCTTCCTGCTCTCATATATGTATTTCCGATAGAATATTCAGCAAGAGCTTTTGCATTCTCTATCCCGTTACTGCTGGCAATCTTCAAGGCTTTTGAAGCATATCTGAGGGCTGAAATCGCCCTGCCCACCGTGATCTGCATTTTATACTGGACAAGAAGTATTTGGACTTTGAGATCAGGATCTTTTGATGACCTGAAAAGCCTCTGTAGTTTCTTTAAGGTCAGCTTTTGTTTATCAGCTTGTGATGTGAAGTGATATAAATGTTCTACATCCAGAAGAAGGGATTTTTCAAGTTTGTACTTTTTCTCAGAAGATATATTAAGCAGCTGTACGATTTCGAGAGACCTTAGAAGATACTGCTCCTGTACCGCAGTGTCGTAATTCTTTTTAGCCTTGATGATAGATAATTTTGCATATTTGAAGGCTTTATTATACATCTGAGCCCTGTAGTAATGGTCCGACAGTATGTGGCAGAATTGTGAAGAGCTGTTCTTAAAATTCGATTCTATGGCTTCAGCCGCAGATCTGTGGAGTTCCCTTAACTTCTTTTTAAGGATCATGCCGTAAGCAGTATCTCTTATCATGGAATGTCTGAAAAGGCAGATCATACTGTCAACGGGATACCAGATGTCCTCTTTTATTGCAGTGTCTGTTTCTTCTCTGATCTCTTTTCCCTCGGACATTAAAGACAGTATGTTCAGATTTATCTCTGTTCCTAGTACCGATGCGGTTTTTATCAGGTCTCTTATTCCGGATGCAAGGCTGTCTATCCTTGCAGTTATAGCTGAAGTGATCTCCGAGGGCAGTTCAATATCTTTATCCCTGAGTTTCATGCCGGGGTCCAGGAGATTGTTTTCTCTCAGGTAAAGAGACAGCTGCCCGGTAAAAAAAGGGTTCCCCGAGGTTTTGTTCAATACTGTATCGACCAGATCGTCGGGGATATCGTTTTCAGGTACAGAAAAAATTTCAGACATAATTGATCTTACCGGTCCGCATCCAAGCTTTTCCAGCTTTAGTGTTTTTGATCCCGGGTGTCTGCTGACAGTCTCCCGGCCTTCAAAAGTTCTTTCGAGTAAAATAATAGCGAAGGGAAAATCGTCCGAATTTATCCCAAGCTGCCTGATAAGTTCTTCTGTATCAGAATCCATCCACTGTGAATCTTCAAACACTAGTACAACAGGGTAATTTAAACTAATGCATTTAAAGAATGATCTTGAAGCGGAAATGAAATTATCTCTTCTCAACTTTCCCTTTATTTTGCTGAATACCGAGTTCTTAATAATAATATCCAGCAGCCCGGCAATGTAGGATCTTCCCTCTTCGGTCTCTTCAGCTAAGGATTTGTTACTGCACCCTGATAAAAATCCGTTAAATTTCAAATTGAAATTATCGACAGCCTCCGAAGCTGACATATCTGTTAAAGCGAAGACCGACTGAAGTCCGGATATAACAGGACTCAGGTTCTGTCCCGAAATATTTGCCGGATTCATATAGATCCATTTTACTTTCTCACTCATTGATCTCTCAACAGATCTGATCAGAACAGATTTTCCTATTCCCTCCTGCCCGGTAACAATTATCGTTCCTGCGTTTCTGCCCTCAAGTATAGGAGAGATAAAACCGGAAAGCAGTAAATGTTCTTTATCTCTTCCGTATATTTTCTCGTTATGGGCTGGTATATTCTTCAACGATCGTCCTGAAAGTCTGTAAACACCGATCTTACCTTTGAAACCTTTGAATTTCATTTCATGCGGTCCTGTAAAAGCATATCCTTTCTGTGACGCTATCGAGTTGTCCGCAAGGATTTCACCGAGTCCTGCGCCGGTCATCATTCTCGCGGCGAGATTGATCTTGAGTCCGAAACAAGTAAATTCTCTGAGCGTATCCGATCCCGTGTATCCTGAATAGAGAACACCCTCAGTAATGCCTGCTCTAAGCATAACTGAACCGGAATGTCTGCGGAAGAACTCAGAAATAAAATCCAGAGCCCTCCTTTTCAGATCGCCGTTGGATACAGGGGCTCCGAAAAAGAGAAGTATGTTCAAACCCTTATCTCCAAAGAAGATCGAGGGCCTTCCTCCTCCAGTAGCCGCCGCTATGTCAACGCATCCGTTATAAATTGAAGAAATGTCCTCTGCAGATAAAACAGAAATGTAGACAGTTACTACATTCCTGAATTCTCCGTGGCTGAGCATTGTTTCTTCTTTTCCCGCGAATATCGCATTTAATTGAGGATCTTTAAAACCATAGTCTATACAGCAGGCCGATCCGGCTGATGAATTTCTAATGGAGACCAGCTTTGAATATCCCGATCGTCCTGAAGGTACTGCATTGATCAAATCTGAATATTTTTCACATACGGATGAACTGACTGCTATCTCTCCCGGCCTTATTTTTTTTTCTGCACTGGTAGCTGACCATAATGATTTTCCTTCGAAATAATATGTTCTGATATTATTCCGTCCAATGATCTTCCAGTTATTTACACCAGTTCCGATACCTATTTTCAATCCGAAAAAAAAATTTCCGAATTTAGTATCGATCTCTCCGTTCTTTAAGAAATATCTTCCTAGTTCAAAACCGGCACTTACCGCATTTATGAAGGCAGCTTTTTCACTCTCCGGTGTATTATCGTGAGGAAAAAAAGAAATGAACGCATCACCGATATATTTCGTAACAAATCCGTTCCTTGATCTTATGATCTCTGCGGTCTTCTCGAAAAGAACGTGTATCATATCCGAAAGAACTTCCGAACCCTCTTTTCCGTGTTTAGATAACTCTTCGGCCGAAGAAGTGAAACCTGAAATGTCCGCAAAAAGCGTAACACAGTGAAGTAAGCCGGAATATTTACCGTTCTCGTAATTCTCAGCAATAAAGTCAGGAACAAATTTCCGCATACTCAATTGTTTTTAAATTTTATCTCGAAAATGTTCGGCCAGTATTTACCTGTGACAAAAAAGCTGCTGTCTTTATAAGCGATACCGTTTAGTACATCGGATCCGGAATATTCATTTACGGCCTGTTCTCTTAGGTCTGACAGATCATATCTTCCATTAACTGTACCTGTTGCCGGGTCGATCGAAATGATCGAGTTCTCACCCCAGATGTTGCCCCATATTAGCCCGTTCGCATACTCGAGTTCATTTATATCATCAACAGCAATTCCGTTCGATGTTCTTACCGAAACAGTTCTTTTTATTGAGAAATCAGCGGCATTTCTAAAATAAACCGTGCTTGAACCGTCGCTCATGATAAGATCAGTGCCGTCATTACAAAGCCCCCATCCCTCGCCTGTATACGGAAAAGAATTTTCCTGTGTTAAAGTTTCATAGTCATAGATAAGGCATATCCCGCTTGTCCAGGTAAGTTGAAAGACTTTACTGTTCAAAATAGTGACGCCTTCTCCGAAATAAGCAGAAGGAAGGTTGACCTCCTCGTGGACATGTGAATTTGTATGATCGTATTTTAGAAGCTTTGATTGTTCGTAACGGCCTGTTCCTTCCACCAGCGTGTCTCCGCTGAACTCAAATCCCTGTGTGAAGTATGTTGTGTTATGCGGATAGATATTGATTATCTCATAGTCGGCTTCGGGGGTAGTCCCGGTCCCGCTTTTGTCTTTGCTGCATGCCGAGACCGCAATGAGAACGGAAAGTAAGAGGATTAGATATTTCATTTGCTCCTCTTCTTTTCATCCAGTCTGTCGATGATCTTTTCAAGAATGTCGAAATGAGCAGATCTGGTGGCCTGCCTGATCCCGTCGAGTCCCGGATTTGAGTTTATCTCTAAAAATACCGGGCCTTCGCAGGTTCTGATAAAATCAACACCAGCGATCTCAAGTCCGAATTTTTCTGAGATCATAAGACACTGTTTCTTTTCTTCATCCGTAAGAATCGCTTTCGCTACAGAAGCCCCTCTCTTGAAATTAGCCCTGAAATCTTTGTCTGAATTCGTTCTTTTCATTGCTCCGATGATCTCTCCGCCGAGTATGAACACTCTGAAGTCGGAAACCGTGTTATCTTCGGATCTGATAAAATCCTGTATAAGAAATATCTCATTCCTGTTGACATTCCAGATCCAGTCGATCGTGGAGATAAGCTGCTTTATATCGTAAACAAGCAGAGTTGAGCTGCCTAAAGACCCGAAGATATTCTTTATTACAAGCGGAAAAGAGAATTGATGAAGCACATTATCAATATCCTCCGGACGCCTGATTATAGCGGATCTCGTGATCTTAACCCCGAGTGACGACATGATCTGAAGAGAAAGTAGTTTATTACGGGCTTTCATTATCGAATCAGGAGAGTTAATTACCGGAACTCCGCATTTAGTGAACTCGTTAACGATATAATATTCCGCATTGCTTTTTTCCCTTACAGAAAGTCTGTTAAGAATTATGTCGTAATCACACGGGTCGAAAGGTTTTTTGTTGTAGTAGAGCGTTGTTTTCTCCGAGTCGATAATCAGGTTAAATTCACCGTTCTTAAAAAGATCGACTGTATGGCCTTTTCTTTCCCCGATAATTTTCAGATCGATTATGTTGGGGAAGAATTCGCATTCCGAAATTGTAGCTGTTAATATTCCGAGTTTCATATTATTTCTTCGGTAAAGTTATGGTTCTCTGATCCGCGCTGAGTGTGAAAGTGCCGGAGGACACCTGAATATCCCCGACAAAACATTTCCATTCATAAGTTCCGTCAAGAGCTGAAACAGAAAAGTCTGCTGGGAAATGAACGAATCCCCAGTCATCGGATGCTACTTTTACAGTCGCCTCATATTCGTTCCTGCCGTTTTCGTCGGTAACTCTGAAGACCGCGTCATAATATTCCATCGAGGAGTTCCTGTCTCTCACACCGAGTTGTATGTTTAAAGATTCGGACTGCTGCCAGGAAGGGACAGGTCCGTCGGTATTGTCTTTTGAACCGGCCGTAAGGCTGAATGTTAATATCATAAGATAAATAAATACGCCTTTCATATTTCACCTCCTGTTTTTTTTAATCTGTTCAATTCTTCTTTAAGCATGGCGGCGATCTCGTAATTCTCGGACCTTACGGCGGCACTGATCTTTTCTTTTATCAATTCGGCAGTCTTTTTTATGCCGTTATCGCTATTAACTCCGTTATCGTACCTTTTGCCTGTAGAACAAAAAAGATGGTCGCTGATCTCTGTTCTGAAAATATCGTAGCATTTCTCGCATCCTGCCTTCTTTTCTTTTTTTATCATCGAAACAGGAGCAGAACAATTTGGGCATATTCTCGTATCCGGTACTGTAATGCTGCGGTTCTGATTTAGCGTGCTGATGCCTTTGTTAAGATAATCGAGAGCACCGAGAAGAAAATCGTTGATGGATTTGCCTGCCGGACCGTTTTGAATATCAGGACGGTCTTTCAGAAACTTGCGGAAACACTGAAGGCACATATTTATCTCTTCAGTTCCGTTATCGTTCTGAATTACTATCTTGGTCACTACGTTTAACGATCCGCACTTATCGCATTTCATCAGATTACTCCGTCGATGATGTTAACGATCCGGTCCGCCTTCTCTGCAAGATTTCTGTCGTGAGTGGCTACCAGGAATGCAGTTCTATTCTTTTTGGCAAGGTCCCACATGAGTTCGTGAAGTCTTTCTGAGGACACATTGTCCAGATTTCCTGAAGGTTCGTCGGCCAGTATCAGCGAAGGTTTGTTGATCAGCGCTCTTGCAAAAGCCACTCTCTGCTGCTCTCCGCCGGAAAGTTCGGCGCTCTTATGGCCTCTTCTGTCGGACAGACCGACGGCTTCGAGAAGTTCATTTGCGCGTTTCTCAAGATCGGTCCTTTCGCTTCCCATTATAAGACCTGGCAGCATGATATTCTCAAGAGACGTGAATTCGGGAAGCAGATAATGGAACTGAAAAACGAAACCGATATTCCTGTTCCTGAACTCGGCGAGTTTTCTGTCGCTGTAATTTATAATATTTTCATTACGGAATTCAATTATACCTCTGTCGGGCTTATCAAGAGCACCGATCAGATTTAGAAGGGTAGATTTTCCTGCGCCGCTTTTTCCCATTACAGCCACGATCTCACCTTCGTTCAGAGAAAGGTTTACACCCTTGAGGACGGGTATGTCTTTTTTACCCATCGTGTACTTTTTATAAAGTTCTTTTACGTTCGCCAGCATTTTCGATCTCTCATTTTATTCGTCTCTGATTATCTGTCCCGGAAGCATTTTCCCGGCCTGCCTGGAAGGATAGACCGTAGAAAGGAAAGTCAGTACAAGAGCGACTGCTCCTATGATCACCACATCAGCTGTTTTTATCTCAACAGGCATTGCATTTATAAAATAAATATCCCCTGGTAGGGAAATTATCTTATACTTGAGCTGGATCAGGCTCACGGAAAGACCCACTATTATCCCGAAAACTGTTCCCAGCACTCCAATTATCATTCCCTGAATTATAAAGATCCTCATTATCATCGATCTTGTAGCTCCCATGGCCATTAATATGCCTATTTCCTGCTTTTTTTCCATCACTATCATTATAAGACCGGAAAGTATGTTGAAAGCAGCAATTATCACGATGAGGCTCAAAATTGTACCCATCATCATCTTCTCGATCTCCATCCATGCGTAAAGATTCTTGTGCATATCTTTCCACGATACGGCGTTCAGCGGATATTCAAGCTTTTCGTTCAGCTCGGCTTTGATCATATCGGTATGCAGGATTGAAGAAAGAACAATATAAACTCCGTTGACCTTCTCGGTCATTTTGAACAGTTTCTGGGCAGATCCGAGAGATATGTAAACGAGACCGCCGTCAACTTCAGCAAGTCCGGTTTCAAATATTCCTGTCACTTCGAATTTCATTACAGGAGGCTGAGAGAAGGTTGAACTGATCGCAGGAGAAATAATAAAAAGTTCGCTGCCCACGATAGAGGCTGTTCTGTCAGCCATTCCCTTGCCGAGGATTATCCCCGGCAGTCCGGATGCCGTTTCCTCAAAACTCAGATCCCCCGCTATGATCTGTCCGCTCAGAAGAGATACTGAAGAAATGGTTGCAATGTCTATTCCCCTTACGAGAGACCCTTCGGTGTAGTCCCCTTTGATCATTCCGTAAGATTCAACGAACGGGGAATGCCCTTTTATAAGCGAGTCTGCAGAAAGAAATTCCTTAAGGTTATTATCGTATGTGAACGGTCTGTCGTTGAAAGATCTTATCCTTATATGCGAATCATTCGAGATGAATCTTGTTCTGACCTCGGTCTCGAATCCGTTCATGACAGATATAACAACTACAAGAACGGCTACGCCTAAGGTGATACCGAGGAACGAAATATAGGTGATAGTTGAAATAAAAGCTGTCTTTCTTTTACCCTGAAGATACCTTTTGGCTATGAATAACTCGAGGAAAGGCACTGTGTTTTCCTGTTTTATTTACAATAAGTAATATAAGTTATACTGAAAGCTTTTACAAGGATTTAAAGCGCTATCCTCTAGGATGGAACTGCCTGTATATTTGTTTTAAATGCTCTCTGTCGATGTGTGTATAAAGCTGAGTTGTCGAGATGTCAGAATGTCCGAGCATCTCCTGAACTGAGCGCAGGTCCGCTCCGCCTTCAAGAAGATGAGTCGCAAAAGAGTGCCTGAAAGTGTGCGGATGGATCTCTATTGACAGGTTTGCGAGCTGAACATATTTTCTAAGTATCTTCCAGAATCCCATTCGCGACATTTTATTACCTCTGGAATTCAAAAATAGTATATTCCTGGATTTTCCTTTTGAGGCTAGTTCCGGTCTGACATCTCCGAGATATGACTTCAGATGTTCTAGAGCGCTTGAGCCTATAGGAACTATCCTTTCCTTGTTCCTTTTTCCGATCACTCTTACAATGCCTTCCGGAAAGATCACAGAGTTGTACTCAATCGTAAGAAGTTCTGAAATTCTGAGTCCGCAGGCATAAAGCATCTCCAGCATTGCCCTGTCTCTTATACCGAGAGGAACAGAAAGGTCAGGCACAGAAAATATTTTCTCGACTTCTTCAACTGATAGTACCGCGGGGTATTTTCCGGGCTTTTTCGGGGTTTCGATGTGCAGTGCGGGGTTATTCTGGGAGATATCTTCATTAACCATATATTTATGGAAGTTCCTGATCGAAGAGAGATTTCTTATGACCGAAGATACATTAAGCCCAAGGTCATTGAGCATTATTATGAATTCTCTTATGTGCGAAGCCTTTACTTCATCAGGGTTTACGATCCCTTTTTCTTTCAGGAAATCTATATACCTTCTGAGATCGTTGCCGTAGGACTCAAGAGAGAGTCTGCTCAGACCTTTGTCGAACAGCAGCGAATCATAGTACTGTTCAAGAATTTCAGTAAAAATAGTGTTTCTGGTCATAGGCTACTTAGACAGCTGATAGACCGTGGCGGCAGAAAGGCTGAGCTGATAGAGTATCGTCGTAACGTCTTTTGTCAGCTGCAGGAAATCGATCCTGTTATAGTCATAGGGTACATAAATCATATCCCCGGGTTCCAGTTCATAGGACATTATATTATCGAACCAGCCTTTTTCCTTTATGAGCTCTCCGTTGGATTTTATCACATAAATATTGTCTTCGTCGGCAGATGAAGTTATGCCGCCCACTTTATCAAGGTAGTTTCTTACCTTTCTTTTTTCCGAATTATATGTTATTGCTGTCTGCTGATAGACTTCGCCCATTACAAGGATAGTTCTCGATACAGGAGGTACAAAAACCGAGTCTCTATTCTGGAAATAAAATTCTTCGTGATTTCCTTTATCGTCAATGTCCAGGATCACCCTTCCGCTGGCTTCAATCGAATCGAACTTAGCAACATTAAGAGCGCTTGCGAGATCCTGATTTCCGGACAGTATCATCTGCATCTGAAGTTTATTGTTCAGTTCATCTCTTAATTCTTTTATCTTCTTGGTCTGCTTTTCCTTTACTTCCTGTCTGAATATCTGGGTCGACCGGATCTGTGCGTTCTTTGTAAATCCTCCGCATCTTTCAAGAAGGTCGCTCATCTCTTCGTTCTCCCTAAGTGCGTACATACCGGGAAACTGCACTTCGCCGAAGATCTTTACATAATTCACTCTCGCAAAATCCCTTATCCTCCTGACGAAAACAATATCGTTCGGTTCCAGAATTACATTTTTCAGGTTTTCAAAACTTACCCATTTTGTTTTAAGCATTTTATTTGTGCTGTTTATTCCTGAGACTATTTCGATGGAGTCTGTCATAGCATCATTTCTGAATCCGCCTCCGAGTGTTATCAGGTCAAAAGCCGACATGTTCTCGGAGTGAATGTAATTTCCCTGGTTTTTAATGTTTCCCCATATTCCTACGCTTTGAAGCGGATTTTTTGCGGCGTAATCAAAAACATGTATCTTGTCATCGTCCTGAAGAATGAATTCTTCATGTTTTACATTCGAGAAATAACTGTATCCGTCCTTAGCGTTATTTCGGATAATGATAATGTTGTCAATATCTCCGTATGGTGTCAGTCCGCCGGAATATGAGAGAAGATTAGAGACCGTCATATCTTTTGTAAATTTGTATACTCCGGGCTTATTGATCTCTCCGGATACTTCAACTGAAGGGAAATAAGAAACTGAATCAAGACTGAATACTTCGATCGTATCTCTCGCGAACAGCTGTATTTTATGTTCACCCAGACTTTCAAGAACATTTTTCGGCGAGAAACTTATCATCAGATCTCGTTTTCCGGTCCCGTTCTTTCTGATTATGTTCCCATAATCCATATCGGTATTCTCAAAGACGATCTCTTTGTCATTTAGGATATCGCCAAGCATCATTCCGTCGTCGTACTGGATCTTGCGGTTGTGCCTGAAATTCCCTTTTAAATATACATATCGCGAATTAAAAACAAGGGTCGAGAACATCCTTATTATGTCGCCGTCCCTCAGTTTCGGGTTGTCTTTGAGCGAGACAGACAGTATTTCGCTTCTGCCGTCCTCCCCGAGCCTTTCGATCTCAACTCTTTCTGTGTCCGAGAAAGGAGTACGCCCTGCTATTTTTAAAAGATCTTCAAGCCTGTCATTCTTATGGATCTCGAAAATGCCTTCCCTTTTAACGTTACCGGCTACTGCAGCCTGATCGCCTATCAGAGGAACGAAAACAGTCATATTAGGCTCAAGTACAGATACCGGATTCTGGCCGAAGAACAATAACGAGTACAAATCAATTACTTTCGAGCCGTTCTTAGGAGATATCAGACCGATATTCCTTAAACTTGCTTCAGGCGTAACCCCTCCCGCCACGGCAAGCACTTCGACGATACTTGAGAAAGGCGAAACGTTATATACTCCGGGCTTTATGACATTACCTACTACGAATATTGAAATGGGTTTCACTTCGCTTAATCTGACACTGAATTTAATTCCGTTTATACTGGAAAGTTTTGATTCGATTCTGCCTTTTGCATTTTTATAATCAAGACCAGAAAGGTCGATCTTTCCTATCTGCGGTATAATAACAAATATCTCGTTGGTCACTTCGGCAACATAATTTTTTTCCATTGCCCCCCAGATGTCGATAGCGAAAACATCCCCCGGTGAGAGTATGTAGTTATCAGGTATAGATTTGTTATAATTAAGGCTCGTTCTGACAGAAGAAAAATCTATCCGGTACTGTTTTAATTCGGAACTGTATGGATCGATCAGCTCTCCGCTGACATATTTTTCAAAATATGTTTTAACTTCGAGGGAATCCGGTGAGAATCCGGTTTTATCGTCAGACTGCTGAAGAACAGTGTCAATCTCTGCAGTTTCTTTCTTCAGCTTATTGGGAGAATCCTTCTCCTTAAGTTTTTTGATCTCGGTAGAAAGGTCTTTCCCTGTCAATTTCTGGTACATTTTTAAGAGCTCTTCAGTCTGTGCGGAACCGATCACCGTGAATATCAACAAACTGAGAAGAAGTATCTTTTTCATTGAATATCTCCGAATTTAATGGCCTTTAAAATTTAATACTACTCTGGCGGTATAGAACAAAATTACAAAGTCGAGCTTTAGTGATATATTTTCGATGTAGTATAGATCATATTTAAGTTTTTCTTTAACATCATCGAAAGTTTCGTCATATTTGTGCTTAACCTGAGCCCATCCTGTCAGGCCGGGTTTTACATGCAGCCTTTTATAGTAATAGGGGATAGTTCTGATGAATTTATCAACAAAGAACTTTCTTTCAGGTCTAGGTCCGACAAAGCTCATATTTCCTATAAGCACATTGAAAAGCTGGGGAAGTTCATCTATCCTGGTTTTTCTCATGAATCTGCCGTATTTAGTTATCCTGGGGTCGTTCTTCACGGCCCAGACAGCACCGGTTTCAGCTTCGGCATCCCTTTTCATGGATCTGAACTTATATACTGTGAATTCTTTAAAATCCTTACCTACCCTTTTTTGTCTGTAAATGATCTCTCCTTTCGAATCCAGTTTGATGATCAGGATGCTGACAAGAATTACCGGGCTCATAAGTATCAGAATTATGAAAGATACAATAACATCGAAGCTTCGCTTGAGCATCCGCTGGAATGGAGAAAGAATGTCAGGGAAAAGTTCAAGAAGTTTATAGCCGAAAAGTTCAAAAGTCCTTACGTTTCCGCTTATTATGTCTTCAAGGGACGGTACTACTTTGTAAAAAACATTGTAGTCTTTAGATTTGAGGATTATGTTGTTTATCAGGAACGGATCTTTGACCTCGACAGATATAATGATCTCCCTTATCTGGTTGTCTTTTATTATCTGTTCAAAAGTATCCAGGTCGCCCAGAGTCCTGAAACCCTGATATTCAGGATTATCCTTGCCGTCATCAATGAAGCCTATGATATTCAAACCAAGCAGTCTGCCCTTCAAGTATTCTCTGATTATTTTTTTAGAAGACTTGTTATAACCGATGACAAGAGCGTTCCTTAATCCGATCCCCTTTCTGAAAAGCCTGTTAAGAATAAGTTTGAACGATATTCTGCCGGTAGTTACCAGGATACAGAGGATTGTATAATAAATGAGAATGCCCTTACCGGACAGTTCTCTGAAATTAAGAGTAGTAATGACATAGAGAAAGAGGATCCCGACAGTTATACCTGAAACAGCGCTCAGTCCGATCTCGACCGCGCTTCTGAAATAAAATGATTTGTAAAGGTCTTTTACATGAAATACGGACAGCCAGAAAATATAAAGGACCGGTGAGATTATAAGAAGTTCGGCATAAGAATGATCCGTATAGGTAATGAAGTAGTCTGTCTTGAATTTTATGATGAAAAGAAGAAGCGTTGATATATTTACCGTAATAAAGTCAGTCAGCACAAGCAATTTTATTTCTTTTGATATCTTCAATTCACATACCTCAGACGCGCTTCGATCATGATATCGGAGCCCGATCTTCTGTATTTCATATTCTCCAGTAATACCGAATCGGATATTTTTCTTATATCCGAACCGGAGAAAAACTTAACAGAGCTTCCGATAAGTATAGGTGCGAGGAAAAGAACGATCCTGTCGGCCAGCTTATTTCTCAAAAGATAAGAAGACAGCGCCGCACCGCCTTCCGTCATGATCGATCTGATCCCGTATGAATGAAGGATCCTGAATGCCTGTTCCAGATCGAGCTCCCCGTTGTTTTCATCCACTCTTATTATCCTTATACCTTTGATCTTATACTTTGTTTCAGAGCTTTCAGGAACTCTGTTCGAAGTTATTACAACAGTTCCTGAACCTCTGCCGAAAATCTTTCTGTCCGGACTTAAAGATAAAGATCCGTCGGTTACTATTCTTAACGGATCCCGTCCTCTGCAGCTCCTTACCGTTAGAAGAGGATCGTCCGATTCCACGGTTTTTTTACCGACCAAAACAGCGTCGTAAAGATTCCTCATTTTGTGAACCAGTTTTCTGCTGTTTTCAGAAGATATCCATTTAGAATCGCTTTCATCTGTTGCAATGGAGCCGTCAAGAGATGAAGCCAATTTAAGTATTATGAGAGGGGATTTTGTTTTTAGCGAGTGAAAGAAGGGTTCATTTATTTCTCTGCATTTCTTTTCGTTAATACCGCATTCAACTTCAATACTGGAAAGCCGCAGTAATTCCGCACCTCTCCCGTTCGAGTGAGGAGAAGGATCGAGTGTGCCGATAAAAACCCTTTTAATTTTTCTCGCGATTATAAGGTCCGTGCATGGAGGCGTTTTCCCGTGATGCGAGCAGGGTTCGAGCGTTACATACATGTCCGAACCTTTCGGGTCTTCGGTGCACGAATTTATTGCGTTAACCTCGGCGTGAGCTTCTCCGAATATTTTATGATACCCCTTACCGATGATTCGCCCGTTCTTAACTATAACTGCACCCACAAGAGGATTTGGACTGACTTTACCAGCGCCTTTCAAAGCCTCTTTTAATGCGGACTGCATATATTTTTCTTTTTCGTCCGTTGTTCTTACTCCGATCGTTCGTACATTTTAAAGAAGCTAAATATAAAATAATTAAACATCTTAAGCAATCGCAATGTTAAAAGAAAAGTCGAGCCGGCGCTTGATTTTACAGTCTCTAAATCATATATTGAATACTTGAAATCTATAAAAAAGGAGCTGATATGAAAGATTTAATAAAAAAATTGACCGGAGGGATAAAACTCAACGCCGAGTACATAGACAGAGTTAAAAAAGATAAAACAACAGTAGATTATATGAATTCACTGGATTTTCAAAGTATGCCCGAAGAAATTCGTGAAATGAACCTTTCAATACTAAAAAGAGCTAAAAAAAGCATTGAAGAAAGCAATGAAGACATAATATTATTTGAAGACGGAGCAGAATGTGAAGATTGTCTGGATTATGCCGCTTCATATAAAAACTTAAGTAAGATAAAGGATGTTTTCAGCGATATTGAAAGCATAAACTCAATTATAACATCGGAGAATTTATCTGTAAGCGATAATATCAGGAATATCCTGGAAGATAATCGGCAGAAGCTGCTTAATGAGATTGAAAGTTTCAGATCAGAACTGATTCAGCATATCGGTCAGTCGGTAAAGAACGGACTTTTTGATATTCATGAAAAAAAGGAAGAGCCAGCCCCTGAACCTGCGGTAAAAGCAGCGCCGCGGCGAAATTTTATAATAAAGAAGACAAATAAAAGTTTTCAGGAAATTAAGGAACTGATACAGGAGTACATACGCATAAACGAGCAGATATTCAACAAGATCATCTTTGAAAGCAAACCTCCGACTCTTTCGATCGCCGACAGGATCATTGACGTGTATTTTAAACCCGGATCAGGTTATGTTGTCAATTTTATATCGGAACCTGACACGAACTACGGTAAATTCTATAAGAACCTTTTGAAAGTATTCAGCGAGATAAGGGATCATATTTTTGACAGCTACGACATTGTAATATGCCCGGAAGACGGAAAATCTATAAGCTATCTCAACAGTTTTTATCAGAATTACATCTTTGTCAGGGAAAAGATCGATACAGCCCTCACTCAGTTCAAGCTGCAGAATTCTCTGCTGAATGAGAATTTTTCTGTAATGTACATGATCTTTGAAAAGATTTCAGCAAAATACCTGATATTTTACACAGGCAACAAGGACCTTTCGAAAGCTGTTGAGCAGTATTTTGTTAACCAGGCTAAACTCGGTACGATGCAGTTCGAGATCGAATTCGTTGAGTACGGTGGTGACATAAAAAAGACAGTCAGTGAAAGGCTGGACAAGATCAGAAACAGGATCGATCTCAACAGCTCTGACAACTATATGAAGATAACCAGGCTCACAAATGAAAGAAAAGGAAAATCTATTCTTTTTAACGTTACTGGTGTAAAAATACTGGTCGATCCTGAAGAGGATTATCCCGGAAATGATATAGACATTGTGGTAATGTCGAACGCCAGAGATGCTCATACTGACCATATCCCGAAAATTATGAACAGCAATCCTTCCGCTAAGCTTTTTACCTCGGATATATCTTTCAAGATCGCAAGGATAAAATGGCTGAAAGAACTTAACAATCCCGGACTTATTCACGGAGCAGGCTCCGGAGCAGAATTTTCACGAAGAGATATAGAGAGCCTGAACGAGAGGGTCATCAGGATCACTCCAATGGGCAAAGGCTACAATTTTAAGAACCTTGTAAATATAAAATTTTTCTCTTCGGGATCTATTCCCGGCGCTTCGATCGTTGAGATCAGGGACGCTGGTCACAAAACGGTTTATCTCGGAGTTTATACAAAAGATGACACATCTATGCTTAGAGGTTCTGACACCGACATATCCGAATACGATTATATCTATAATTCTACAGAAAAAACCTACCCTTACCTGCCGCTTCCTTTAGACCTGATCAATGAAAAACTCTCGGAAGATAAACAGGTATTTGTTTTTACAGATTCACTGGGTAATCTTCAGCACGCGGTCACGGAGCTCTATTCTGCAGGAATTGGTAAACCGATGGTGTCAGGCGACGCTTCTTTTGATATCATAAATAAAGAGCTGTCGAAAATTATCAATTTCGGATCCAGCTGGGGAGATAATTTTATCGACAGGGATCTTTTCTCAAGAAGCATAACCGTTGTCGAACCGTTTACGGACGAATATGAATTTTATAAAAAATTTTCGTTGAATGAATCTCTGGTCTTCATACTTCCTTTCGATAAAATGGAACTGGAGATGGTTCTGAAGAACAAACTATACTCTGATAATCTCATATTCATTCCCGCGGATTATGAGAAAGAATTTAATGAAATAATCGAGAACGATCCTGTTATACCTGATGAATATAAGACAGGCAAGCATAAGATCTATAATTATATCAGGAATACAGGGATCTCTGAAATATTCACGGACTGCAAAGGCTCAAGCCGGTTTAAAAAGATATTAACCGAATCCTCAAGCAGCGATGTGCCGGATAACAAAAATATCATTATAACCGGGAACCAGGAAATAAAAGTATACTGATAATGACGCTTAAGGTTAATGAAATATTCACTTCACTTCAGGGAGAGTCATCATACTCGGGGCTGCCATGTATGTTCATCAGGCTGACAGGATGCAATTTAAGATGCGCCTGGTGCGATACGAAGTATGTGTACTATGAAGGCAGGGATTACGAATTAAATGAGATAGCCGGGCTTATAAACGGTTCGGATATCGGTTTTATTGAATTCACAGGAGGCGAACCCCTTCTGCAGAAAGAAGAACTGATCAGAATAATCGATAATGTAGATCCCGAGAAAACTATACTGCTCGAAACTAACGGAAGTATTTCTCTTGAAGGACTGCCGGAAAGAGTGATCAAGATAGTGGATTATAAACTCGAAGGTTCAGGAGAGGGCGGAAGTTTCCTGGAGGCCAATCTGGAATTCTTAAGAAAAAATGATGAAATAAAATTTGTTTTGAAGGATATTTCTGATTATAATGAGATGAGAGAGTTTTGCATGAAGTACGATCTGTGCCGCAGATGCGGAGTGCTGGTCTCAAAGACAACTGATTCACAGATCAGTGACCGCGAGATCGCTGAGGCGATATTAAAGGACAGATTAAACGTCAGGTATCAGATACAGCTTCACAAATACATCTGGAAGGATGAGAGGCGGAGATAAAAAAGGAGGCTTAAAAAATGGTAAAGCATATTGTTATGTGGAAGTTGAAGAAACATTCAGACCTGACTCATAAGATCGCGGCCGCTATGGAAATAAAAAAAAGTCTCGAAAGGCTTACTTCGCTGATCATACAGATCCGGCAGCTGGAAGTCGGAATGAATTTTTCTACCTCGGACAGAGCTTACGACATTGTTCTCTACACAGAGTTCGATTCAAAGAAAGACCTGGAGAATTATTCAGTTCATCCCGAGCACGTGAAGATAAAAGCTTTCATAGACAGCATCGTCGAGGACAGGGTTATCGTTGATTACGAAGTGTGATCCTAAATTATTATATCTGATACTATCGAGTTAAATATGTTCAGCATATTCTGCGAAAACCTTATCGTATCTTTCTCATGTAAAAGTACGCCCTTGTTTACGTAGTTTTCGAGCTTTTTAAAATCTGATCTCAAAGTTGTACCGAATATTCTGCGATATTCATTTTCTTTCAGACCGGAGATTTTTCTCAGGCCGAGCATCAGGAATTCGTTCTTCAGGTCTGTTTCTTTTACTTCGTTACCGCTTATGATACTCGAGGACCGGGTGTCGACCTTCCTGTAATAAGACATCAGGTCTTCAGGGTTAGCCCATCTGTATTTGTCAACGAATGAATGAGCTGATGCGCCCAGCCCGATATAGCTGCCGAAGTCCCATGTGTTAAGATTATGGGCTGATCGGTGGCCGGGTATTGAAAAGTTCGAGATCTCGTATCTTTCATAGCCGTGCCGCGCCAGAACACCGGCGGACAGGCTGAAAAGTTCGATCTCGACATCGTCTTCCATTCTTTTCAGCCTCCCGGAACTGAGCAGGCTTGTGAAGGGCGTACCTTCATAATAAGTCAGAATATAGACCGAAACATGTTCGGGCTCCAGCCTGCACAGTTCCGACGCGCTGTATAGCGCGCCCGCCGGCGTAGAACCGGGGATGCCGGTGATGAGGTCAAGATTAATATTGCCGCATCCGGCTTTTCGGGCGGCTTCAAATACAGCGTAAATGTCATTTACCCCGTGTATCCTTCCCAGAGTCCTGAGTTCAGCATCAATGAATGACTGGGAGCCGACCGAAAGCCGCGTGACGCCCGCATCCATAAAAGCCTTCAGCTTTCCACAGTCCGCGGTCGCGGGATTGACTTCGAGCGTCACCTCGGCATCCCCGCCGGTTTTGAACCTGAGAAGGATCTCTCTCAGGTCTTCCGGATCCATAAGAGACGGCGTACCTCCTCCAAAATAAACTGTCCGGATGTTATCAGAAAAATATTCCTTATAAAGATCAGATTCTTTGTGCAGGTGATCAATATATTGCCTGTATTCTTTAACGCCGCCCGGAAGCAGAGAGAAGAAATCGCAGTAGGGGCATTTTTTTTTGCAGAACGGGAAATGTATGTAAATATGATCTGTCTTCATCGGCTGAAATATAAATAATTAATAATCGAATGAATATACGAAATCAGATTTTTATTGATAAAAACACTTTAAAATTTTACATTTATTCCTGATAAGACCGAAGGTAAGTATGAACGGATTCAAAGAAATACTCAAATATCATTTTGAACTTTACCCTCTCATGACGGCTAGAGATGTTTATAAACTGATATTTACTTCAGCCATGGGGCCGGGACACGCCGTACCCGATCCTGAGATGGCCGTAAAATGGATGGACTTCGAGGTCAATAATCTTGAAAATTACGATGATAAGAACCTGACGGACGGTCTTTGTCCCGAATCAGGCCTCGTAAGAGTCAATATCCGTCCCTTCCTTAAGGCGGGGGGAGAAGCAGACGATCTTTGCAGGATATTCATTCGGACAGCAAACGATTTTGGTCAGAATGTTTCAAAAATAAGAAAACTCTGGAAGGCCGCTGAGGAGATGAGCAGGGACGGACAGATACCGGTCAAGATATCGGAAATGGATGAATTCTTTATGGAAATGGAATCAAAATCCTTTCCCGCCGCGCATCATTCGACTATTTACAGGAATAATTACAAACCGGCGTACAGGGTCGTTCTAAAAGAATATTTTGATGAAATACTGCCGAAAAAATAATTGACATAGATAATAAAAGATATTATATTTGGTGTCCTGAAAAGCGGAGAGATCCGCGATCGGAGGATTAGTCCTAACTGGCAAGGCAGCGGTCTTGAAAACCGCCGTGGGCGACCACATGGGGGTTCGAGTCCCTCATCCTCCGCAAAGGCCAGGGGAATTGGCTGAGTGGCTTAAAGCAGCGGTTTGCTAAACCGTCGTACGGTAATACTGTACCGCAGGTTCGAATCCTGTGTTCCCCGCCAAAAGAAAGGCAGTCTCAAAACGACTGCCTTTTTCTTTATCAAAAATAATTGAAACCAGAATTATTTTGTTAAAATCATTTTGTTTGTGAGCCTGTTCCTACCAGTTTCAAGCGTGTAGTAATATACACCTGTATTTAGCATACTGCCGTCGAACTCAATTGTATGAATCCCTGCATTATGAACTCCATTCAGCAACTCAGCAACTTTCTGCCCGTTTATGTTATAAACGCTCAGCTTAACATTTGCAGTCCTAGCTAGAGCAAACTTGATCTGAGTTACAGGATTGAACGGGTTCGGATAGTTCTGGTAGAGCTTACTTGTTTCAGGCATTGCTGCATCCGTAATATCCGCAGGATCGCCCTTATCTTCACCTCCGGTCAGCTTGTCTAACAGTGCTGTTATATCGGAAGTGATTGACTCATTTCTACCTTTTCCTTTATTCTCCGCATTTTTGAGCATATTTGCTATGGCAATATCAATGTCGCACAGAATGATTTCTTCTTCGGTTCCTGCTTCGAGCTTCATCTCTTCCGATAAAGCGATCGCGGTGTCATAATTCTTTGCCTTGATATGCGAAGATACTTTAAGTTCCTTGAAAAATTTCTTGTTCGAGTTCTCTTCAGCGATATTCATATCGTACATCTCTATAAGAGGCTCAATGCTCAACGATTCCTGAGTGTAGCTGTCAGGCAGTTTTGCGTAAGCAACCAAAGCTTCTGAGCTGTCAGGATATTTTTCAATTATTTTCTCGTATGTCTTTATAGCTTTGTCATACTTACCGTCAAGCTCAGCTTCAAGAGCCTTTGCAAGTAGTTTTGAGGCGTGTTCGTCACTTCCGCCTGCAGAAGTCAAAGGTTCAGTTCCGTAAGGAACAGTTGAGTAATCGCTGTAGTCAATATAATACGGATCAGATAATGCGAAGAAAGAATCGTTCACATTCGATCCCCAGTAATTCTCAGGCGCGTAGATCAGAATCGGTCTCAGTATTTCTCCTTCAGGTATCAGACCAAGAGTCATGATGCAGGGCACGGAGTTACCGTCTGAATAGATGTTATTTATCCCTTCGTTCAGATAAATATTGCTGTCAGAGACCATATACAGCTGGGATGCTTTGGAAATAAAGCCCAAAGGCGGTACATAGTTTATCCCGTTGTTGTAAATAGTATTGTTAAGCTCAGAATCATCTATGCCTAAGTCTTCGTCTAAGCTTTTTAGGCTTGC
>DAIMKZ010000011.1:0-33001 GCA_036721445.1 Candidatus Delongbacteria bacterium
ATCTATAGATTACGAAACTCCGTTTTTACCGTCACTATTGACCTGCGGTGTTTTTAATCCCGAAGGCTTTTTAAGTACTTTTTTCGCTTCCGGCTGCTTAACGGTCTCGGCCGGCGCTCCGTAATCGAATTTATCGAGAAGAACCATCATTATCTCTTCAGTGCTTTTATCAATATTAACTCCCTTTGTAGGTACCTTTAGAAGCGTAGCCACATCATCGTAGAAAGTAGAATAAGTTTCGAAAAGGGGATCTTTCTTTTTCAGAAGTATAATCACGAGCAGCACGAGTATAATTACGGAAAGAATACCTATAACTACAAGCGACAATATGCTGAACACAGGATAAGATCCGCTTCCGGAGAGATCACTGTTCTGTTCATCCATTCCGGCGTAAAGATTGGCCTGTTCGAGCGAGTCCTCGAGCATCATCTGTCTTATTTCGTCTTCGGAAACCGTTTCTACTTCCGCATCTACCTGAATTGCCTTAAAATTCTTTGCTGTGACCAGGAAATAGAGCTGGTTTATTTTCCCTTCCGAGAGTTTCCTGTATGCGGTAATCTCACCTGAATAATTCTCCTCCGCGTTGTAAGTGACGGTGATCTCGTTCATTCCTTTTTCCAGGTTCAGTTTGTCATTTTCCCCGAAGATCAGCATGTTGTCAGGGTCTTCAACGATAAGGTTCGATACTTTTTTAAGTGAGTTTATATAGAGGGTATAGGTTTTTTTGTCGGGCGTAAAATTCAGCTGAACGAAATCCATGAAAAGAGAGTCCTGCGTCATTATCCTTACTTCAGGCCGGTAAATCGCAGAAACATTCAGCAGTTCTTTTTTGCCTATGTTCTTTTTCGTAAACACGAACGAAGTTGTCATCGTGCTGCCGTCTTTCAGATCTGTATTGTCGAGAGTCCTGGCGTCAAAAATGAGCTGGATCGTACCGGCATTGTCGATCTTTTTCAGTACGAAAGGTCTGCTGATACCGGGCTCAAAACTGTATGTCTCCGCGCTTTTGAGCTGAAGAGTGATCGAGCCGTATTCTCCCTCTCCCAGAAAATAATTTCTCTTTTTTGAGAAATCGAGTTCGGTAGCGCTTTGAATGATTCCGGCAGCAGTAAGAACGCCGATAAAGATTAATCTTAAAATACTCATTTGCTTTTCCCCCGCAAATAATAGTTTTACATCAGATCTACAGGATCTACATCGATATCTGTTTTGATTCCGGAGGGAAGTTTATGTCCTTTAAGCGTGTCTGAGACCAGACTGCGGACCTTTTTTCCGCTCCTGTCATTAATTATAAGGGATTTTATCAGAATATACAACCTAAATATATTATTTACTTTCAGTATCATTTTCTCGGCCGGTCTGTAGATCACGCACCCGGTTTTTTTTGACACAAGAGCATGATACAGAGACATCGCCGCATTCCTCAGCTCAGGAAGCTTATCTGAACTCATCGTGATCTTTATAAGTTTTGAAAACGGCGGATATGAGGTGACGCGTCTCATTTCAAGTTCGCTCTCCAGGAAACCTTTTGTGTCATGCTTTTCAATATACCCGATTACAGGCGAGATATCATTGAATACCTGAAGTATGACTTCGCCTTTTATTCTTCCTCTTCCTGCTCTGCCCGCGACCTGTTCTGTAAGCTGGAAAGCTCTTTCATCGGACCTGAAATCAGGGAAAATAAGTTCGGAATCCAGGTTAACGATACATACGACTGACACATCGTGAAAATCCAGTCCTTTTGCTATCATTTTCGTTCCTGTCAGGATCGAGGGGCCTGGTTTTCCGAAGAGGTTTAGTATATCGTCGTGCGCGTTTTTTTTCCTGGTCGAATCCTGATCCATGCGGTAAACAGGCACGCCGGGGAACAGTCTTTTCAGCTCTTCCTCCACCTGCTCCGTTCCCGCACCTCTGAAATATATGTTCTCGTTGCCGCATTTGGGGCAGCTGCTCCGGCTTTTTTCGAAATATCCGCAGTAGTGGCAGATAAGCTGTTTTTTCTCAAGGTGGAAGGCCAGAGGAACCGAACATTTGGGGCACATAACTGTTTCTTTGCAGTCTGAGCATATCAGAGCCGGTGAATATCCGCGCCTGTTTTGAAGCACGATCAGCTTTCGTGAAAGAGCAAGTTCGCGCCTGAAAACATCGAGAGAGTATTTTTCAAAAATAGTGCCGGGTTTTTCTTTCTTTACTACTTTTATATGCGGAAGTACTGCATCACTGTACCGGTTTTTTATTTCAAGAAGAGTGTATTTGCCTGTCAGGGCGTTATGGTAAGATTCTGCCGAGGGCGTTGCCGTTCCGAGTACGACAGGCGCGCCGTGAATATATCCCAGCATGACGGCTGAATTTCTGGCGCAGTATCTGGGAGCCTGGTCGGTCTGTTTGTAGGACTGATCGTGCTCCTCGTCGACTACTATCAGCCCGATGTTCTCAAGCGGCGCGAAAACGGCGGACCTCGGCCCCACGGCGACCTTATAGACGCCGTTCTTCAGTTTCTCCCAGGTTTCGTACTTCTCAAGGTCGCTTTGGCGGCTGTGTATGACCGCTACGGTATCTCCGAAGCGGCTGCGGAACTGCCTTACCATCTGAGGAGTGAGCGATATCTCGGGAACAAGTATGAGGGCAGTTCTGTTCAGGCTGAGAGTCTGTGACACCAGCCTCAAATACACAGCCGTCTTTCCGCTGCCGGTTATGCCGTGCAGCAGAAAAGCCGAGTGCTTTTCCGAAAGTATCGCGGAGATCACTTTTTCCGCGCAGTCCTTCTGCTCCTTGTTCAGCACAGGCTCCGGCGCAGGGATTATGTTTTCGGACATAAGGCGGTCTAAATGGTCTTTTTTTAAACTTACACTTTCGACATATCCTTCCGACAGCGCTTTTTTAAGTAAAGAGGGTTTAATACTTCTTTCCTTCAGTTCCTTCTGCAGAACAGTACCGCCTTCACTGAACAGTACTTTAAGATCACAGAGGTCTTTTTCAGCAGGTTCTTTGCCTGTAAGCCTGTATCCCTTAAGAAGAACTTCCCTTTTCTTTATATTAATCCCGCTGATTATATTCACAAGGCCTTTTTTATTCAGGCTTCCGGCGGCTTTTATTCCTGCTGACCCGAATAATTTTTCCAGTTCTTCCAGTCCCGCAGGTCCCAGATCGCGGCAAAACCTCAGCACCGAGGATTCAGGCTCTTTCAGGCCGTCAGTTTCTTTTACGAAAACAACTTTTTTATAAGTTTTCTCCGCCATGACAGAAGGAAGTGCCAGCTTCATAACTTCGCCGAGTGAACATAAATAATGGTCAGACATCCATTTCAAAAACTTAAGCATTTTTCCTGAAAAAACTGGTTCAGCATCCAGAACTGAACCTATGGGCAGAATTTTCAGATCTTTTATATAAGCAGCTTCGGATACGGCGAATCCGGTGATGCTTCTTCCGTTAAATACTACTGAAACCCTGCGTCCCACAATGTCTTCGACAGCGTATCCTTCACCGGCCGAGTATGTGAACTCCTCCCGTATCGGCAGGGGCAGAGCCACATTTATATACTTCATTGAACGCTTCCCTGAATATTTTGTCCTAATTATAACATTTCTGATCAGGAAATCAACATAAATATTTTTCAATTAGTATTTGCATTACCGTTTATTTAGTCTTATTTTTATACTGAACGCAGAAATGCGGAGAGATTTTTACATTTTGAAATGGAGATGATCTATGGCTGAAGTTAGTTCCAGTTACAAGTTCGGTTTATACGGAAGATGTCCTGTCTGCAAGGAGATATCTAAAGAGGTATGTGAGGGATGCGGCGCTGCGGACGCTTTCACCGATTCAAGCAAGACAGGTATAGTTGTATGCTCGGCATGCGGACTTGAGCACAGCATAAGGTGTACCAGGCCCGGCTGCGGTAACGAGATAAAGATATTAAGAACGCCGAAGAATGCCGATGAAAAATCCCGTATCGAAGAGTTTATCTACAGGAAGACGAACAAAGACCTGGACAAGAGGGTATTTGTAATAAAGGAAAGCCAGAAGGCGACCGTAGTCAAAGAGATGAAAGTTCCTGTAGAAGAGATAATCAAGAAAAAGAAAGAGGAAGAAGCTGTAATACCTTTAAAGGATGAGATCGATATCTCGAGGATCGAAGGAACTGACAAAACTGAACAGAAATCTGTTTTTACACGGCAGGATGTTTCAGATCAGCAACCTGAACCTGTTAAAATTCCGGAACCTGAGCCGGAACCTGTTAAAGTTCCTGAGCCTGAACAGGAAGCTACGATATCTTTGAAAGAAGAATCTGAAAAAATACCCGGAACTATTCCTTCTCCTGAAGAAAAACAGGAACTCGACAAGATAAAGAACTTCTGGAAAGCCAAAGAAATGACTATCACCGAGGAAAAAAAGGAAGAGGAGAGGAGGATAGTCAACCAGTTCTACGACGAGCACGAGGACGATGTCCTAGATAAAAAGATCAATTTTGAAAATATTTATAATGAAACTGCATTTTTTGACTGTAAAGTTTGCGGCAGAGAGGAGCAGAAGATTGTCTGCGACAAATGCGGCCAGTTCAACCAGTTCTCTCTAAATTATGACGCTCTGAGCTGCAAATGCGGAAATGACATTAAAGTCGTTACCTGCGAATGCGGCGCAAAGCACGGACACAGCGATTTCTATCTGATCTCCGACGGAATAAAATGGCAGTATTCAAAATCGAAGAGCTACTACAACTACAGGAAAGGCAGGATGCTCGTTTTCTCCACCTGTCCCACATGCAGCGTTTTCTCAGTCGAGAAGTGCAAGGTGTGCGGCAGCAAGGTGAATTTCGGAATGCCGAACAGGAACAACGAGATATACTGCAAGAACTGCGGATCAGTCAATCAGTTCATATGCGAGAATCGGAAATGCAACGATACTGTCAAAACTTTGAAGAACCCTAACTCAATAGAGCAGAAACTCGAGTGGCTGAACGAGGTCATGAATTTCAAGAGCAGGGTCACTTCCGAAAAAGTAAAATACTCAGAACCCGGAAATATAAAGAACGATCCCGGAGCGATAGTTTCAAAGAGCAGCGAAGTCAGCCTCGGGGTTGAATCCCAGATAGACTTCTCCAACTCGTTCATTGAGGAGTTCGACAGCAAGACCAAAGAGATAATAACATCCTCGTTCATTTCGGAAGTCGAGAATGAAGTGAATCAGAGAAAAAAGCTGAAAGAGGAGCTTAACAACTACAATAAGAACCAGTCTTACGCTAAAGATGCACCGAAGCAGAAATTCGG
The DNA here is from genome assembly GCA_036721445.1 of Candidatus Delongbacteria bacterium. Lineage (GTDB taxonomy): Bacteria > UBA4055 > UBA4055 > UBA4055 > UBA4055 > UBA4055. The sequence goes on from DAIMKZ010000011.1 coordinate 5,268, forward strand.
TACGCCGGCCGGAGCTAAGCCCGTTATTCCAGCCGTACCTTCAGCCGATGAAGAGAATGAGCCCGGTTCTTCCGTGATCATGTTCGATGATTCGGGAAGCGGTAAAGGTAAATACATTATAATCATAGTGATAATCGCCGCAGTTCTGGCAGCCGCATGGTTCGGCTGGAAGATGATGAGTCAGGAAGGTCCGGTTGAAAATTCTCCCGCAGAAGTTAAACAGACCGAACAGCCCGAAAATCCTGTCAAGACGTACATCGAAGAGAAGAAATCCGATATAGACGGCGCGAAAGAGGCCGTTGAAAAAGTGAACGAGGCGGCGGAAGCCCAGGAAAAAGCTATCGAGGGCATCGAGTAAGCAAAGGCCATAATTTATTCTAAATATATTCCTCTCACACCGGAAGCTGATTTAAAACGCTTCCGGTATTTTTTACCTGAAACATCATAAATCCTTGCAGGACGATGCTGTTTCTTAACGGCAAAAAAACACTCACGCGTTATTTTGGAATCACTTTATGGCGTTCGAAGAATATATATTTAAAATGAAATTTCGAATCTGGTGCCGGGAACAATACGGTGCCCGTTCAAAAAGCAGCGCGCGTCGGTGGCGGCCTTGTTTTCAGGCTGAAGTTTTATTATTATGAGTGACCCTTTTCCCGCAGCGACTCTGAGTATACCTTTTTTGCAGTCCGCTTCTACTACAGTTCCAGGTTCAGCGTCTGATGGAGCAGTGTCCGATAAGGCGGCCAGTATCTTGATCCTCTTGCCCTTAAGCGCGGCGCATGCGCCGGGTCTTGGAGAAAGACCGCGAATCCTGTTGCGGATGCTTTCCGAGTCCAGTGCCCAGTCAATGACGAAGTCCGCCGGTCCGATCTTAGGCGCGGCGGGGAATGCGCCCTTTTCCTGCGGCCTAGCGGAATAATTCCCGTCGAAGATATTCTGCGCTGTGTCCGCGAGGAGCCCGGCTCCTGTGACGGCGAGCTTTTCATAGAGCGTTCCGTAATCGTCACCGTCATCTATAGCGACGGACAGGGAGGAAATTATATTTCCCGTATCGACACCCCTGTTCAGGAAAAAAACGGTGACGCCAGTTTCCTTCTCGCCGTTGAAAAGGGCGTGATTGATAGGCGCCGCTCCCCTGTATCGCGGCAGGAGCGATGCGTGAAGGTTGACTGATCCCAGTTCAGGTAATTCCAGAACGGAAAGTGGGAGTATCCTGAAAGCGACAACTACAAAGAGGCTGGCGTTAAGTTCTTTAAGGGTATTAATGAATAGCGGGTCTTTCATGCTGACGGGCTGAAGGACAGGGATGTCCATTTCCAGAGCAGCCTCTTTTACAGGAGTGAAACTCACTTTTCTGCCGCGCCCTCTCTCTTTATCGGGCTGCGTGACGACCGCTTTTATATCGAAACCTCTTTCGCGCAGAGCTTTCAGCGAGCAGACGGCGAAAGGGGGAGTTCCCATAAATATCAGTGATCTGTTCTTTTCTATTTTATTTCCTCGGTACCGTTCCTGGAAATCTTGAGTATCTTTCCTTCAGCCTCGGTAAGCTGGTTCCTACAGAAAGTTATGAGCTTCTTACCTTCCTCGTAGAGTTCGAATGTTTTATCCAAAGGGACTTCTCCCGATTCAAGTTTTTCCATTATTTCAGTCAGCTTCTTCACGGCGTCTTCGTATTTCATTTCATTCATTATATTATTTCTCCTTTACGATACTTATCGAAAGCTCCTCAAGCTGTTCCGGCGAAACTTGTGAAGGGGCTTCCATCATCAGGCAGTTCTGGTTCTTTGTTTTAGGAAAGGCTATAACATCACGGATCGTGTCTTCATGACACATCAGCATTATCATTCTGTCCAAGCCGTGAGCGATCCCGCCGTGAGGAGGCGCGCCGTATTTAAAAGCGTTTAACATAAATCCGAATTTATTTTCGTATTCTTCTTTACTCATTCCCAAAATCGAAAATACTTTTTCCTGAAGTTCACTGTCATGTATCCTGATACTGCCCGACGAAAGCTCAACTCCATTTAATACCAGATCATATAACTGACCCAGAATGTTGTCCAGATTTTCGCCTTTTTTCATATCTTCTAAAAACTCAGGTTTAGGCATTGTGAACATGTGATGCATTGCCTGCCAGCGGTTTTCTTCTTCAGAAAATTCGAACATCGGAAAATCAACAATAAAACAAAATCTGTAATCATCTTCTCTATACAGTTTCAATTCTTTCGCGATCCTGTTCCGTAAATTCCCGAGAACTTTATTTGCCAGGCTGAGTTTATCCGCCGCAAAAAAAATGATTCCGTCACTTTTCAGCTCACTTTTAACCATTATTTCATCGGCTTCAGGTTCTGATAGGAACTTGGAGATACCGCCTTCTAATTTACCGCCCGTAACCTTAACGAACGCTAAACCTTTTGCGCCCAGATGCTTAGCATAGTCTTCATACTCACCTATTTGTTTTCTGCTCAAATTTTCAAGGCCGCTTACAGCCAGAAATTTAACAGCCTGAGCATCAGCAAAAACTTTAAAACCGGAATTCCTTGTAGCAGCAGTGATGTTTTTCAGCTTAAGACCGAATCTGATATCCGGTTTGTCAACACCATAATCTTCCATTGCCTGCAGGTATGGTATCCTTGGAAACGGTGTCTGTATTTCAACATCAATTCCCTGACTGAAACTTCTCTTCATCAGTTCTTCCGTCAACTCAAAGATCTCGTTTTCAGAAGGAAAACTGGTTTCAATATCGATTTGAGTAAATTCAGGCTGGCGGTCTCCTCTTGAATCTTCATCCCTGTAACATCTTGCGATCTGAAAATATTTATCCTGACCGGCTACCATCAGTAACTGCTTATATATCTGAGGACTCTGCGGCAGGGCAAAGAAATTACCGGGGAAGATCCGGGAAGGGACCAGATAATCCCTCGCTCCTTCGGGCGTGCTTTTGCTGAACGTAGGTGTCTCGATCTCGATAAAACCTTTATCCGAAAGATAATTTCTGACAGCCATTGTAACTTTATGCCTGACAAGAAGGTTCTGCGTCATCTTGGAGCTTCTCAGATCAATGTAGCGGTACTGAAGCCTCAGGTCCTCCTTTGCGTCGCTTTTTCCGTCAAGAAAATTGAACGGAGGTGTTTTCGAAGCGTTCTCTATGACTATACTGTCGGCGGCGATCTCGATCTCTCCTGTGGACAGATTTTTATTAGGTTCGGGTTTGACTCTTACGATACCTGATATTGTGACGACATATTCGTTCCTGCACCTGTTCGCCGTTTCCATGATCTCTTCTCCCAGAGAGTTAGGATCGAAGATGATCTGTGTAATACCGCTTTTGTCCCTCAGATCAAAAAATACAAGTCCCCCCAGGTTTCTGTACTTATGTATCCATCCCGATAAAACGACTCTTTTGCCTTCGTCGGTTTTTCTCAGTTCGCCGCAGCTGTTAGTTCTGTACATTATTAATATCCCGCAATAATTAAATTTCAGTCCGTGAATTTAACAATGTTTGTTCATTTAATCAATACCGAGTTGAACAATTTTTAGTCGAAAAATAAAAGAAATTATATCTTGACAATTTATTAAAAACGAATTAACTTAAGAGCCTCTTATCGAGCCTGAGGGCAAATAATGAAAAGAGATCGAAAAATTAAAATAAAAAACAGAAAAACCGGAGGAAAAAATGACTGAATATTTTGTAAAAGGCGGAGCGTTTATGTGGCCAATCCTGATACTCTTCATAATAGGTATCATAATCAGCCTTTACAAACTTTTTGCACTGCTCGGAACCGGAAGGAACGCCGGACAACTGATGTCTGATGTAAAAAAAGCGCTTGCAACACAGGGCGTTGATGGAGCTTTGAAGCACGTTAAGGGAACAAAACCTGTTGAAGAACTTGTCGCCGCAGGGCTCAAGAATCTTAAATACGGTATTGAAAATGTTGAGAAAGCATTGGTTAACGAAGGAAGTATGCAGGTAACTTATCTGTGGAGCGGAATGATCTGGCTGTCAACAGTAGTAGCTCTTGCACCTATGCTCGGGTTCCTCGGAACGGTATGGGGAATGGTCGGTGCCATGGACGCTATCGCAGCGGCAAATGATATTTCACCCTCGATCGTTGCGGGCGGTATATCCGAGGCTCTTCTGACAACGGCATTCGGTCTGATCGTGGCTATCATCATTCAGACTTTCCAGAACGTTTTCCAGTCGATCATCGATAAAAGACAGATGGATATGGAAGAAACAAGTGTTGCTCTTGTTGAAACATTCGTAGAAATGCAAACAAAATAATAAAGCGAGAAAGAAATGCTGAAAAAAACCGAAAGAAAGGTTGGGGAATTTAACGCGTCGTCTATGGCCGATATTACTTTTCTTCTGCTTGTGTTCTTTCTTGTAACTACGACTGTATCCACCGACAAGGGGATCAAGTTCGTTCTGCCGCAGAAAGCTGATGATGCGACCCCGACGAAAGTCAAGGGTGTCGTGAACGTTTTCCTAAACGATGACAACCAGATACTTCTGGGTAAAAAAGGAAAGGAAGAGGAAGTCAGCATACAGCAGATAAAAAATCAGCTGACCCTTCTTGACAGGGAGATATCGGCTCAGGGTGACTCTATAATCGTTTCCATTAAAGTTACACCTGGTTCGACTTATAAGAATTATGTAGAGATACTGGATCAGATAAAGAACGCAAAGATAGACAGGATATCATTAGCTCAATAATACAAAATTAAGGAAGATTATGATAGGAACGACCAAGAAACCACCGCAGGGACAGATATCAACGGCTTCAATGCCCGATATTATCTTCATGCTTTTAATCTTCTTCATGACCAGTACGGTATTCGTTGAATTCAGAGGACTGCCTGTAAAGATCCCTTCAACCGATAACGCGCAGAAGATCGAGGGTAAAAGGAACCTTACTTACTGTTTTGTCGACACCAGCGAAAGAGTGAGCGTTGACGACAAGCTTCTGTCACCTAAAGAGGTGACTTCAATAATGTATCTCAAAAGGACGAACAATCCGAGGATCGTCGTATCTCTGAAAATTGACGAGAACTGCAAAAATGACATTGTCGACAAGGTACAGAGAGCTTTGCAGGAAGCCGATGCCCGCAGGATAGTGTACGCAACTAAAACGAAGTAAGAAAGCCTGTAATTGAAGAATGGAGTTATTATATGTCATATAATGTAGGGGAAATGGCCGAGAAGGAATCAAAGATATCCGAAATAGCGGCTATTATCGTATTCCTCGGACTGACTTTCATCTTCGCGGCGTTTCATAAGTTTCAGACCGTGGTCAAACTTGAGAATTCGATCTCGGATGAGATAGAGATCGAGAAAGTGGAAGTGACTGAGCAGGTAAAGAAGACAGTCAAACCTGCTATAGTCAGGATCCCGATAGCCGTTGAAGACGAGGAAGAACTTGAAGAGGACGTTGAACTTGAGATAGAGACGGCCGATTTCGACATAAGATCGGAACCGCCTCCGCCTCCGCCTCCGCCGTCAGTAGCCGAAGACGAGATATTCGATTTCTATGCTATACAGGAAAAACCGGAGCTGCTCCCGGGCAACGCCCAGAAGATCACCGATTTTATAACCAAGAATTATCCGCCTCTGGCGAAAAAAACGGGAACATCAGGAAAAGTCATTCTCAAGTTCGTCTGCTCAAAAGAGGGAGTACCGACTAACATTGAGATCACGCTTGAAAAACCGGCGGATATGGGATTTGGCGAAGTCGCGATCAAAGCGATCGAAGGTGTGAGGTTCAAACCGGGTATGCAGAGGGATAAACCTGTACCGGTGAGGATGTCCCAGAGGATCACGTTCAACACAACAAGATAAATTGATAAAAAGGTCTGATTCTCAGACCTTTTTTATTTACGGAGTTTTAGATATATGAATATACTTGTGATAGGGTCCGGCGGAAGGGAGCACGCCATTATAAAAAAATTGAGGGAAAGCAGTAAGTCGGGAAGAATTTTCTGTATACCCGGAAATGCGGGAACAGCTGTTGATGCCGAGAATGTTAACATAGATACTAAAGATCATGACGGTCTTATAAAGTTCGCCAAGGATAAAAGTATTGATCTTACTGTTGTAGGCCCCGAGAATCCGCTGACAGACGGAATAGTTGATTCATTCAGAAAGAGCGGATTGACTGTTTTCGGTCCGACAAAAGCGGCGGCGGAGTTAGAGGCCAGCAAAGCATTCTCGAAAGAGCTTATGCGTAAGTATCACATCCCGACGGCGGACTACAGGATATTTAAAAATGCGGAAGAAGCAGTAGAACATCTGAGATCGTCTAAACACCCTATCGTCGTTAAGGCGAGCGGGCTCGCCGTGGGAAAGGGCGCAAAAGTATGCATGACGCTCGAGGAAAGTCTGGAAGCAGTCAGCAGTATCATGTCCGACAGATGTTTCGGTTCTGCGGGAGACGAAGTAGTGATCGAAGAGTTCATGGCCGGTGAAGAAGCTTCCGTGTTCGCTGTGACGGACGGGAAATACTACAGGATATTCGCACCCGCGCAGGACCACAAGGCCGTTTTTGACGGCGACAGAGGACCGAACACAGGCGGAATGGGTTCGTACGCACCCGCGCCGGTTATTACGCCTGTACTTATGAAAGAGATAGAGGATAAGATAATAGCACCTACCTTTGAAGCGATGCGAAAGGAGGGAAGGCCTTATACGGGCGTGCTGTTCGCAGGCCTGATGATCACGCCGGACGGTCCTAAAGTTATCGAGTACAACTGCCGTTTCGGAGATCCTGAAACACAGGTCGTCCTTCCGCTTTTTGACGGAGACCTGACAGATCTGCTTTACAAAGCTTCAGCAGGCGGATTCGATTCCAACGGCCTGCTTCCCGTAAAAAATGAGTATTGTTTATGTCTCGTCCTCGCGTCAGGCGGTTATCCGGGAAAATATCAGACCGGATATGAGATCAAAGGACTTGAAAAAGCTTCTTATGCAGATATAATTCACGCGGGGACAAAACTCTCTGACGGAAAGATCGTTACTGCAGGCGGCAGAGTTCTCAACCTTGTAAGTAGCGAGCCTAGTCTGATCGAGGCAAAGGAAAGAGCATACAGAGCCGCTTCAGAGATCGAATTCAGTGACAAATACTGCAGGACGGATATAGGCGATAAGGGTATACGCAATCTAAAAAATTAATTATTAAATAATTGCATTTATCTTTCAATCTTAATATATTTTAACTGCCTTAAATTTTAACCGTAAAGCCGGAGGAGTGATGAAATATTTTAAGTTATTAATTTTCCTTTTGTCAGCAGCTATATTATTTTCGCAGGACGGACTTTCGGAAGAGGAAAAAGCTCTGTTCAAGACCAATGTGATCGTACCTGCGCCGTCCGAGATCATAATGGCGCTGGATATGCTCTCTGAAGTCAACTGGAAAGACGTAGTCACTTATGATAAAAGCACCAATTATTCAGATAATTATAAAATAGCTTTGAACCTCGGAGTAAGAGTAGCGCAGGGATTTATAGCTATTCAGGCACAGGACAGGAAGAATACGGGAGAAATGTTCAGAATATGCAGGGACCTGGCGGAAAATTTCGGAGCAAAAAGCGAAATGTTCGTTGAGGAAGACGAGATACTGAGGCTGCTGGATGAAAACAACTGGACAGAATTAAGGTCGATCCTGGATGACATTCACCTTAAGATCAAGGATGAAATGTATAAATACGATCCCGATTTCGTCGAACTCGCAAGCGTCGGCGGCTGGATGGAGGGGCTTCACATCGTTTCTAAAGCCCTGAAATCAAATTATTCTCCGGACGCTTCGGTGATCTTATACCAGCCGGAGCTTATTCAGTACTTCTCGGAAGCCGTAAAGAACATAAAACCTCTCAACGGCAATAACGCTGAAGTGAAGGAGATTTCTTTGATGATGCCCGAGATTAGCCGTCTTTGCGAAGTAGGATCAGGCAATCCCATACCGCTTGAAAATATCGAAAAATTATATGAGATATCGTCAAAAATCAACAGATCTATAGTAGCTCAGGCCAGGAAGGGCGGTGATCCCGGTATTGCCGGAGAGAACGGCATGAAATGGTTTTTCATATACGGAGCTATTGCAATCATTTTTATTCTGATAATTGCTAAAAGAAAGAAAGGAGGTAAATAATGTTGAGAACTTCCTTGAGAAAGCCTTTCATTCTGATGCTTCTGATAGTAATGCTCATACCTGTTTTTCAGTTGTTTGCGCAGGATGAAGAAGAAGAATGGGATGAGAACATAACAAATACGGAATTTCTTTTCCACGAATCAAAAAAAGAGATACTCGCCCAGGGATATTACACTAACGGCGATATGAAGACAGGTTATTTTGACGAAACTCCAAATGTTTATGCCACTTTCACGCTTTATAAAGGCAACTCATACGCTTTTGTGATAGGAGGTGCGAATAATCTCAATAATATAAGAGCTTCATTCTACGGTAACAATTTCGTCGAGAATTTTTTCAACGACGAGGTGGATGTGAGCACATACAAAGTTTTCTACATCACACCGATACACAACGGGACGTATTATCTTAAAGTCCAGTCCTTCGGGGAATCGGAAGGTGACGGAGAATGGATGTATTATTACGGCTTCAAACAGAATCAGTAGAGTCAATTAAGGACAGGCTGAGCCTGTCCTTTTTAGTATTGGGGATGTTAAGGAATGGCTTTCAGGGATAAAATAAACAGAGAGAGCGTCAGCTGGGCGCTTTACGACTGGGCGAACTCGGCTTACGCAACGACCGTGCTGGCTGTTTTTTTCCCGCTTTTCTTCAGCGATCACTGGAGCGCGGGTCAGGACCCGACCGTAACGACCGCCAGGCTGGGGATAGCCACATCGGTGACAGGCGTCATACTGATGGCGGTCTCTCCTGTTACCGGCGCGCTGTCGGACCTTGCGGGCTCAAAGAAAAGGTACCTGTTCTACGCGACCTTAGCCGGTTCGCTTTCGACCGCCTGCCTTTTCTTTGTGCCCGGAGGAAGCTGGCTGCCGGCGCTTCTGCTGTTCTCGTTCTCCTCGTTCTGCTTCTCAGGCGGGATAATATTCTACGATTCGCTCCTCAGCAGCGTCGCCGGCACAGGAACGCTCAACTTCGTTTCCGCGCTGGGCTACTCGCTCGGATATCTGGGAGGAGGTATTCTGCTCGCGCTTAACATACTTGCCGCAACGAAGCCGGAACTGATGGGTATTTCAGACAGCCCCACTGCCGTCAAACTGTCTTTCGTCAGCGTGGGAGTGTGGTGGATGCTGTTCTCGATCCCCCTTTTCAGGTTCGTTTCAGAAAGAAAGCCTGAAGTCAAAGAGGCTCACTCGCACGATCTCGCGGCAGGATTTCGAAAGATCATGGACACGCTCTCTCACATAAGGAGCATAAAAGGAGTGTTCCTGTTCCTTCTGGCGTATTGGTTCTATATAGACGGTGTAGACACGATAATCAGAATGGCAGTCAATTACGGCAGGGCGCTGGGATTCGAGAGCGGAGCTCTCATAAAAGCCATTCTGATAACCCAGTTCGTCGGATTCCCGGCCGCGCTTCTTACGGGCATTCTGTTCAAGGGCGTTAAAGGGGCCAGAAAGGGCATTTATTTCACGATCGCGGTCTATCTTGGAGTATCTGTCCTCGGCGCGTTCATGAAGAACGAAACGCACTTTTACGCGCTTGCGGTGACGGTCGGGCTGGTTCAGGGCGGTATACAGGCGCTGTCAAGGTCGTATTTCGCCTGCATAATACCCGAGAACAGGGAAGGGGAGTTCTTCGGTTTCTACAATATGATCGGCAAGTTCGCTGTGATACTGGGACCGCTGTTCATAGCAGTGACAGGGCTTCTCCTGAGGAGTTCCGGATTTTCCGCGGACGCTGCCACAAGAGGCGGGATAATGTCGGTATCTTTCTTCTTCGCAGCCGGCGGGATACTTTTCCATATGTCCGGCAGGAAGCCGGCGAATAACAGTTGACAAAATATCTGCGATTTTTTAGCTTTATGCTGATTTGAATATAAGTAAAAGAGGAATTAATGAAGAAGAAATACCTGACGACGCCTATCTATTACGTGAACGGGAAGCCGCATCTGGGGCACGCCTATACTACCATACTGTGCGATGCACTGAAGAGATATTATAAACTTTTCGGGTACGACGCAGTGATGATAACGGGTGTTGACGAGCACGGACAGAAGGTCTATGAGGCGGCAGTGGAAAAGAACATGAGCCCTCAGGATTACTGCGACAGCCTGATACCTGCGTTCGACGATCTGTTTAAAAAATGCGATATAGAATACGATATATTTTTCAGGACCACTTCGGAATCCCACTCGAAAAAGGTTCAGGCGATACTGCAGAAACTCTATGACAAGGGCGACATCTACAAGGACGACTACGAAGGGAATTACTGCACACCCTGCGAGACATTCTTTACCGAAAAAGATCTTGTCGACGGCAAATGTCCCGAATGCGGAAGGCCGACCACGCTGATAAAAGAACAGAATTACTTTTTCGATATGGCTAAATATGCCGGCGAATACGAGAAATTCCTGAACGAACACGACGATTTCATTTATCCGAAGTTCAGAAAGAACGAGGTTCTGGGTATTCTCAAGCAGGGACTCAGACCGCTGTGCATCTCCAGGAAAAAGGAAAAGATGCCGTGGGGTATAGAGATACCGTTCGATAAGGATTTCGTGACTTACGTATGGTTCGACGCTCTGACGAATTATATAAACGGAATCGGCTACATGGAGGATGAAGCAAAATTCAATGAATACTGGCCTGAGACGACGCACCTGATGGCAAAAGACATTCTACTTCACCATACGATATACTGGCCGACCATGCTTCTGGGTATGGAGCTGAAGCTGCCTGAGAACATACTCATTCACGGCTGGTGGATGGGAGAGGGCGGAAAAAAGATGAGCAAATCTTTAGGCAACGTCATTGACCCGAACGAGATAATCGAAAAATACGGATCGTCCTCGTTCAGGTTCTTCGTTCTGCGCGACATGTCATTAGGCCACGACGGGATATTTTCGATGGAATCGTTCCTGAAAAGGCATAACGTCGAGCTCGCGAACGACTTCGGCAACCTTCTTAACAGAGCAAGCCACATGATCGCGAAGAACTTCGAGGGGAAGATCCCGGCGCCGGTCAAAAAGACGGAGTTCTGCGATATGTTCATAAACGAGTTCAGAACGCTTCTGTCGGGCGTTGAACAGCTGATATACGATTTCGAGCTGAACCGCGCGCTTGACGACATTATGAAGATGATAAGGAACACGAACAAGTATCTCGAGGACTGCGCGCCGTGGCAGCTTCTGAAGGCGGATAAGGAGCTTTGCGGATCTGTGCTGTACAACGCCCTCGAAGCCGTAAGGCTCACGAGCCTGCTGCTATCGCCGGTGATCCCGAAGAAGTTCGAGGAGATCAAGGATATCTTCAAAGGGACGGTCGAGCCTGAACTCGAGTGGGGCAAACTTACACCCGGCAGAGAGATCAATAAAGCTGTTTCGCTCTTCCCGAAGATCGAGATCGAAGCGAAAGAGGAAAAAAAGCACGAAGTGAAAGTTAAGCCTGCTGAAGAAGGTATAGATATAACAGATTTCGCGAAAGTAGAGATAAAGACAGGGAAGATACTCGAATGTGAGAACGTTGAAGGAAGCGACAAGCTTCTCAAACTAAAAATCGACCTCGGTAACGGTGATGTAAGGCAGATAATTTCAGGTATAGCGAAGTTCTATAAACCTGAGGATACTGTCGGAAAGCATGTACTTGTGGCTTCGAACCTGAAACCTGCTACTCTGATGGGCATAGAAAGCCAGGGTATGCTTCTTTCGGTCAAGGCGGGTAAAAAGCTCAAGATAGTCGAGATAGATAAGGAACTTCCTCTCGGAAAAAAACTGAACTGATGCGCACTTCAAGATCGGACAACAAAAAAACGGGGGACAGAGGCGAATCCATCGCCTCTCAATTCCTCGAAGACAACGGCTACAGGATAGTTGACAGAAATTTCAGATATTCCACTTTCGGCGAGATAGACATTATAGCTAAAAAGGACGGAGTGCTCGTATTCGTCGAGGTCAAGACCTACAAGACAGAAGAATTCGGGGAGCCGCTGCTGCTCGTCAATCACAGAAAGCAGGAGAAATTGAGGAAACTCGCACAGATCTATATGCTCCAGAAGAAGATCGGGGACACAGACTGCCGTTTCGATGTTATAGGCATAAAATCATCGAAGACGGGAGCTGATAATTCTGTTACACATATCGAAAACGCATTTTAGTTATTTTTTATTTTAACCTTGATTATTCTCTTAAAATTCATAACTTTCAAGCTATGGAAAACAGAAATTTCAGGATACTTATACCGGCGTACAATTCAGCCAGATATATCGACGATCTGTTCGACAGGCTTGAGAAGATGGGGCTTTTTGATCAGGCGATAGTGGTAAACGACGGCTCGACTGACGATACGGAAGACATCTGCCGCGAGAGGAAAGTCGAAGTTATATCCCACAAAAGGAACAGGGGAAAGGGAGCCGCGCTGAGAACCGGTTTCAAATACATGGCGGAGAACGGGGTAGAGTTCTTTATCACGCTCGATTCGGACCTCCAGCACGATGTCAGATACATCCCTGAATTCGTGAAGAAGTACGAAGAGACAAATGCGGATATAATCGTCGGGAACAGGCTGGGAGATACTTCGACGATGCCTGTGGAGCGCGTGTTCTCGAACCGGACGACGTCGTACATTGTCTCTCTACTGGCAAAGCAGAAAATACCGGACAGCCAGTCGGGATACAGACTGATAAAGACCGCAGCTGTCAAAGATCTCGTTATCACCTGCGACAGGTTCGAGATGGAGTCCGAGCTGCTCATAAAGGCCGGCAGAAAAAAGCTTAAAATAGACAGCATCCCGATCTCGGCCCTCTATGAGGGAGCGCACAGTTCGATAAGCGTCTTTCGCGACACATACAGATTCATCAGGCTCGTAATAAGATCTTTACTGATCAGGGAAGGAAAATGACCGAAAAGCACAATGTTTCCAGAATAGGCTTTATGATCAGCGAACTCAACAGGAAAGGGCATTTCTCCAGGCAGGAAGTTATTGATCATGTAAGGGAAACAACAGGCACTGAGATAAGCGAAAGTACCGTCAAGAGGTCGGTCTCGGACATCAGGGACCATTTCGGCGTGGATATAATTTACAGCATGAAGAACAAGAGATATGAGGCTGCCTCGAGACGGAGGAATATCGAGAACGCGGAAGATTTCCTGGATGTTTATTCAGAAGCAAAATACGGCAGGACTGGTTCGAACGAAATGCTTCTTTTTTACAGCTTCGTAAAAAGCATGATAAGATCGGAATACTATTTCCCGCCTGTAAATGTCGCTTCAAACGACGGCAGCGGGAACACTGCCGATTACGGGCTCATACTCAGGATGATGGAAGACGCTATGAAGCTCAATATGTCGCAAAGCAGCCTCGAGCTCTCCGACAGCATCGAATATCACATCTCGGAGCATTTCAAGTCAGGCCAGAAGATAAAGTTCAACCGTATGCTGTGCGTACTTCTGGATTCGATGAAGAAGCAGCTTCTTGTAAAATTCATATACAACGGAACAGAAGTCCATGTCGAGCCTGTCAGGATAATTCATTATGAAGGTAAGTGGTATTTCATGGGTTTTATAGCCGAAAGTTCAAGACCGGATCATCTCAAAAAAGTAAGGACTTACAATCTATCCATGATAGAAGGGAACATCCATCTCACAGGTAAGGATTTTACGGGCGAAGAATATATTATCCCCGAGTATAAAGATTCATTCGGGATCATAGCCAGTACGAACACAAAGACCGCTGTGATAAGGTTCTATGAAAACCTGGCGGTCAGGATGAAGGAGCTTCTCTGGTACGACGGTCAGATAACCGAAACGGGAAATGACGGAGAAAGAGGAAATTACTGTCAGTATACGCTTCCTTACCCTTCGAATACTTCGTTCGAGCTTATATCGAAAGTGCTAAGTTTCGGGGACAGGGCAGAGATAATCGAGCCTGAAGAACTCCGCAGGAGCTGGCAGGATACTATAAAAAGAATGTTCGGACAGATCAAATAAAGTATTGACTTTTTAATTGAAATTTCTTAAAATTGCCGTTCGCTGGGGGTATGGCTTAGTTGGTTTAAAGCGCTAGCTCGACAAGCTAGAGATCACTGGTTCAAGTCCAGTTATCCCCACAAGATCAGATAAAGCTTCTCATAAAATCCAGCAAAGCCCGCTTGTCAGCGGGTTTTGCGTTCCTGACATAATATCCCGAGTTCATAGTTCCCGTCACAAGGCACTCTTCCAGAGTGAGACCGGCTATAAATCCCGCAAAAAATCCCGCGTTGAAAATGTCTCCGGCTCCCGTCGAAAGTTTAGGCTCCGGCGTGTACGGGCCGTCAAAAATGAACGAGCCCTGTTTAGCGCATACGGAAGCCTGTTTGATACTGTGTATAACTATCGCGAAAAGCGGTAAATGCAGTCTGATGTTCTCCGCGAGTTCTTTAATATCGTTATATTCAGTACCGGCTCCCGCCACACCCGCCACCTGCTGAGCTTCGGATTCATTCAGTCCCAGGATCACATCTGCATATTCGTTCATACCGAGCAGTATTTTCGTGCATTCCTTCAGGTCTGAGCGCGATCTTTTCCTAGGGTCAGTCAGGTCGATATAAACGGTTTTTCTTTCTCCGCCCGTCTCTTTGATGAGCGCCGTCAGGTTCGAGAATATTTCGTTCATCCCGGGTATCATCGTCCAGTTCACGAAAGCGAAACAGCTGTTGTTTTCTATCATGCTCTTCAAAGTATCAAGACCGACCTTGCCGGTGATAGTTTCCCAGCTTATATCAAGAGCACTCTGAGGGTGATTGAACATGACCTTCCCGTCGTTGAATTCGAAAGCGTCTGTTATGCCCGGATCGCCTATGCTTACCGCTTTTTTGCATTTACGGGTAAAAGGTTTGAATATCGGAAGTATCCTGTCTTTGCCGAAAGATCCGTATATGCTTACTCTGTTACCGAGTTCAATTAGAGAATCAGCCATTATAGGTCCGTTCCCGCCCAAAGAAGATCTTTCTTTCACGATCTCGATGTTAATGCTTTTTCCGGAACCGCTTCTTATCCTGTTCGCGAAAGTAACTATGTCTGTCATAGGTGTAAAGCTCTTACTGTCTTTTCTTTCGAGCACAGGCCTTAAAATGTTGTCGATAAAGCCGTCGAAACCAACAAAAACATTGCCTGAACCTCTGAAATCTGAAAATTTATTCGAAGCTGATCTTATGAGAGTTTTGCTTTTCATTCGTCCGTCCGTGAATTATTAACGGTAATATATAGAAAAATATGATAGATAAAAGCGGAAAAATTCTTTATTTTTCAGTTCAGAATTATCAGGGGTCGAAATAAATGCTCGGAACGATAGTCAATACGGGAACCGTTGTCGGCGGAGCGCTGATAGGGGTGCTGATCCATTCAAGGATGCCTGAAAGGATAACCAGGACCACATTTCAGGGCATAGGGCTGTTCACGCTCTACATAGGCTTTACGATGGCCGCAAAAACGGGGAATGTTCTTATCATGGTATTTTCGATAGTACTCGGCGCGATATTCGGGGAGCTTTTGAACCTTGAGGCGAGAATGGAGAAGGTCAGCGAGTGGGGTAAGAGAAAGGTCGGTTCGAAGAACGACAAGTTCACCGAAGGTTTTGTGACCGCTTTCATGCTGTTCTGCATGGGCTCGATGACCATTCTCGGTTCGATCGAGGAAGGGCTCGGCGGCGAACCTACGCTTCTTCTGGCAAAATCGTTTCTTGACGGTTTCGGCGCCGTTGCGCTTGCCTCGAGCCTGGGTATAGGCGTGCTGTTCTCGGCCGTACCGCTGCTGATATACCAGGGAGGACTGACGCTTCTCGCAGGTCTCGTTCAGGGCTGGCTCACCGAACCGATCATAAACGAAGTATCGGCCGTCGGAGGTCTCATGCTCATAGGTCTCGGCATAACGATACTGGAAATAAAAAAAATGAAGATACTCAATCTTCTGCCTGCGCTCATCTTTGCGGGCATTTTCGCGTATTTTATGAAATAAACATTTAAGGATAGAAAATGGCTGACAACAAAATAATATTCTCCATGGAGGGCGTGAGCAAGATCTACCCTCCGCAGAAAAAAGTGCTCAACAATATCTGGCTTTCGTTCTACTACGGCGCAAAGATCGGTGTGCTCGGACTGAACGGCGCGGGTAAATCGAGCCTGTTGAAGATCATCGCCGGTGTCGATAAGGAATTTGACGGCAGGGTGACTTTCGACAAGGACTACAAGATAGGCTACCTTCACCAGGAACCCGAGCTCGACGAGACAAAGACGGTGAAGGAGATCGTTCAGGAAGGTCTCCAGCATATAGTTGATGTGGTGAAAGCATTCGACGAGGTGAGCGCGAAATTAGGCGAGAATCTTTCCGACGACGAGATGAACAAAGCTATCGAGCTGCAGGGCGAACTCATGGAGAAAATGGACCACCTTGACGCATGGGATCTTGACCACACTCTCGAGGTCGCGATGGACTCCCTGCGTTGCCCGCCGGACGATATGCCGGTGAAGGTCCTTTCAGGTGGAGAGAGGAGGAGGGTGGCTCTGTGCCGTCTGCTTCTCAGCAAACCTGATATTCTTCTTTTAGACGAACCCACCAACCACCTCGACGCGGAAAGCGTGTACTGGCTGGAGCAGTTCTTACACAGTTATCCCGGCACCGTCATCGCCGTCACGCACGACAGATATTTTCTGGACAACGTGGCGGGCTGGATATTGGAGCTCGACAGGGGAGACGGCATACCGTGGAAGGGTAACTACAGCTCTTGGCTTGAGCAGAAAGCTGCAAGGCTTGCGAATGAGGAAAAGCAGGAGTCCAAGCGCCAGAAGATACTGAAGCGCGAGCTTGAGTGGTCAAGAATGAGCCCGAAAGCCCGTCAGGCGAAAGGTAAGGCGAGGCTGAACGCTTATGACGCGCTAAGCAGCGTAGAGACAAAAGAGAAAGAAGCTAAGCTTGAACTCTTCATACCGCCGGGACCGCGTCTCGGGGATCAGGTGATAGAGATAAAAGGTATTAAAAAAGGTTTCGGGGACAAACTTCTCATCGACGGACTAGATATGAACATCCCGAAGAACGCGATCGTAGGCATAATCGGACCGAACGGGGTTGGTAAATCCACGCTTTTCAGGATGATCATGGGTGAAGAGAAGCCTGACGAAGGCACGATCACGATCGGAGAGACCGTCAGGTTAGCTTATGTGGATCAGTCCCACAAAGACCTGCTTCCGGAAAAGTCCATTTACGAAGTCGTCAGTCAGGGACATGAAGTCCTGAACATAAACGGCAGTGAAATAAACGCCAGAGCCTATATCAGCAGATTCAATTTTTCGGGTACGGACCAGCAGAAGAAGATATACATGATCTCGGGGGGGGAGAGGAACAGGCTGCACCTTGCCATAACTTTGAAGGAAGGCGGCAATGTGATACTTCTCGACGAGCCTACGAACGACATCGATGTGAACACCTTAAGAGCGCTCGAGGAAGCCATCGAGAACTTCGCGGGATGCGTGCTTGTGATCTCACACGACCGCTGGTTTATCGACAGACTTGCCACACATATCATTTCTTTTGAGGACGACGGGCAGATTGTCTTCTTCGAAGGCAATTTCGCCGATTACGAGGAAAAGAAAAAGCAGAGGCTCGGTGATATAACGCCGAAAAGGCCGAAGTTCAAGAAGCTGATATAAGGATTGATAATATCGCATAAATTTTGTATATTTTCAACTATATGGAAAGATCGGAAATGAAGCTCGAAAGAAAGATCGTCAACAAATCAGTTAAGAATGCAGAGTCTGACGACGGTTTTGTTGTTGCGGATAAAGTAACCCTTTTTGAAATGGTTTGGGAAATTACGCGGGATGTTTGGGGTTTTACGGGAGGAAATGATGCTGAACGACGACTACAAAGAAATGTTGTCAATATTATCAGAAGAGAAAGTTAAGTATCTCGTGATTGGCGCGTTTGCTTTGAGCACATACGGTTATCCCAGAGCAACCGGGGATATTGATATCTGGGTAGAAGCGAATGAAGAGAATTCGAGAAAAGTATTAAAAAGTCTTATCAGATTCGGCGCTCCGATGGATAAGATCTCACAAGACGATTTCAAGACTAAAGGACTGATCTTTCAGATAGGTGTTGCTCCCAGAAGGATAGATATCACAACATTAATAGACGGAGTTGATTTCGAAACCGCTTATCCGAACAGGAAAGATATCATTATTGAAAATATAACAGTACCCGTCATATCGCTGGAAGACCTGATAAAGAACAAACAGAGCACAGGCAGGGATAAAGACATTCTTGATGTGAAGATGCTAAAAAAACATAATAATCTGATATAAACAAAAAACCCCGGATTTTCCGGGGTTTTTGATTATACTTTGTCTGCGTCGGCATGATAATGCGTGGCGTTCTTTGAAAGCTTGCCCTTGAGTTCTTTGTGGTAGTAATCGTAAGTCATGGGCTGCAGTTCGGGATCGAGTATTTCAGCCTCCGTAACGCGCCCGATAAATATCGTGTGGGTCAGGCAGTCCATGGATTTGACTACCTCGCATTCGATGTAGGCGCACATGTTCTTTTTAATGAACGGCGCACCGTTCTTCCCGAGTTCGTAATTGCAGGCTGAGAACTTGTCGTAATCTCTGCCGGTTCTGAAACCGAACGGGCCGATCTCTTTCATGTCGTATTTATCTGAAATGACCGAAATGGTGAATACTCCGCTCTCCGAAATATACTCATGCGTGAGGTTCTTTTTGTTGATGCTTACCAGCATTGTAGCCGGCTCGGGCGATATCTGCACCACGGTGTTCGAAAGCTGGGCGTTGATCTTTTCGCCTTTTTTCGAGCTTACCAGATACATTCCGTAAGATATCTTGAACAGTGCCCTGAAATCCATATCATTCCTCCTTTCCGCGCCTTAAGAACTGCACCCTGTCGTAAATCGCATGGTCTTTCCTGCTCAGCCTGCCTCTAAAATCATCGAGTTTTTTATAACCTTTTATTTCCATCCATTCCGTTAACTCTGAGAGTGATCTTTTTATTACAGATGATGAATTAAGGTAAATGCTCGATGTCATCTGGACGGCTTTGGCTCCTGCGAGTATCTGTTTTATTATTCCGTGCCCGTTGTGGACTCCAGTCGCTGCGATCAGATCTGTTTCCGCGAAATCGGAAAGGATCGCTATCCATCTTAATGAATTCGATATCTCGTCAGCAGTAGAATACGGGTAGCCTGATATGATCTTTTCCGTACTGATGTCGATGTCGGGATAGAAAGGCCTGTTGAAAAGAACAAGTCCCGAAACATCGGTCCTGGATATTGTCAGCAGGTCTTTTGCCAGTGTGTCCGAATAATAACCGAGCTTCATTGTGAACGGAATGGAGATGTGTTTTTTTATTTCTTTAGCGATATTCAGTGCAGTAGACAAATATACCTGCTCAGTTACAGAAGGATCGGACGGCAGATGGTAGTAATTTATTTCAAGCGCATCCGCTCCGGCTGACTGGATATCTGACGAGAATTTCACCCATTTGTCGAACGACCCGCAGTTGATGCTCGCGATTACAGGTATAGTTACGGCTGATTTCGCGTCGTGTATCAGGTCAAGATATTTTGTTACGGCGTCCTTTTCCTCAAAATATTTTACATAATCGCTTAGCTCAGGATGTGAGAACATTCTTTGTGTCGCGCCTATAGTTTCATAAACATCGTTCATGATCTGCTCTTCGAACAGAGACTTTAAAACTACAGCTGCCGCTCCGGCCGTCTCTAGTGTTTTTACACCTTCAACGGATTCCGTAAGCCCGCTCGATCCCGCGATTATCGGGTTTTTAAGTTCAAGTCCCGCAACTCTTACGGTAATGTCAGTCATTTTTTTAACTCCGGGTTTAGTTTTCCCTAAGCACATGTTGATCGTATATTTTCTCGAATCTCAGCTTATGTTCAGCTTCTTCTGAGGCTATTTTAAGAAGTATTTTTTCGATCTCCTCTCCCTTGAACCTTGCTGCAAGATCCTCATAAAGATCCTTTGATTTCTGCTCACGTTTCATGGCAACGATAAGAATGTTCTCGTAATCCATTTCCGGAGCGGGTTCGATATCCGCCATATAATCGGAGATCTTTAGGTCGGCCACTTCTTTTACTTCGACCTTTTCTATCCCCTGTTTCCTGATGGTCTCAAGAGTATTTATGTGTCCTCTCTCCATCATTTCAAGATCCTTTAAAGTTTCCTTCATTTCCGCGAACTTTGTTTTGGTCTGAAGGTCCTGATAGAATTCCACAGCTTCCTTTTCCCTGTCAACGGCGAAGTCTATTATTGCGCTGAAATCGTCTTTTTTCATTATTTTTCTCCTGTTGCTAGTATCTTTCAGTATAGACCTCAAAATATTCCTGAGGGTGAAGGCAGGCGGGGCATTTTTCCGGGGCTTTTTTACCTTCGTGCAGATATCCGCAGTTCAGACATTTCCAAACGATCACGCCGTCTTTTTCGAATACTTTTCCCGCTTCGAGGTTTTGATACAGTTTTCTGTATCTCGCTTCGTGAGCTTTTTCTACTTCGGCTATCTTTCTGAAACAAACTGCTACATCTTTAAAGCCTTCTTCTTCAGCTGTCTTTGCGAATTCCGGATAAAGTTCAGTCCATTCTTCGTTCTCGCCGTCAGCTGAAGCTTTAAGGTTCTCGAGAGTCGTTCCTATCTTTCCGGCAGGATACATTGCTGTAATTTCAACCATTCCGCCTTCAAGGAATTTGAAAAATCTTTTTGCGTGCTCCTTTTCGTTGAGAGCTGTTTCTGCGAATATCTCGCTTATCGAAACGAGTCCGTCTTTTTTAGCCTGTTTTGAAAAATAGTCATATCTCATTCTCGCCTGCGATTCTCCTGCGAACGCTTTAAGCAGATTCTGTTCGGTTTTTGTTCCTTTGATGCTCATTGTTTTATCTCCTGATATTATTTATTTTTCCAAAGTCCGTGAAGGTTGCAGAATTCTCTCGCGACCAGATTTTCATTGTAAGGTACATAAAATTCAGCGTGAGGTTTTTCTCCCGGCTTGAGATATTTTCGCTGGACCCACGGACCGTTTATCACTTCGACCCATTCTATATGATGCTTGTCTTCCATAGGGTGATCGACTGATCCGACTTTTACAATGATGCCCGTGTCTGTCTTTTCGATCACCGGAACGTGTTTTTCATTTGCAGCGTCGGTGGAGTTGGCCTTAAGCTCTTTCATAGGCTGTCCGCAGCACACAAGTTCTCCGCCTCCTTCATGAACGACCTCGACCATATTTCCGCATATTTCGCATTTATAGATCTGCTGGAATTTTGCCATGATGTTCTCCTTATTTCATTTTTATTCATTAAAAAGCTAAACAACCGGTATCAGAGGCGTGTATACTCTTGCCGCAAGATCTTTATCGAGCATGAAAAGACCGTTCGAATTCTCTTTTATCAGCGAAAGTTTGTCAATTATATTCCTGTCGTTCTCCTCCTCTTCCACCTGCTCGTCAATATACCACTGGAGGAAGTTGAAAGTAGCTCTGTCTTTTTCTTTTTCCGCAAGGTCGACAAGCCCGTTTATGCATTTCGTAATATGCTGTTCGTGTTTTAGAGTGGCTTTAAAAGCGTCGAGAGGCGATTTCCATTTGTGGTCGGGTTCATTAATCTGAAAAAGCTTTATTTCCGCGCCCTGTGAAAGAAGATAATTGTAAAATTTCATTGCGTGATCTCTTTCTTCTTTTTCCTGGACAGACATCCAGTTGGCGAACCCGTCCAGTCCTATGTTCGAGAAATAAGCAGACATAGAAAGGTACAGGTAAGAAGAATAAAGTTCTTCCTGGATCTGTTTGCAGATCGCAGTTTCCATTTTTTTACTTAACATAGCTTCTCCTATAATGATTTGTGTTTTTCTTCAAGTATTTCCACCATTTCGTCTATTTTTCTGTAATCTTCCTCCCTTGGCATTCCTTTGCAAAGAACAGGCTCGATCACATCAACTTTCAGATTAGAAATAAGGCCTGTAAGCTGATCGATCATCTTGCCGCCCCATCCGAACGAACCTATGATCGAAACGAATTTTGTTTTCGGGCGAAGGGCGTTTGCGAGGAAGGTTGCGTAAACAGCGGCGGGATGCGCTCCCGCAAGAACCATCGGGCTTCCGATGATGATGGTTGACGCGTCGACTAAAGACATCGCCAGTTCGCCGACGTCGGTCACGGGCAGGTTGAAAGGTTTTACGGAAAAACCTTTTTTCAACAGGCTGTCAGTCAGGTAGTCGACCATGAGTTTCGTGCTCCCGTGCATGGAGACGAACGGTATAAGTACTTCTTTTTTCACTTTATCGGAAGTCCAGTCGCGGTACGCCTCGATGATGACTTCAGGTTTATCGTAGATCGGACCGTGACTCGGCGCGATAAGTTTTATGTCGAACTGCGTAACCTTGTCGATGTTCTTGATAATGGTCGTCCTGAAGGGCATCATGATCTCGGCGTAATAGCGCTTTGCGCCGTGCACGACTATTGCATTATCGCCCGCATAGAGTTCTGAGCCGGCATAATGGGACCCGAAGAAATCGCACGAGAATAATATCTTGTCCTCCTCAAGGTAGGTCACCATTGTTTCTGGCCAGTGCACCCACGGTGTCATGAGGAACCTGAGCGTTTTGTTGCCCAGTGAAAGCGTCTCGTTGTCCTTGATCACGATGAATTTGTCCTCGCAGATGTGAAGGTGGTCCATTTCAAAAGCTTTACACTTCTCATTGGTGACGACCTTCGCTTCGGGATACTTCTCAAGAAGCATGGGGATCGCGCCGGAATGATCCTGCTCGGAATGGTTCGTGATAATGTAATCGAGTTTCTCAATTCCCAGTTCGCACAGGTTCGTTTCAAGCTCGTGCCATTTCTCAGGATCGACCGAATCTATCAGCGCGGTCTTTTCGCTCCCCTTTATCAGATAGGCGTTGTAGCTCGTTCCTTCAGGCAGAGGTATAAGTTCATCGAATATACGCCTGTCCCAGTGGATCGATCCGACATAAATTACGTCGTTATTAATAGACCTTACGGTCATGGCTATACCTCCTCGAAATCTTCTTTACCTACTCCGCAGACAGGGCAAACCCAGTCGTCAGGTATGTCTTCGAAAGCTGTTCCGGGTTTAATTCCTCCGTCCGGGTCTCCTTCTTTAGGGTCATAGATCCATCCGCAAACAGTGCATTGATACTTTTTCATTCTGGTACCTCCGTATTATTGATTTCATTTTCCGAACTGGCGTTAGACATTAATATAAATAAGCAAATCATATGTTCCAAAGGAAATTTATTTATTTTTTCAGGCATTTTCTGCAAGTTCCGTAAATGTTAACGTTATAGTCTTCAGCCTCATGACCGCCGTTTTTGAGGATATGATCCATGTCGAATTCCGAATCTATGTCGTAAATCTGACCGCATTTCGAGCATATGAAGTGGAAGTGAGTGTCCATATCGAAATCCACGTGCAGCTCGGTCGAGTTCACGAATCTCATGGAATTGATTATTTTATTTTCTATCAGCGAATCGATCACATTATACACTGTCATTTTGGATATGGAAGGAAATTTCTCTTTCATATAAATGTATACCTGTTCAAGCGAGGGATGAGTCCTGTTATGGTCGAGATACTTCATGATCTCAAGTCTGTGTTGGGTGACTTTTAGACCTTTCTCTTTAAGCAGTTGTATATATTTAGATAGTTCCATAATTACCTCAAAATTGTAACAATTACAATGTAATAATAATTATAGAAAAAGTCAAGTAAAAAATTCTTATGTGCGATCCGCAATTAATTCGTTATATTTATTATAAGCGACCGATCATAAAGAATGATGTGCTGCTGAAATAAACGGAGGAAGTGATGATTTGTACGCAATATTTAGACAAAACAGCAATAATATCGGGTAACAGAAGGATCAGTTACAAGGAACTTTTAGAGAAGATCAATTCCTTTGCTGAAATATATAAAAAGAAAAATTATAGCATGACCGCGGTATATTCCGAAAACAGGCCGGAATGGATGTATGCATTTTTTTCCGGGTGGAAGAACAAATGTACAGTTGTTACTGTCGATCACACCGCATCTGCGGATGACGTATCCTACATACTTAACGATTCCAAACCCGGTCTTATATTTTACAGCAATTCGACAAAGAAAAATTTTGATCTAATAAAAGAAAAGCTCGAGTATGATGCAGACGCAATCAATCTTGATGAGATCAATCTTAAGAAAGCAGCAGGAGAGCTGAAGCTTGAAGCCGACAGCGATCAGGATAAGACAGCTGTCATCATATATACTTCGGGCACGACAGGAAACCCGAAGGGCGTAATGCTGAGCTTTCGGAACCTTATCGCAAATATTGACGGCGTTACGAAAAACGTTCCGATCTTTACTCACAGGAAGCAGACTTTGATGCTGCTGCCGCTTCACCACATTTTTCCTCTCGCCGGAACCATGCTGGCTCCTTTGGCATCAGGAGGTAGCATAGCGATGGCTCTTTCCATGAACTCGGACGACGTGAAAAAGACCCTGAAGGACAATCAGGTGAACATAATGGTCGGAGTGCCCAGATTTTACGAGCTTCTTTATAAAGGAATAAAATCCAAAATTGATTCAAGCCTGATACCCAGATTACTGTACAAGCTGGTGAAGAGTACGGGCAGTAGGAAGCTCGGTAAAAAGATATTCAGGAAAGTCCATCAGGGTCTGGGCGGCTATCTTGAGACGATGGTCTCGGGCGGGGCGGCGCTGAACCCCGAGGTCGGCGGGTTCTTCAACTCGCTGGGCTTCGACATGCTCGAAGGCTTCGGCATGACCGAAGCGGCGCCCATGATCACTTTCACGCGCCCCGGCAATATCGTGATCGGATCGCCGGGACAGGCTCTTCCGGGGGTCGAGATCAGGATCGTCGACGGCGAGGTCACGGCAAAAGGTCCCAATATAATGAAGGGATACTACAAAAGACCGGAAGAGACATCAGAGATACTTAGGGACGGCTGGCTTTTTACAGGCGATCTGGGAACTCTTGACGATAAGGGTTTTCTGCGTATAACGGGGCGCAAGAAAGAGATCATCGTGCTTTCGAACGGCAAGAATATCAATCCCGTTGAACTCGAGATAAAACTTGAAAAATTCAAACCTTTCGTAAAAGAAGCCGCCGTGCTCATGCACAACGACAGGCTGCACGCTCTTATCGTTCCGGACAGCGAAGCGTTCAATGTAAAAGGCATAAAAGACGTCAGCGAATATATAAGGACAGACATTCTGCCGGTTTTCAATAAAGACCAGAGCTCATATAAAAAGATCACCCAGTTCACTATCATAAACGACGATATCCCGCGAACGAGGCTCAGTAAGATCCAAAGGTTCAAATTGTCCGAGCTGATAGGGAATTCTGCAGCAGAAAAGAAAGACGCAGTTCATCCCGATACTGAGGAATACAAGGCCGTAAAAGAGTTCCTTGAAAAACAGCACGGCGTAAATGTATACCCCGACCATAATATTGACTACGACATCGGGCTCGATTCTTTAGGCAAGATAGGCTTCTTAAGCTTTATTGAGCAGAAGTTCGGTGTAAAGATCGACGAGGATAAACTGCCTCACTTTAAATCGGTAAAGGAGATCGCGGAACATATCAGGCATACAAAGCTATGGAATAAAGAAGATTTTGTCAACTGGACCTCGGCGCTTAAGGAAAAAGTGCAAGTAAAACTTCCCAAATCATGGTTCACTCAGAACCTGTTCAAGAGTATTTCGAAGCGCCTGCTGAAGATATACTTCAAGTTCACAGTGACCGGAGGAGAAAACCTGCCTGAGGCACCCTTCATAATCGCACCAAACCATCAGAGCTACATTGACGGACTTTTCGTTTCCGCGTGCATAAAACGGCCGGTCATGAAGAATACATACTTTTATGCCAAGAAGAAGCATGTCAGCAACTGGTTTTTAAAATTTCTCGCAAAGAAGAACAATGTGATCGTTATGGATATAGACAAAGATATAATGGGTTCGATCCGCAAAATGGCCGAAGTTCTCAAAAGCGGCAGGAATATGATCCTGTTCCCTGAAGGTACAAGGTCGAAAGACGGTACGCTTGGAGATTTCAAGCAGACTTTCGCGATCTTAAGCAGGGAGCTTAACGTTCCCGTCGTACCTGTAGTTATCAACGGGGCGCATAAAGCGCTTCCGTCAGGTTCGGTAATACCAAGATTGTTCAAAAAGGTAAGCGTAGAATTTCTTGAACCTGTAAAGCCTGAAGGTTTGTCGGCAGAGGAGATCACTGAGAAAGTGAAGGCAATGATTGGGGAGAAGCTGGAGTAATTATTTGATAATATTATTTCATTTTCAATCAAAAATGACTTATCATACAGTCAAAATACATTTGAACAGGAATTTATATGAAAAAGATTCTTACACTATGCG
The DNA here is from genome assembly GCA_036721445.1 of Candidatus Delongbacteria bacterium. GTDB lineage: Bacteria > UBA4055 > UBA4055 > UBA4055 > UBA4055 > UBA4055. The sequence goes on from DAIMKZ010000011.1 coordinate 31,840, forward strand.
GCGGGTTCTCTACAGAGCGCGAGATAAGCATTAAGACCGGCAATGCTGTTTCGAGAGGGATCGCGGCAGCAGGATATGAGAGCTTTCTGATGGATACGGCTTTTCCTTCAAAGATATTTAAATCCGGAAAAGACTTCAATTACGTTCCGAAAGGGAAAGTCAAGAACACTCCCGAAGTTGTACTTGAGCTATCTGAACAGCTGGTTAAGCTAAAACCGGATAAGGTTTTTATCGGCCTGCATGGTGGAGAAGGCGAGAACGGGCAGATCCAGGCTCTGCTGGAGCTGCTGCAGATCCCGTTCGTCGGATCCGGCGCCGAAACTAGCGCGATGTGCATGGACAAGAACATATCCAAGATCATCGCGAAGAGCGAAAGAATACCGACGGCGAAATGGGAGTTCATAGATCCGAAGGATTACTCGAAAACAGCTTTGAAAAAGCTTTTGAAGCCGTACGGATATCCTGTGGTCGTGAAGGCGCTCGGTCAGGGTTCGTCGGTCGGCGTGTCGATCCTGCATTCGGAAGGTGATCTCGACAGGACAGTAAAAATGATGAAGGATGTTAAAGACAAGTACATCATCGAGCAGTACATTAAAGGCCGCGAACTGTCGATACCTGTCATCAAAGGTCACGCTTTCCATTCGATCGAGCTGATCCCGCACACCGGATTTTATGACTACGAGCATAAGTATACTCCGGGCGTTACGACCCACGTGTGCCCCGCTAAGATCACTGACAAGGAAGTTAAAGCTCTGAATACTTACGCTGAAAAGATATATAAAGCTATCGGATGCAAAGATTACGCGAGAGTAGACTTCATCCTTTCCGGATCCGACGGAAAACTGTATTTTCTTGAGATAAACAATCTTCCGGGGATGACTGAGCTTTCGCTTGTTCCCGAATCCGCAAAAGCGAGCGGGATAAGTTTTCCGGAACTGATGGATCTGTTGTTGAACGATTAAAATTATAACCGCTCAACCGAAAGCCGGTTTAAGGGATTCCGGTAATTTTGCCTATAAATCCACAAATCCCTAAAATACAGGGACGATGTCTTTTATTAACGGCAAAATACACTCACGCCTTCTTCATAAACCGCTTTATGGTATTCGCTATTTTATAATTTTAATCGTTCAATAACAGATCCATCAGTTCCGGAAAACTT
>DAIMKZ010000012.1:0-32346 GCA_036721445.1 Candidatus Delongbacteria bacterium
GTTGATAAAGTTAATAGTTTCAGTATCAGTGCTTTTAGCATTAAATTCTGTTTTTGCAAAAGAGATCACTGATGACCTTGGAAAAACATGCCACACATTTAAAGTAAACGAGGACATGGTCGAATTTTTGAGGATAAGAGGTTCGGGAGTGCTGATGTACAAGGAAAGCAACATGGCGGAACCGCTGCTTCCTCTTCTTAATAAAACCTTTGTTCAGTATCTCGACAGAAGCGGAAGGAATGTAAAAGTCCTTGCCTATGACGGAATAAATCCGCCCGTTGAAGGATGGCTGACCAAATTCAATGTCGAAAGTAAGAACGATATTTTTAATTACTATTACGGAGAACCTTTCACTATCCTGATAGAAGCAGAAGACAGCGATGAAGTAAAAGATGTTCCCGTTGATAAGATCGTATGGATTACCAAAAATGTCACAAAGCTGTACTACGAACCTTCTCACACTTCAGATTACAAGTACGAGATCTATTTCGGATTGAAGATGGAGGCGAAAAAACAGAGAGGTGATTTTTATTATGTCCTTATATACAACAGCATATTCCAAGAATACAGGAACGGATGGGTAAAGGTCGACGATTGCGGAACTTATGAGTATTTCTCAAAAGAATTCGAGAAGAGAAAGATCGATTATGACAGAGAACTTGCCGGCATTGATACAAAGATAAATGAAATGGAGCAGTTCGTAATGACTGCGGGAACAGAGATCAAAAAGGCTGAGACTGAAAGATTCAGGCTGATAGCTCAAAGGAACATTCTGAAAGAAAGGGTGAATCTCCTGAAAATGGAGAAACTGGCTCTTGAGGATGAAGAAACAAGAAAAGCCGCTGAAGAAATTGCAACGCTCGAATCCAGGCTTGATGAACTGAAGAAACTCGACAACGAGATCGGAGATCAGATATTAAAACTAGAAACGACCATGAAAAGATCTTTCTCAGATATCGACATTAACACTGATAAAGCTGAAAAATTAAAATTGGCTCTGGAGAACATGAAAATGGGAAGATATGAAGCCGCTGAGTCGATGCTACAGATAACTCCCAGAGAAGAAGCTGAAGAAATGATAGAAGAAGAAACAGTAGAACTTGATCAGGAAACGGTTGAGGAAAAAGAAGACGAGTGTGCTCCGATAAAAGATAAACTCGACCGCAGAATGGCTGAATTTGAAAAGGTCAGAAGCGATATGACCGGCAGGATCACAAGGGAGGAATACAACAGACTTTATGACCAGTACATGAAAATATGGTCGGACATTAATGCGATAAAGAATGACTTTTCAAAATGTGAAACATACTCCAGGAACAAGCATATTGCATTATATAATGATGCTCTGAGCCTTAAAAAAGAAGAGGAATACGATGATGCCCTTGATCTGCTGATCGAGGCTGTAGAACTAAAACCGGATTTTGATGAAGGGTATTTTCAGATAGTAACGATACTAATCGGGCTTGATGAAGATGATGAGGCAGGAGATTATATCGAAAAAATATCTGACGGAGAGAAGAAAGGAAAACTTTACTACAAAAGAGCATTATCTGTAAAAGACAATTATCCCGGAAAAGCCATACGATATTTTGAGAAAATGGCGGATCTTTATAAACCCGAACTGGCTTACTATTACATCGGTATCGCATATTCAGAAAAACTCTCCGATCAGGAAAACGCTATCAGAAATTTCCGAAAATCTCTTGATATCGATCCGGAAGACCCCAAAGTTCTCGAAGCCGCTGGCGCTGCTTATATGGAACTTAAACCAAGAATGGGCCAGGAGAAAAATGCAAATTACAACCTCGCTCTGAGCTATCTTGAAAAAGCGGCCCGTAATTCTGATAAATATAGCTACGCCAATGCAGACGTACTGAACGCCAGATTAAGCCAGGTATACAATATTCTCGGAAGATTCTCCAGCGCTCTCAAGCACGGTGAGACCGCTTTAAACAAAGCAAGATTCCAGCCGTTCGGAATTGCACATCTTGAAATAGGGAAAGCACTGATCAGCCTGGACAGAAAAAATGAGGCTTTGGACCACTTGAAAGAAGCCGCAAAGGACATCTCCACAAAAACCGAAGCGGAATACTGGATAAAAGAAACAGGGAATTGAGATACTGATGAAAATAGTACGCGACATCGCCGGCCTTAAAGATATTCCTGTATCATTTACGCTCGGATCGTATGACGGTCTTCATACCGGACATGTACTTCTTTTAAATGAGCTGAAGAAAGTATCCGAACAGTCCGGAACTGCGTCTCTTGTGATCTCATTCTATCCCCACCCGAGGAAGATCGTTGACGAGAATTTCGATCTTAAACTTCTGAATACAAAGGATGAAAAAATCGGAATAATCAGTTCTTTAGGAATTGATCTTATCCATTTTATAAATTTCACAAAGGAATTTTCAGAGACCGGATACATTGAATTCTACACAAATTACATATTTGCTTATCTTGATGTAAAAAATATAGTCGCAGGTACGAATCATCACTTCGGAGAAAACCGTGAAGGTGACAACACCGGTCTGTCAGCTCTTTGCGGACGGAATTCAGTGAACCTTTTTTCTGTTCCCCCCATTGAATATGAAGGCAGAACTGTATCCAGCACAAGAATAAGAAGATCCCTTGCTGATGGAGATGTAGAAAACGCTTCAAAGATGCTGGGATACGATTATTTCATAAGCGGAAATATCGTCAGGGGAAAAGGACTGGGATCCGTCATCGGATTCCCGACGGCTAATCTGAATATAGAAGGTCTTGAGAAAGTTATTCCCGCCAGCGGCGTCTATCTGACTTTGGTAAAGATAAGAGATGAAGAGCATTATGCTGTTACGAATATAGGAAACAACCCGACAGTGGGCGGGATCGGCACAAATATTGAGAGCCATTTACTCGATATAAATTCAGACATATACGGCGAGACAGTCCGGATATCTTTTTTAAAACGAATGAGGAATGAGATAAAATTTTCCTCTGAGAGAGAATTATCAGAAGCATTAAAAAAAGATGTCGCCCTGGCTGAAAAGATCATAAGGTCCGGGGGTGACGGAAAATGAACATCCTGATCCTGTCCGATACACATTTCAGAAGAGGATTCTCTCTCGGCAGCGAGTTTCTGGAACTGATACCGCGATCCGACATGATCATCCACTGCGGTGATTTTACAGGTATTGAATTTTATAACTTCCTTAATTCATCTGGGAAACTGACTGCTGTAAAAGGCAACAATGATCATGAACTGAGAAACATCCTGCCTGCCGAAACACACATTGAACTGGAGGGAAGAAAAATCACAATACTGCACGGACACTTATGCAGCCTGTCTGCCGTTCATCTCAAATATGACAGCTCCGATATTATCATACACGGGCACACTCACCATCCGCTTATTGAGGATTTGAACGGCAAACTGATCCTGAACCCCGGAAGCCTTACGATGAACAGATATGCAGAAAACAATTCTTTTATGACATTATACCTAAAAAAATCTGAGAAACCGCAGGCTAAGATACATTACCTAAACAGCAGAGGGACCTGAAATGTACAGATTTACTGATCCTGAGATCGAACAGCTCAACGGCAGAGGCATTATCGAGTACGCCGCATACGAACAGCTGAATATCCTTTCGGAAGGAGCGCCTTACGCAGATATCACCGCGCCTGCAGTTATAGGCAACGGGATCAACATTATATCCGAACAGGAAAAGATCGATTATATGGAGCTTTATAAGACAGCCAGACTGGACTCCAGGATAATGAAATTCGTTCCCGCGTCCGGAGCGGCCACAAGAATGTTCAATGATCTGATAAAAGCACATCAGGGTGAAATGAATGATGAAGCTCTCAAATCGCTCGAGAACCTTAAAGATTTCGCTTTCTACGAAGACCTTGAAAAGCTTTTTCTGTTCAGAAACCTCGACATTGACAAACTGATCGAGAACAGGAACTGGAAAGAGATAATAGATCATCTGCTGTACGAGAAAGGACTCAATTATGCGGACAGGCCGAAAGCCCTGATCAAATTCACGAAATATGACGGTTATACGAGAACTGCCCTGGAAGAACAGATTTATGAAGCGATAAGCATCTTTACGGACAAGGATAATAAAGTCAGGATACATTTTACTTTATCGGAAAAGTATATTCCTCTCGTAAATGATCTTATAAACGATTTCAGAGAAAACCTGCGCGGCATTACCCTTGATATAGATTTCTCTGTACAGAAACCGTCAACGGACACTCTCGCAGTATACGCTGACGATAACAATCCTGTAAAGAACGCTGACGGCGAACTTATTTTCAGGCCGGGAGGTCACGGCGCGCTCATTGAGAATCTTAACGACCTTGATGCCGATCTTGTCGTAGTTAAGAATATCGACAACGTGCTGAACAAAGAATACAGAACAGAATCAGAGGAATATACAAAGCTTCTGACGGGGTATCTGATAAATATAGAAAATAAGGTAAAGTCTTTTCTTAACGGGATCGATATTCTCTCGCAGGATTCGATCGAGGAGATAAAATTCTTATCGAAAAAATATTTCTATATAGATCTGGAAAAACAGCTCGGATATCTCAATAACATCGAGAAGAACGATTTTCTTTTCAATTTTCTAAACAGGCCTATAAGAGTTTGCGGCATGATAAGAAATACGGGAGAACCCGGAGGCGGACCGTTTTTTGTAAAAACCGAGAAGGGAATATCTCTTCAGGTCGTAGAATCTTCGCAGATAGACATGAACGATCCCGCCAAAAAATCGATTTTCGAAAGATCGACACATTTTAATCCTGTTTTGATAGCCTGCTCCCTTCGGGATTACAGAAACGAAAGGTTCGATCTGAAGAAATTCGTAGATAAAAACTCATATTTTATAGCTAATAAAACTTTTAACGGGAAAAAAATAAAAGCGCTTGAGCTCCCCGGGCTGTGGAACGGAGCAATGAGCGACTGGATAACAGCTTTTGTAGAAATCCCGCTGGAAACTTTCTGCCCGGCAAAAACGGTGAACGACCTCTTGAAAAAAGAAAGATATCAGAGACCGATAGGACAGGCGGAATGATGAAATTTATGAAGATATCTTGCCTGACCCTCATAACCATACTGCTTCTGAACGCGGAGGCCTGGGCAGTAGTATTCTATTCGAACCCTGAAGATCTGTCCGAATATGTAGGCAGCGGGCTCTATCCCGAAAACCGTTTTTCAAAAAAGATCCCGCTGAACTCGAACTGGCAATTCAGACTTGAAGGAGACAGTGAATGGAACGACATATATATCCCTTCATGCTATGACGGTTTCAATCCTGAAAAGAAGATATATTTCAGAACAAATTTCTACATCGGCGGAAAGAAATCTCTGGAAAGAAGTTATAAACTGGTCTTTTACGGTGTAAATTATAAATGTAATGTAAAAGTGAACGATGTTTTCATTGAAAATCATTCCTCGCCGAACGGATTTGAAATAAACCTGAATAAAGACGATCTGAATTTCTCTGAAACAAATTCTCTTGTGCTGGAAGTCAGCAGCAAACTTACATCTACCACTATTCCCTCGACAATGCAGGTTGACGGATGGCGAAATTACGGCGGAATATTCAGGGACGTCTACCTCATAATTAACTCACAGATATTTATCTCGGACACGGACATCAAGTATTATTTTAATTCTGACTACACAAAAGTAAATGCGGAGATTACTTCCGAAATAACCGACAACAATTTCATTAGCATCTCTGACAACGACTCTGTCAGCTACAGCAACATGATATACTCCTATTTCGAAATAACAGATCTTGGCACAAAAAAAATCGTTCACAAATCGGAAAAGAAGAACATTGAGATCAGAAGATACAGGAACGATCAGATCAAATTCAACTTCGAAATGAACGAACCCAAATTATGGTCTCCCGAAGACCCTAATCTCTATCTAGTTTCCGTATATCTGGGTAACACTGACGAAATGGAATCCGAGCAGGATTTCCACAGGTACGACATTACTTTCGGGTTCAGAGAACTAAAGATCAAAGAAAACAGATTCATGCTCAACGGACAGAATTTCTATCTCAAGGGAGTTTCGCGCTATGAAGACATCCGCGGCATGGGAAACTCGATAACATACTCAATGATGAAAAAAGAGATCGGGAAGATCAAAAATCTAGGATCGAATATAATATACTGTAACGCTTATGCGCCTCACCCCTATCTCATGGACCTTTGCGACAAATTCGGAATTTTCGTACTTCAGGAGATCCCTGTGAACTCCGCTCCCGCTGTATCGTTAAGGGACAGGGATTTTGTTGAAAGAGCAATAAACATACTTGAAGAAACGGTGAAAAGGGACGGTAACAGGCCGAGTTTATTTGGAGTGGGTCTCGGATCGGGCTATAATGTTTATGATCTTCAGACAGTTGACTTCATTAAAGACCTTTCAGATAAATCAAAAGAGCTTAACGACGATCTTTTCACTTATATTACTTCAGAATTCACCGAATACGACGAATATTATAAACTGACTGACTTTAACATCATAAGTATAAGCAGCAGCACTCTTGACCCCGATTTCAAGAACTCGATAGCGAATATTTCCAGAAAAGGATTAATTAAACCTATAGTTGCCAATAACGGACTGATCAGAGTATATCCGGGTAATCAGAACGGGTACGCCGACCCGTATAGCGAGCCTGCACAGGCTAAACAGCTTATGGAATCATATATAACCATGGCAGATGAAGAAAATATTGCGGGGATCATAGTAGACTCGTTCAGGGACAGGAGGAGCGAAGTATCCCTTCTGACCAACAAACCTGATGACGATCTGTATATAATCAGGAACGGACTTATTGATTATGAGGGAAATGAAAGACTGTCATACAGATTTCTGGACGCGCTGTTCAAAACAAGACGAACTCCGGCCATAGCTCAGGGTGAATATACAGAACCTGAAGTAAACATTTATTTTATTATAGGCCTGTTCCTTACAGTGCTATATCTGTATATGATAAAAAGAGAGCATTATCTTTTCGTTAACAGCATAAGAAGTATAAAAAATCCCGATGCTTTTTTCATTGATATAAGGGACAGAAGAATAACTCAGGTACTTCAGGCTCTATTTGTTGGATCGATGTCAGCATACGGCATATCAGCTGTGATATCGACTGTTTTTTATTCTTTCAGACAGAATGAAAAATTCGATTTCTTCCTAACTTACTTCATCAGGAACGATATCCTGAAAAAATTTCTGACCTTTTCGTCTTGGGAACCGATGATCTTCATAATATCTTCAACTATACTGACACTTGCTTTCTTCATATTGCTTTCCCTATTTGTAAGAACAGTCTCAGTTTTCTTTAACCACAGGTTTTCTTTATCAGTATCTATATCGATGATACTGTGGAATTCGATTGTATTTTTACCACTTGTACCGCTCTCCGCAGTATTTTTGAGGATATTCAGCCCTCTTTCCGTTAAGATAGTACTGCTCATTTTCACAATGATGATATTATGGTTTACATTAAGGCTGTTCTTAATAATGTCAGTCTCTTTCAAAGCCGGATTGAGCAGGGTCATCTGGGTGAATATAGGAATCCTAAGCGGAATAGGACTCCTGTGGCTTTATTTCTTTGAATTCAACACTGACAGGTTCAGTTATTTATTGTACCTGACAGATCTGCTTGTGAGATAAAAAAAGGGCGGTCCGGCCGCCCTTAAGTATCACAGATACTGCTCGTCTTCAAAATACCATTCGTTATAATGCTCGATCGACTTTATTGCCGTAGCCGCATCACCGCATGCTGTGACTATCTGCCGCTGTTTCTTAGCGATTATATCACCAGCTGCAAATATTCCCGGTATATTCGTATGCATTAACATATCTGTGATTATATAGCCTGAACTGTCCTTGTCGATTATTCCCGGCACGAACTCGGTCCCCGGAATATAGCCGACGAATATGAATATCCCGTCTACCGGAAAATCAGAGACCTCTTCCGTTTTTAAATTCCTTATCTTAAGATTGCTAACCGCCGGTGTGCCTTCAATAGCGTCTACTACTGAATCCCAGATGAAATCCACTTTAGGATGCTTCATCGCTTTTTCCTGGATTATCTTGGTCGCTCTCAGCTTGTCCCTTCTGTGAATTATAGTGACTCTTTTAGCGAACTTCGTCAGGAAAAGGCCTTCCTCCACCGCTGAGTCGCCGCCGCCTACAACAGCCACATGCTTGTCCCTGTAAAAAGCGCCGTCGCATGTTGCGCAGTATGAAACGCCTCTTCCAATATGTTCTTCCTCTCCCGGGCTTCCGAGTCTTCTTGGCGACGATCCTGTTGCAATCAGAATAGATTTTGTGACATATTCGGCCGAGTCGCTTTTTATGGTGTGTCCGTTCGTTCCGGCACCAACTTCGATCGACAGCACTTCTTCGCTCCTGATCTCCAGCCCGAAATCCCGGGCCTGTTTCTCCATGTTCACTACCAGTTCCGGTCCGCTGATGCCGGGAGTACCCGGATAATTCTCGACTTCAGCCGTTATTGATACGTTTCCGCCGGGCATCATTTTTTCCAGCATAACCACGTTCATCTTTGATCTTGCCGCATAGATACCGGCCGTCAGTCCCGCTGGTCCCCCTCCGATGATAATAAGGTCGTACATTTATTCCTCCAATTATTATTTTTCAATACTTAGCGAACTCACTAATAAATATAATCAATATACTTGCGGTTGTCAAATCTTTTTTGAATTTCTACTTAACTATCAGCAGCTTGCCTTTATATATGTTGGTACCGGAAGATACTGATATCAAATACAGACCGTTAACATATCTGCTCATACCCAGATCAATGAAGTTCTCCCCTGCGGCGGTATTGACATCTTTTATCTCTCTCACGATCTCGCCTCTGATGTTCCTGACCGTTATCGTTGCCGTTCCCGCATGAGCCGAGTCAAAACTCAGTCTTGCTGCAGGATTTGCGGGATTCGGGTATATTTTGAGAAGTTTTACCGAACCCGGCAGCTGAAATATTGAGCTCCCGCCATGAAATTCATAAGCACCGATGTCAATTTTACCGTTAACGGTCCTCATATTTCCCGCAAGGTCGAGCTCCGGCTGATCTAAAATAATATCCGATCCTGAATCAATGCACGGTGACCCTTCTGATATAACACCCGGAATTCCGGCAGAAATATCGAATAACGGATCCGCATCAATATTCCCGTTGAAACCTTCAAATCCCCGGATGTTGTTGTTGTGCATAAAATACTCTTTGTAGAAATATACCTGCGGAAATGCTCCCGTCAGATTATCCCTTATAATATTATTAACAAGATAAGGCTTTGACCTGAAACTGTAGATAGCACCCATCTGATAATCAGGATTTAAGTCCGATATAACATTATTGACCGCTGTATTGTTATAGAAGTAAGGATATGAATTAACAAGATAAGCAACAGGTCCGTTATACTTCGCATAATTCTCATAGAAAAGATTATTATTGATCTGAGGCTGACAGTTGTTCACTGCAGCGATCGAACTGCCGTATAATGCAGTATTATACCTGAATATATTGTTCTCTATCTTAACTTTCGAAAAATTGCTGATATAAAAAGCCCCGCCCATACAGTCAGGCATATATCCCGTCGAGTCGCTTACGGACATCGCGTATTCAAGAACTGAATATTTAACAAAGGAACTGTCGTTAGTTGAAAGAGTGGCGTTGAAAATGATGCCTTTCCAAGAATTCAGGTGAGAATCATAGGAGTCATATGGATCGGGATAAAGCGAAGTAAAAAAAATTCTGCTTTCGGGAGTGCCTTCCGCTATCAGGGTTCCTTCCACATTTATTCCGTAAGGGCCGTTAAACGAAAATACCGTACCGGGCGATATGTTAAGTGTCGTATTATTGCTTACCGTAATGTCACTCTCTACATAGACGGTATCAGCTTTAACCAGAGTGTTTTCAACTATACTGCCGCCTAAAGATATTCTTCGTCCTTCCAGTATCGAAGTGTAAGTCTTTTCAGGTTTGCTTTCTGGTTTTCCGGAGATATAATATGTTTCGCATCCGTATCCTTTTGCCGGCGAACCGTTCTCAAGCCTGAAATCGAGTTGGTCGGGATCTATAATAAAAGGATCTCTGTCTGTAATATTGTTATACGGTGCCGAACCGGCATCGGGCCATGTGTACGGACCTGCTCAACCGTACTCTCAGAGACGGGAAAAATTCAGAAGCGAATCCGGTTTATAGATTTTGTTATAACTCCAGTTGTTATAAATATCCGGAAAACCGTTCCACGAAAAGATCGAAAAAGAATAACTTGTGCCCGTCCTTATTATATCTGACGGTGTGCTGTGATACTGATCAAAATCCCCTCTGGTATTTCTGCAGTTCATTGCCAGATTATTTTTTATATCCATATTTTCGCCTGAACCTTCCATTCTTATACCGTAATCGATCGAATTGTAAAAAGTTACATTATTGATCTTACCGTAGGGCAGAACATACATTTCGCCGTCGTGATGCCCTGTATATCTTAGCGTTCCGTTTATTATAACGCATGAATCTATGTCCAGATAATTTTTTGAGTAAGCAATATGCATCTGTCCGTTCATGAGGTCGATTATTGCACCGTTACCTTCTATTTTGACAGTTTTTTCATCCACGTCCTCAAATTCCAGAGTTACAGGATTAAAGAATTTTCCAATGAAAAGTCCGCCTTTGTATAACTTTCCTTTTTCAAGAATAACGAGTTTATCATAACCGTCTCCAGGACCGGCGGCATCATAAATTTCTTTCAAAGTATTGTCTGCGTAAGAAATAATTACGGCGATAAAAATAAATATGATCGATCTTCTCATTTCAACCCCATAAAATTACAACTTTAAGTTAATCCTGCCGAAAATAAATGTCAACCCAAAAATTCATATTAACTATCTTTGTTAATTTTAATCCGAAATTATAATCCGAAGAATATTTTCGCCAGAACAAGTGAGGCGGCTATTCCTGCGAAATCAGCCAGAAGCGCAGCTTTGATCACATGTCTGGTCCTGATAACTCCCACAGCTCCGAAATAGACCGCGATCACATAGAATGTAGTTTCGGTTGAACCCTGCATTATTGATGCGAGATAAGAAGAGAAGCTGTTAGGGTCTCGCTGAATTATTTCAGACATGATCCCGAAGGATCCGCTGCCTGAAAGCGGTCTTATTATCGCCAGAGGCAGAACATCTGCCGGCATCCCGATAAAATTCGTGAACGGACTCAATATATTAGCAAAGATATCGAGAGCACCTGACGATCTGAACATTCCGATCCCTACGAATATCGCGACCATGAAAGGAATGATCCTTACTGTTGTATTAAAGCCCTCCTTAGCGCCGTCCGTTAGCACTTCATAGACTTTGACGTCCTTGATATATCCGACAAGGAGAAACATGGCTATCAGCAGCGGAACGAGCCAGTTTGAGAAAGATTTGAAGAATGTATCGAATGTAACAACCTCAGCTTTTGAAAGATTTACCGCTATTGAAGCAGCTATCAAAGCAGAAAAAAGAACGAATACGATGATCCTGAATAACTGAGTTTTCTCTTTACCTTCATTTTTTTCTTCAGCCTGAACAGGCATTTCTTTTACATTTTCGACATTCGATTTGTCTGAAAAGAATTTTGAAGCAAGGATAGCTGTAGTAGTCGAAACTATTGTAGCCAGTATTGCAGGAATGATTATCGACGCAGGCGCACTTGCTCCCGCAACTGCTCTGACCGTAATGACACCGAGCGGCAGGATGGTTACGCTGGATGTGTTTATAGCGAGAAAGAGTATCATCGAGTCTGTCGCTGTGCCTTTTTCCGGATTAATCTCGTCAAGCTCCTTCATTGCCTTGATCCCGATCGGAGTGGCGGCATTGCCGAGTCCCAGCATATTCGCGGAAATATTCATTATCATAGCTGAGAGAGCGGGATGACCTTCCGGTATATTCGGGAACAAACGCTTCATGACAGGATAGATCAGTTTCGATATGAAATTCAAAGCGCCTGCAGCCTCAAGTATCTTCATTAGTCCGAGCCATAACGCCATCGCACCAATCAGACCGAGCGCAAGTGTGACCGCGGATTTGGCGGAATCGAAACTTGATTTTGTAAGTTCTTCCATATTCCCTGTATACGCTGCTACAACTACGGATATGAGGATCATTCCCATCCATATGTTATTAATTGGTGATGCTTTACTTTTCATATCTTTTCAAGCTCCTGATATATTCATGTAATTAACCTTTGGTCAGACAAGGTGATGTTTCTGTAGAAAGCTGAAATATTTCCGACAGTTTGTCGAGATCTTCATCAATAATTTCGCCAAAAAACATTTTTCATAAGTACTTCGTCTTTTACACTCCAATGTGCAATTTAATAAGACGCTTCGAATAATAAAACATTTATATTGACAAATTTCAACAAATTAAATAGATTTATTATTATATCTAAACCAGTACGGAGGCATAAATTGAAGCCTTTTTATATTATTTTGATGACTGTGTTTATTGTGTCATTATCAGATTTAACCTCGCAGACATCCGTTATAACACCCGTAGCGCTGCCTGAAACTTTCTCCGGTGTGACGCAGGATTTCAGTTCGATAAACGTGGGCAAATACTCTGTTCCCGCGGTCGCCGACATCGACGGTGACGGTCTGCTGGACCTCTTCGCGGGTGACCTGTACGGCCATATCGAATATTATGTTCAGGCCGACACAGCTTCCGCCCAATTCGTTCTTGTCGATTCACTGTTCGCTTCAATAGATGTCGGAGGATGGGCCTCGCCGACCTTCACCGACCTTGACGGGGACGGGCTTAAAGATCTGCTGATCGGGAACCTGGACGGGAATATCTACCACTATGAGCAGACTTATTCGGATTCGGTGCAGTTCGCGCTGGTGACGGACTTCTTCAATTCGATAGACGTGAGTTTCAACGCCGCGCCTGTTCTTGCCGATATCAACAGGGACGGGCTTCTGGATATGCTGATCGGTGAGGATTTCGGACATATTTTCCATTACGTTCAGAACAGCGCCTTCTCAACGGATTTCACGCTTGTCACCGGATCGTACAATTCGATCGATACAGGTTTCAACGCAGCTCCGGCACTGACAGATATCGATTTCGACGGACTTGCGGATCTTTTCGTCGGCAATTACGAAGGATATATAAGCCGCTACGAACAGACTGACGCTTACAGCAACGACTTCGTACTGAGGGAACTGAAGTTCAATTCAATTGATGTGGGATACAGGTCGAAACCCTTTTTTACCGATATAGACCTTGACGGCTATTCCGACCTTCTGATCGGAGAGAACGACGGCAATATAAACAGATACGAGCTTCAGGGGATAGACAGCCTCGATTTCGGTACCGTGGTAATGGGAGGGTCCGCAGTTTCGAAATATCTTGTCAATGTGACAGGCGAAGCCGAATATCTTCATATAGACACTATGGCTGACGGTTTCGGGGTCTCATTAACAGGTGAAGAGTACGATTTTTATTTTTATCAGGAAATATATCCTGACTCTCTCGGTATGTGCTCTGACACCGTTTACGTGCAGTACATGCCAAACATGTCCGGAGAGGCTTTCGGTCTGATCGAACACACTTCGAATATGGCAGAACTGGTACCGATAGAGCTGTACGGGAACAGTTATATCCCGGCGCCTGAGATCACGATACAGATCGCGGACGGCGCGGTAATATTGTCATGGGATACCGGAGGACAAGAGCTAAGCTACAATGTATACTGCTGCGAAGATCCTTACGGCGAGTATTTTCAGGTCGGCGCGGATATAATGGACAGCTGGTGGTCAGAGCCGGCAACGGACGAAAAAAGATTCTATTATGTAACGGCGACCGACTTTTCGCAGCCGCCCGCAAAAAAGACGAAATAATATTTAAGGTTTTCTTACTATTCTGAACCCGCCGTAATAATCAAGTCCCGTCTCGGGAAGATGGCTTGTGCGGAAGGCCGCTCTGCATTCGCTGTCGGATGAATTCCAGTACCCTCCTCTCAGAACTCTTTCGTCCCCCGTTTCCGGTCCGACCGGATCGGTCACGCTGCCCGGAGTGTAGCTGCCGTACCTGTCCCAGCACCATTCAAAAACGTTCCCGCTCATATCGAAAATACCAAGCTGATTAGGATCTTTCTCTCCGACGGAGTGCGAAAAATCTCCAGGTATGTAATTGCCTATATACCACGACACGTCGCCTGCCGTATCGCTGCCGCTGTACCGGAGATCGTCGGTGTTGTAGATCCCGCCTCTGGCGACATATTCCCACTCCGCTTCGGTAGGCAGCCTGTACCCGTCGGCCATCCAGTCGCATTCGGCTGCGTTCCAGACTGAATCTGCTGTCAATGGAACGGCTCCCCAGGCGTCAGTGTCAGCAGTACCGCCGATGCTGTAGCACGGCGTAAGGCCCGAAGCGGTACTTCTTTTATTGCAGTAGACCAGTATCTCGTACCAAGACATATTGTAGGCGGGATAGTTTCCTCCCTCCCCGTAATCATAAGTGTGAGCCGGCATATATTTCGCCCATTCGGACTGGGTCACTTCATAAGTGCCGATGAAGAAATCGCCCAGTGTTACAGTGTGCAGCGGAAGTTCGTCAGCGTTACCCTCGCTGAAATGATCGCCCATATCGAAAGAACCGCCGTATACTGACTTAGTGACATCGTCAATATACACTGTCTTAGTTCTCAAAACGGTGTTCGTCCCGTCGCTGACGGCGCAAGTGATCATGCACGGCTCGATCGTTCCCGGGGCGGTCCAGGTCTCGACTGAATCAGTTCCGCTGATGTATCCCTGAGTGCACGACCATAAATAAGTCAGCTGATCGCCTTCAGGATCCGTGGCAGAGCATGTCATAAGGGCAGTACCTCCGACCAGAACTGTATCAGGGTCGGCGGAAAGGAAAATTATGACAGGCGGTGAGTTAGGAACCTGCGTGACGGTAATGACCTTATTCTCAACATCAGTATCTGTTCCGTCGCTGACAGTACATGTAACTGTGAATGAACCGAGAGAATCGGGTGCCGTCCAGACTTCAGATGAAGATGTCCCGGTAATAGAGCCTCCGTCGCACGTCCATTCGTAAGAAAGGGCATCCCCGTCCGCGTCGGACGCGTAGCATGTCAGGGTCGAGCTCCCGTTCTGAAGTACGCTGACCGGTTCGGCGGTTATTACCGTTATCACAGGCGGTACATTGACGTCCTGGGTAACTTCTATTCTGACAGAAGCGTCCGCCGTCGCATAACCGTCGCTGACCGTGCAGGTCACGGTGCAGGAGTCAAGAGACCCGGGCGCAGTCCAGATCTCGACAGCTCCTGTGCCGGATATTGACCCGTCCGAACATGTCCACAGATAGATCAGATCGTCCCCGTCAGGATCGGCCGCGTCGCATGTAAGAGTGACTGCGCCGTTCTGCATGACCGAATATATATCCGCGGTCAGTGAATTTATCACAGGCGCACCGTTCGGCGTCTCGGTAACGTTAATGATCTTATTCTCAACATCTGTATCCGTGCCGTCGCTGACCGTGCAGGTCACGGTATACTGCCCCGCTGTTTGGGGAGCTGTCCATACTTCAGATGAAGAAGTTCCCGTTATCGATCCGCCGTCGCAGGTCCATCCGTAAGACAGAGTATCCCCGTCCGCGTCGGAGGCCAGGCATGTAAACGTGGCGCTCTCCCCGGCTGTCACACTAGAAGGTTCCGCTGCAAGATAACTGATGACGGGTGCCAGATTCGGAGCTTCAGTAACTCCGATCTTCACGTTTCCCGATGCTGTCAGAGAACCGTCGCTGACCGTACATGTCACTGTGCAGGAATCCAAAGTGTCCGGCGCGGTCCAGATCTCGCTTTCGCCGGTCCCGCCTATGGAACCGCCGTCGCAAGTCCAGGTGTATGTAAGCAGATCGCCGTCACCGTCCGTCGCTGTGCATGTAAGGACCGCAGTGCCTCTCTGCATTACGGAATAAGAATCGGAAACAAGAGAATTTATCACCGGCGGCATGTTAGGCGTTTCAGTTACACTGATCGTTACCGAGCAGGAGGTCGAATCGGACGCGTCTTTCACTGTGCAGGTCACGGTACATGAATCAGGATAGACAGGCGCGGTCCATTCCGCATTCTGTCCGCTGCCTGTCACGGACCCGGCGCTGCAGGACCATTCGTAAGTTATCTGTTCGGCATCCGGGTCATAAGCTATGCATGTCACCGCCGCCGTTCCGCTTAGAAGAACTTCTGCCGGTTCCGCGTACATGCTGACTATCACCGGTGCTGAGTTGGGCGCGGCGGACGCCTCCATTATGATCGTGATCTCTTCCGAGCCGTAAGCTGAGGTTACGTTCACTTTTCCCGTATATATTCCTGATTCAAGTCCTGTCCTGTCAATGTATATATTCACTTTACTTATCGATTCTGCTGTTGTCGAACCGTTGACCGGCGAGCACGAAAGCCAGTCCGAATCGTCGGTCAGATTCCAGTTGAGAGTGCCTATTCCTGTATTTTCGATCGAAAATGCCGTCTCGATCCCGAACTTTGTGAAGTCCATTACTGTCGGATAAGCAGTGAGCTGAGGCTGAGTAGAGCTTGTTACGAATGCGAATATCTCTACGGTTTCGCTGTTCGCGTTCGACGTGAAGTTAAGAGGAACGGAGTAGTTACCGGCCGCCATACCTGTCCTGTCTATCTTGACGGTTACGGCCACAGATCCGGTATGAATTATACCGCCTGTAGTATTAAGGCTTATCCAGTTTTCAGAGGGAGTCGCGGTCCATTCGAGATCGCCGACGCCTGTATTTGAGATGATCAGGTTCAGTGTATTCAGCGTTGATCCGAAATTAAGAAGATAGCTGTCTATTGTCAGTTCAGGGATCCTGGACGATATCTGTATGTCCGCAGTCTGAGTCTCACCGAAACCGGCTTTAACTACAGCTGAATTATTCACATAACCGGTTTTTGTAACGCTTACAGTATATACATCCGCGTCAAGATCCTCGAATGAATAATATCCGTCGTTCCCCGTGATCATGCTTCTGCCCGTAGGCTGAACCGCAACAAGAGCGCCTGTAACGGCATTACCTGTTTCCGCATCGGTCACGGTACCGTTTATAGCTGCTGTTATCGAAGGCCGGGATGGAGAGGAATCATCAGTGCACGATACGATCAGTCCCGAAACTGAAATTATTATGAATAACGCCTTCAAAAAAGCCGACAATCCGTTTATCTTCATAATCTATATCCTGTTTAATTAATTTTCGCTATTGGAATTTGTAAACTATGTTGAGACCTATTTTATCTTTACCGATAACTGCCGAGGTCTCTATTCTGTTAAGCAGAGGTGTTACCGTATAGGAATCGTAAATGTTGTAGAGGTGGACGGCCGCCGCAGCCAGATAATAAACTGTCCGGTAATTTTTCCATTTACTCACTTTATCATTATAGAAATCCCATACTAGAAGATTCTCAGGGTCGTCCCTGTCGGATATTGCGTCGCTCATATTTCTGTCCGAGATTAATATTCCTGCGATAAGTCCGGCTTCGGCTGCAAGAAAAATTGAACCCCTTATAGAACGGCCCTTGTACATTTGCCCTACACCCGGTACTATACCCGAGAAAATGGCTGATCTTTTGGCTTTTTCAGAGAAAATGTAATCGAAGTTAGGAACGGAAGCGCTGATCTTCACCGTCCACATCCCGTCTCCATCCTCAACAGACTCGATAATATCATAGGATCTGATGTAACCCTGACTATTAGAAAGCACTTCATCATTTTCGGACACATAGTTCTTTATTTTCGTTTCTGATCTTATATACACTCCAAGCGCTTTCTCAATCGCGTTCTTCTGAGCAGCTCTTACAGCTGAATCAATATCAGCCCCTCTCCCTTCTGAAGTAACTTCGTAATATTCGGGATCCGAAAAAACCGGGAAACAGAACAAAACTAATATCAGCACCGGTAAAAAACGCTTATTCATACAAATCCTTAATATATAATTTAACACACTCCATTGAGCATCGATTTCCCGTTCAGGCGTATAATTATTAAAAATATACTCATTTAATAATTATAAATCAAGGAAATTCATACATCTCCGGTCATGCCTGTTATAGATAATATTGATTTGTGAAAAACGAAATATTTTCGTATAATTGTGATCTGTAAACTAATCAGGGACATTATGTCTGTTCTTATCATATCCCCTCCGTTCGTCCAGCTTAACTCGCCTTACGCTTCACTGCCTTTTCTTCATGGTTTTTTAAAAGCTAACGGAGTCAGGTCATCATGTATGGATCTCGGTATCAGAATAACCGGAAGGCTTTTTTCAAAAACAGGGCTTGATCTTTTGAGCGGTCATGGTACAGACGACAGATACAGTAACACCGTGGGATCTGTCGTTGAATTCCTGAAGGGAAACAATGAAGCAGTTGCCAAGCAGGTTCTTTCAGGGAATTTCCTTCCTGAAGGGAAAATGACAAAAGCTGCGATTCCTAAGGAGCGATCCGGGCTAAATGATCATGATTATGCCCGTTATCTTTCTTCTCTGTATCTGGAAGATATTTTCCTTAACTATCAGAAGATATGCCCGGATTATGGTTTGTCGAGATACGGAGAGAGAATTTCATTAAATTCACCCGTCTTTGACGACATATACAGATCAGTGTCGGGAAAGAACGATCTTATAGGAACAATGATCGAAGAGGAACTTGAGAAAGCGGGTGTCGCAGGCTTTAACATAATAGCATTTACACTACCCTTTCCGGGAACGCTTATCGGAGCTTTGAAAGCCGCGGGATATGTTAGACGGTACTATCCTGAAAAGACAATAGTATTTGGCGGGGGGTATATAAATACAGAACTCAGAGTACTGAGCGATCCGAAGATATTCGATTTCACAGATTTCATATGTCTCGATGACGGAGAAATTCCTCTCCTTAAAATAACTGAATTTTCAGAAAATAAAATAAGCAAAATCGAACTTGTTAGAACATTTTATCGAGACGGGAACAAAGTTGTTTTTTCCGATAATTCTCAACTTAAGATAGAAGTTAAAAGAGGAACTCCGGATTATTCGGGGCTGGATATGAAGAGCTACATTCCGGTTTACGAGTCAGTGAATCCGATGATTAAATTGTGGTCCGAGAAAGACACGCTCAAACTCAGACTCGCGAAAGGATGCTACTGGCATAAATGCGCGTTCTGCGACACAACTCTCCCATACATTAAGGATTACGCCCCTGAGAAAATTGAAAACATTGTAAGCGATATTGAAAAAATGGTAAAGCAGACAGGCATAACCAGGTTCCATTTCGTCGACGAAGCGCTTCCTCCTGCCCTGCTAGTCAGACTGTCGATCGAACTGCTCAGGCGGAATGTCAAGATAACATGGTGGGGGAACGTAAGATTCGACAAAGCTTTCACAGAAGATGTTTGCAGGCTGCTGAAGGAAGCGGGGTGCATCGCCGCCGTAGGCGGGCTAGAATCGGCATACGACAGAACGCTGAAGCGTATGAACAAGGGCGTCACAGTCGCCGAAGCTGTAAAAGTAATGCGGAACTTAAGCTCTGCAGGCATTCTTGTCCACGCTTATATGATATACGGATTCCCCGGAGAGACTGACCGCGACCTCATCGAATCAGCAGAGGTACTCAGGCAGATGTTCTCATCAGGGATAGTTCACTCGGCATACTGGCACAGATTCGCCCTGACGGTGCACAGTCCTGTTTTCACAGATCCGGAAAAATACAGCGTTTCGGTCAGAAGGGGAAAAAAACCTTTCGCTAACAATGGGGTCGCATATACGGACGGCTCAGGAAATGATCCCGATAAATTCGCTGACGGATTGAAGAAATCGGTTTACAACTGGATGCTCGGCATATGCCTCGATAATGAAATAAGTACATGGTTCGATTTTCAGACTCCCGGTATGAAGACCGGTAAGAACTTCGTAAGGGAAATACTGAATTCTCCTTCTCTCCTGCCTGATATGAATAAAAAACTCGTATGGCTGGGTGATAAAGCTGAAATGAGAGGAAAGAATATCGTTATAACAGGTCTTAACGGAGAGACTGAATACGAGCTACCCGGAAAGCTCTCGAAATGGCTTAAAGAGCTTATAGATCAGTCTTCGGTCAGATCGGACAAAGATATGAAACTGTCGGACGCCGGAAAGAACTTCCCTAAAGCCTCCGGGATATCGTTCACGCAGTTTTTATGCAACGAGATGTGGGATGATCTTTTTGATGCGGGACTGCTTATAATTTAGCCCGAAAATAAGTTGACAAACCAATGACTAAACATTATATTTGGACAGTTTTTGAAATAGGAATGCACCATTAGCTCAGTTGGATAGAGCAACGGATTTCTAATCCGTAGGTCAGAGGTTCGAGCCCTCTATGGTGTACAAAGCCCTTTTAGGGCTTTTTTTATTTGATTTATACCTGATTTTGATTATATTTAAGACAATTGAGCGGACGGGAAAATGAAGAAAAAGATCGAACTTCTGGCTCCGGCGGGAAATTTCGAAAAACTGAAGACAGCAGTACTTTACGGCGCGGATGCCGTATACCTTTCCGGGCAGGAGTACGGTATGAGAGCCTATGCCGGTAACTTTTCCGATAATGAGCTTATTGAGGCAAGGGAATTCTGCTCATCCAATAAAGT
This sequence comes from Candidatus Delongbacteria bacterium, assembly GCA_036721445.1. Classification (GTDB taxonomy): domain Bacteria; phylum UBA4055; class UBA4055; order UBA4055; family UBA4055; genus UBA4055. Next base: position 20,701 of record DAIMKZ010000012.1, read on the forward strand.
TAAAATGTATGTGACCGTCAATATAATCGCGCATAATAATGATTTGGCAGAAGTTGAAAAGCATCTGGCTTTTTTGAACGATATAAAAGCTGACGCAGTGATCATTTCGGATCTGGGCATTATCGATCTCTCTCTTAAAAAGCACCCCGATCTTCCTGTTCACATCTCCACCCAGTTCTCTGCTATGAACTACGGAACTGTCAATTTTCTCCATTCGCTCGGAGCGAAACGGATAATTCTGCCGCGCGAGCTTTCGATAAGTGAAATAAAAGAGATCAGGTCCAGAACGGACGCTGAACTGGAAATGTTTATTCACGGCGCCATGTGTATGGCCTATTCCGGCAGATGTATGCTGAGTCATCATACTAAGAACCGCGATCCTAACAGAGGCGAATGTAATCAGACCTGCAGGTTCATATATGACATAGCCTCAAAAGACATCCCCGAAGGATTCTATATTGAAGAAGAAGCGGAAAAAGGAACTTATTTCTTCAATTCGAAAGATCTCTGCCTAATAGAACACATTCCTGAAATAATTGAGAGCGGAATTGCATCTGTAAAGATCGAAGGGAGAATGAAAACACAGGGATATCTTTCTACAGTTGTAAAAACATACAGGGATGCCATTGATCTGTTTTATATGAATAAAAAAGAGTATAAATTCGATCCCGAATGGAAAAGTGAGCTTCAAAAAGTTTCTAACAGAGGTTATACGGAATTCAGATTTTCTGATTCTTCAGTACCCGCCGACCAGAACCATACTTCCGGAAAAGCGGAAAGCACTCACGACGTTGCGGGTATAGTCAAAGAGATACTGAATAGAAAACATCTCGTGGTAGAAGTGAAGAGTGCCTTCCACAAGGGAGATGAAATAGAGATACTTATCCCCGGTAAACGGACTCTGACCGTAAAACTTGATGAAATAAAGAACGCCGCGGGAGATATTGTTGAAAGAACAAATCCTAACCAGATAGTTCTTATCAGGCATTGTAAATCGGTCGTACCGGGATCAATAATCAGAATAAGAAAGTGACGAATATAAAATACATTAATACTTCAGCTTTAATACTCAAATGCTCAAGGCTTAAAGATACTTCAGCATCCATTACTGCCCTGACTCCGGACCTGGGCATTATTGAATTTACAAAATACGGCTACAATTCCAAAAAAAACGATTCCAGAGCCTCACTCCAGCCGCTGAATCTTGCAGAACTTCAGCTGGAAATAAGAAAAAACAGGACCGGCTTCAAAGACTGCTCTCTTACCGACAGTTTCGAAGACTTGAAATCGGATTATAAAAAAACTATTTGCGCTACAGAACTGGCGGCTTCGATTTTCAGGCTGAATATCTATGACATAAAAGACTACAGTCTGATATTTCTGCTATTCCGGAAATTTCTTGAAACACTGCGTAAAAAAGAAAGCGACACTCTGACTTTAACGGCTTATTTCTATTTTCAACTCGCATGGTGCCTGGGTATATCGTTCGAACTCGACTCAACTGAAGAAGGTTCTCTCAAAAATATGCGTATTTCTAAAAAACTCCTCGAAATAATGAAGGAATTCTCTGAACATAAATTTGCGGATATAAATGAAATTGATTACATTACGGAAAGAGAATTTATCGAGTTTTGCGAAATGTATAAAAAATATTCCGGATACCATTTCGGCAATCCGATACATATCAGAACATCACTGACGGGAGACGAATAATGCTTTCAAGAAAAAAAGATAAATACGAAAGCCGCGGCATGAAATATCTGGAGAAGAAAGTTGAGCAGAGAGAGGCTTCAGACCCTCTAGAGCTTGTTCTTGACTTTCTTATATCCAAAAACTTTCTTGAGAAAGTAGTTGACTACGAAAACCGCAGCAGAATTACATGGAGGCTGGGAGAACTTGGGAAAAAGATGAGGAAAAACCTGATCGACTGCTGGGAGAACAGCACTTCTAAAAAGCTGGGCAACATCAGGTTCTTTCCGGAGATATCTGAGAGGTCAGGCACTGAATATTTTATAGAATTATTCGATAAAAACGATATGAACGCCCCTTTCGGATTTTCGAGAGTAATCGAAGAGCCGATACTTGAATTCAGCACTCCGAAGTTCCTTTTCAACGATAAATACGACAGAAAGCTGATACTTGAGTACGCAACGATGCCTTCAAATTCAAAAGACATGCTTTTATCATGGCTGGACTTCACTGTTGATTACTTAGATAAGCTCAATCTGAAAAGGGACGATCTTGAGATAGAATACCAGACACTGGAAGAAGATCAGGATTCCGATCATTATTTTTTTGAAAGGTTCACCATTAAGAATATCTATCATTTCGGCGTTGAACAGATAGCCGCGGTCAACAATAAGATCGATTTCGAATTCGAGAATTATGACAAGAAGTTCCCGGAAGATAAAAAGTCTAAATGCTTTGTGCATGACGAACTCAGAAATACTGATTATTTTCCGCATGTTATCCAGATAATAATTGATGTTAACAAGCTTATACTTGCCGTGCTTCTCAATAATTATCATCAGGAAAGAATAAGAACATCTGTAATTACTACATTGAAACTATCTCCTCAGCTTGCGCCGGTAAAATGCGCGATCTTTCCTTTGAGCGTCGTTGACAGAAAGACCAAGGTCACCGGAGAAAGGATACTAGCTCTTTTCAACAAACATTTCAATACGGTCATTGAAGAAAAAGGAACACTCGAAATGAGGATATCCGATTTTAATGAGATCGGTGTTCCGTTCTATGTGGCCGTCGATCCCGCTCTCGTCGATGATAATATTTACTGGCTTTACGACAATAAATTCGGCACCAGATCTGAAGTGTCCGAAGACGATATTATTTCCTATATTAACGCAAAAATAAACGAATAAAAAAGGGCTGAAATTTCAGCCCTTTGAATTTTAGTGCATCAGTTCGTCGTCTAAACCGGGTTCTTTCTTAATATATTTGAAGTAGATGAACAGGTATATCGTGATTGAGAGAGTTATAATAATTGATGGAACAATATTGTCCGCTAATACCTGCGCCCTTCCGATGAAAAGTGCGATCCTACCCATGACAGTGGCTCCGAAAGACGCGCCGAAGTTGATCATAAGGATAAGTATACCTATTCTCGCGGTTTTGCCCAGAAGACCCCTGTGAGGTTTGGAAAAGAAAAAATACATAAGACCGGCGAATGTACCGAAAATGATAACGAACCATTTCGATATTTCAAAGAAAGTCGGATACTCAAGGAGAGGTTTCATCATGTTGGCTCCCTGGATGAAAAGAGCCTGGACCGATATGGGTATACTGTAGCCTGCAACATAGGCGAACACGAAAGCGAACCAGTAATTCGCTATCCAGCCTTTGTTCCTTGAGAACCTGAAGAACATCGTGCTTCCGATTATAACCCAGAGCACCAGAGTAAGGTCGTAGGGCTGAAAATCCAGGTATGAATCTTTTAAAGGAACAAAGAGATAAGGGACAATTATCCTGTTCCAGCTCCATACCCATCCGAAACCGAGTGAGATCCCAAGAAAAGTGTTCTCGCCAAGTTTGTAAAGAGGATTGTCACGGTATAAAAAAGATAACATCATGATCGTAAAAAGTACGCTCATCCATCTCTGAACCGCAGGATTCAGTATAGTATTATCAATAACAAAATTCACAGTATCCATCAATTACTCCCAGATGCTATTTTTTGTATTTTCTTTCGTAAAAATATACAAGGTTCCCTAATCCGATGAACAGAAACATTATTATATGCGACAGATTAAGAGAAGCCATACCCGCATTTGCTTTCTGATTAAATTTCTTTTCAGCTCCCGCCTTTATTCTCAGATTCTCATACTCAGCAGCGCCTTTAAGCCCGAAAAGCATTCCGTCAAGCTGGCCTGTCTGAAGGAACGGCACCATGTCAGGTCCTACAACCGCCGTAACTCCGGCTCCCATTCTGAATCCAAATCTGGGCTGAAGAGAAATATAGGTCTCAGGATGAGCCGATCCCGCATAAGATATGAGGTATTTTATATCTCCGAAAGTCTTAATGCCTTCGAATATTTTCCCCTCTTTTCCGAACGTGGCCTTGAAGTCCGAATACATCGAAAAAAGCACCATATCGACCCCTATAGGCAGGTAGCCCAGATGAATATAATCTACGCCGTTCTCTATATTCTCATAACCGGGTTCTTTTTTTATATTCTCCAGAAGGTTCTCTCCAAGGCTTATACCGGTAAGAAGAGGATAGTAAATAAAGACCCTTATTTTTTTGTCCAGAGCCTGTTTGACAGTCTGTTCCGCCATTGGAAGAAGCTCTGCCTGAAGAGTGGGATCAAAAGCCCAGTCGATGAAAATAGCATCGCCTTCGTTCAGGCCGTCAATGATGTCATATACCCTCTGAGTCTCCTTTGAAGTGGAAAATTCCTGAGGGAACATATCAGGGTACCAGAAAGGTATTATACATGAGAGGAATATGAGCAGGTATATCCATCTTTTATCGAGTTTCTTGAGCGTATAAATAAACTTTTCCATATTAGACCTCTTTTATTCGGACAAATGTGATCTTTCAAGACCGAAAGCCACTCTTATCATCATAGTTAATCCTCCGAGATACGCGCCGAAAAGGATCGCTCTTTTTCCCGCGCTCGTCGGCCCGTCCATTATCCACTCTCCGATAACCGGGATCTTGCTCCACATCGCTTCACCCAAAGGCATTTTTGACAGCATGATAAGTATCGCTGCGATGAGCAGGAAAGCCGATTCAACAGATTTGATCTTGAAAGATCTGTACGATGCCGAAGCGACATAAAAAGCAAGTAGTGAAAAAACGGTCGCATCAAGAGGAACAAATCCGTAAGTGAACATAGCATCGAAAGGCGTTCCCGGGCTTATCCCCCTCAAAGATCCGAAGAAGACCATAAGAGCGATAATGAACATCTGGTAAACAGAATACCATCTGTCATTGTTATACTTGATCTTTTTATAGTTCACTCTGAGCACATTTACCATTCCCACCAAAAGTCCGACAATAGCCACGTTCCTGAATCCTGTAGTGAAGATCATTTTCCAGTTCTCAAAGAATTTCCCCGCCATGAAGAATTCGAGGTACCATCCTATTGTAGCTATGAATCCGATCAATAATGGTATTTCTTTTTTCATCGCTTCTCCGATCTCAAATTATAATTATCTTGTATGGATCAAATCCTGCAGAAATGTCCACTCGGAATTGATCGTCAGTAATATCGTACCTATAATGAAAAGTATACCTATCGCTACCTTAGCGTAATCCGACAGTTTCAGATTCGTCAATATTTGCGGATCGCGCGAAATATAAGCGGCGGCGGCGTAAAGCTCCTCACCCATAAGAGTATAATCGCAGGATGTGATAAAGAAAGGCAGCTGAGAAACAGCAGTAGTTCCTGCAACCTGTATAGCTCCTGCGGTAAAACCTGCTTCTGAGATAAGAAGCGATTCAGCATAATAATATCCGAAATGGAAAGCTGTCGCGGGTTTCTTCCTTGAAAGGATTCCCGCCACTCCGGCCGCGAATGCGAACTGGTCGTAAGCAATAAAGAAAATGTTGTCTTTTTTATGATCTTCCGGATATCCGGCATCAAGGAATCCCGAAGCGACCATTTCCTCAGATATCTGAAGGATTATCGGGTCGCAGGTGGGGACATATATCTCAGCTTTGAACTCGGCTACTTTTTTAGCTATGCTTTTCAAAATCAGCATACTCGCGATCGTGTCTATATGAGTGTATCCCCCGAGTCCTGAATCATAAACGATAGGCTTACCCATTTCGGTGGCTCTCCCTACCGCGTCATCAATCGCATCAAGTCCGGGTATCTTCCTGATATACATCGCCTCTCTGCTTTTTTTCACCTGGATGAAAACATAGAAGAACAGGATCATGAACATCAGTGTTCCGATCAGAACATTCATCCTGAAAGTCCTGAATACAGGAATATCGTCATAAAGGACATAAGTGCCGAAAGTACTTGTAAGACCGCTGTAGAATTTGTTCTTTATCTGAAAAATAAACTCATCCTCAGCTTCGGGATCATTTGTTCCGATCTTTTTTATCAGCTCGTCGCTTACGTCAAATGATTCGATACCCAGCTCTTCAACCATCGGGATCTGAGCTTCCGAGATCAGATCGCTCAATCTGTAGCTTTCCTCTTCCTTCAGGTCAAAGAGAGTTATTCGCTTCATTTCGATCCAGTATTCTCTTGTTGAAATGTATTCTTCCCTTTTCTGAGTAATAAGATCTTTTTTCTTCTTATTAATATAATACTCAATCCTGTCATAATTTTCTTTTATAAGTCCTGAAATTATCTCTTCGCGGCCTTCATTCTTTTTTAAAGAATCCAGCCTTGTATGGAATTGAAACATCTCATTATTATACTGCTCGTCGTTCAATAGCTCGTTCACTACATCCAGATCAGTTATATTATTCATTTCCGAAAGTTCGGTTTCTATTCTTCTGGTCTCCTCAAGAAGCTCTGACACCAGTTTTTCCTGACCCTGAAGAAGCTCGGTTTCTTTTGAGTTTATATGATCTTTTACTTTTTGTGCGGCCAGGCTTATCTGTTTGTCCAGAGAATCGGGTATATAACCCCAGTAAAAATCTTTTGTAGTTATGAATCGGGCCACTTCCTCGAATATAAGGTCCGTTTTCAGCGCTTTGTACGCGACAAGTGCTCTTTTTTCGTAGTCATTGAGCGGCTCGTCGACTTTATCTTTTCTGATAATTTCATCGTTAAAATCAGGATAATCCGAATAGAAATCATCAACATAGCCTTTTACCCTGGGATACAGAATGTCAAAATCTCTTTTCGGACTCCAGTTCCTGTAAATATTAATGACGTCCTGTGCAACCTCTTTACATAGGATATCCTCCCTTGATTCCGCTGGGTCATTATCCTGGGCAAAAGCCGCCGCGAATGCAGACAGCAGCAGGCAAATCCTAAAAATACTTCTCATTTTGTTCCCGTATTTTTAATTTTTTTCATTCTATATTAATTAAGCAAAAATAAAGTCGAAAGATAAACGAGTTGTATAATTTTATCAAGCAAAATCAGACGAAAAAACAAAATATATTCATAAACGGTATTTTATCGATTTCAGACTGTAATGCGGCCTTCAAATACTAATTCCGCAGGACCTGTGAGAAACAGTTTTTCTTTTTCCAATGAAACCGTAAGTTCTATTCCGTCAGCTGTTGTTATTTTCCTTTCGTTATAATCTCCCGTAAGCGTCATATCAAGCCAGCCTGCTGCAGAAATACCAGTCCCGCAGGCTCTGGTTTCAGCCTCCACTCCTCTTTCATATGTACGTATCCTGAGGTTACCGGAACTTGCTCTCTGAATAAAATTGACATTTGTTCCTTTGGAGAATTTACTGTCATATCTTATAATGCTTCCTAATTTCTTAACATCGAGTTTATCAATTTGAGAAGTGTAGCAGACAACATGCTCTACACCTGTATTGAGGAAATAACATTCCTGCCCGACACCTTTGAATTTTAATCCCGCCCCATATTCTTCGGGTTTCTTTAATTCAAGTTTAATTTTATCTCCCGGCAGCAATTCTGCCTCATGCTTCCCGTCGCCCGCTTTGAAAGAACACCGTCTGCCTTTAAAATATCCCGATCTTGATGCCAGAAGCACCGAACATCTTGCGCCGTTCGCGCAGAAATTCGCTTTGCTGCCGTCGGAATTATAGTACTTCATTGTAAAATCATACCCGGAGCAGACTGATCTTCTGATTATAATAACACCGTCCGCCCCGATCCCGAAATTTCTGTCGCATAACTTTTGTACGGCTGCGCAGGACATGATTTTATTTCCTGTAAAGAAAATAAAATCGTTCCCGGCTCCGTGCATTTTATAGAATTTCATTTTTTCAGAAAATTCCCCGCAAATTCCTTGCCGGCTTTTAAGGCTTCAAGGTTCTTGTTCACAACTTCGTCACCCTTTCTTCCGAAGATGAATCTTATACCCTTTTCAAGCTTGCCGAAATCCACACCGAGATAATCCGAAGCAGCTCCAATCATTACCATGTTCATAGACATTGGAGATCCGATATTTTTCGCTATATCGTCCGCGTCGATAAGTATGTGATTTTTTATTTTAGCTATCTCACTCTTCACATCGTCCATCTGAGGATAGTTGGAAATATTGTCGAAAGGTGTACTGTTGGTTATCACCCATCCGTCAGAAGACAGATAAGGCAGATATCTTAAAGACTCCATAGGCTCGATAGAAAGTATCATGTCAGCTCCGCCGAAAGGTATAAGGTCTGAACACACTTCTCTGTCCGATATCCTCAAATGAGACTGGACATCTCCGCCTCTCTGACTCATTCCGTGGACCTCTGCCTGCTTCATAAAGAGACCGGAATCTATTGCGGCGTAACCTATTACGGTCGCTATCGAAAGTATTCCCTGTCCTCCGACCCCGCTTAAAATTATATCTTTTTTCATGTTTTACCGTCCTTATTTATTGGCTTTTGTCTTTCTCTTCAACGTCTGCATACACTCTCTTGTTGGAATTATTACGGACAGACCGTTGTAGTTTATCTCCTGTCTGATCACTTTCACCATTTCGTCGTGATTTTTTTTAAGCGGTACTACCCTGATTATGTGATCCTTATGGACTCCGAGACCTTCACAGATCGAGACAAGCCTGTCAACCGCATGCGAATCCTGGCCGCCGGTCATCCCGGTAGTTGAGTTGTCCAGTATCATAACTACCATGTTCGTGTTCTCGATCACTGCGTCAAGCAGCCCTGTCATCCCGGAATGCGTGAAGGTCGAATCCCCTATTACGGCTATTGCCGGAAACAGCCCGGCGTCCGCAGCGCCTTTAGCCATTGTAACGGATGCGCCCATATCAACGCACGAATTTATGGCCTGGAACGGCGGAAGCGCGGCTAATGTGTAGCAGCCTATATCCGCAAGGACATGCCCGTCGCCGTACTCCTTCATGACCTCGATGAGAGCGTTATATGCGTCAATATGCCCGCAGCCGTTGCAGAACTTGGGCGGTCTTGACGCAACAATTTGAGGAACGCTGAGAACGCTTGAAATTTTACCGGTAACGGCCTGCAAAACCAGATTCGGATTAAGCTCGCCGTCCCTCGGAAGTGAACCGTCCAGTCTTCCTCTTACCTTAAGACAATTCCCGAGATATCCCTTAAGCATTTCTTCCACCATAGGTGAGCCTTCTTCAAGAACCAGAACGGTATCGCACTCGGATGTTATTTTCTCAATTTGCTTTCTCGGAAGAGGATACTGGCTGATCTTCAGTACAGGATAGGGGCATTGAGTGCCGATAAAGTTTTCCATAAGGTAATTATAAGCGATACCGCAGGCTATTACACCTGTGGTTTTATCGCTTCCTTCATGATACGAATTGAAAGGCGATGTTTCACTTTCCTGCTCGAATTTGTTCTGGTTGGCAAGCAGCATTTTGTACCTTTTTCTTGCTATGGCAGGAAGAAGAACGAACTGCCTTTTATCTTCAGGCAGCCTGAGTTCATTCTGTTCCAGCGGGTTTTTCGGAAGTACTCCGCTCCTGGAATGCGAAAGTCTTGTAGTAAGCCTCATTAAGATCGGTATCTGATATCTTTCGCTCATGTCGAATGCGTGAAAAGCCATATCGTAGCATTCCTGCTGGTTCGAAGGTTCAAAGGTCGGCATTAGAGCGAATTTGCCGTAATTTCTTGAATCCTGTTCATTCTGAGACGAGTGCATCGAAGGATCATCAGCTACGGTAATTATTGTTCCCCCATTAGCACCGGTTATAGCTGAATTCATAAAACAGTCCGCAGCAACATTTAATCCCACATGTTTCATGGCGCACATAGATCTTTTTCCAGCATATGACATTCCCAGAGCTGATTCCGCTGCCGTTTTTTCATTGGCGGACCATTTTCTGTGGATGTTCCTTTCCGCTGCATAACCTGATCTCTGAACATACTCCATGATCTCAGTTGAAGGCGTACCTGGATACGCATACATACCGGACATTCCTGCATCGATCGCGCCCTGTGCGAGAGCTTCGTCTCCTAGTAAGAGCATCTTTTCCATTTTCAATCCCTTTTATTTTTTATATTATAACATATTATTTTAGTCCCGGCAGATATATTCACCTGTATCAAGATGTATCTTTATTTTATCGCCGTTCTTTATGAATGCCGGAACGATTATACTTTTTCCGTTCAGCAATTTAGCCTCTTTAATGAATTCTGTTCTTGTACTATCTTTTTCTATATCCTCGGTGGATTCTACTATCTGCACTACGATCTTGGGCAATTCGATATCTGCGATCAATCCGTTCACATACTTGATAAATACCGTTTCATCGTTCCTGAGCAGTTTGACATTCTCCCCCAGTACCGAGACCGGCACCTCTACCTGTTCCTCACCGGAGCCGCTCTGAAATACGAGAGAATCAGTTTTCTTCTCTTTGAGTACGAATTCATATGATTCATAACTGGACTTTTCGACAGATGTTTCGCCATCTGATACTTCAAAGAACTCACTGCCGTTCAAGAAATTGAACATTTTGAGTCTGTATCTGCCGTCAGTTTCTTTAACAGCTTCGATAGTTTTACAGACATCTCCCCTTATATCTAACAGGTCTCCCGTTTTTATTTCCGCAGCAACTGTCATTGTGCCTTTCTTTCAGGTTAATACTACATTAAGATAGTTAATTAAAAATAAACTCAATGTCAAATGAATATTTTTCACAACATTTACCATAAAACAAAAATATTAAATTGCTATTGCTGATCCGATATGTTTCTCTTTAAAGAAAAATATCCTTCAGGTTCTTCTCCGTGATTCATTATGGGAACCACAGTCACTTCTTCCTGATATTTAGTTCCGTCTTTCCTGACATTATCAAAAACACCTCTCCATGTTTTTCCGCTTTTTATTGCGGACCACAATTCGTTATAAAATTTTTCCGAGTACTTTCCTTTTTCCAGGAATCTGGGAATATCTCCTATCACTTCGTCGGAAGAAAAACCAGTACTTCGTTCGAATGATCTGTTAACATATTCTATCATACCATTTTTATTCGTGATTATTACATCCTCGTAAAGCTGATCAATAATACCTGCCAGTTTATAGATATGTTTGGTCCTTTCACTGACCTTATATTCAAGTTCGGCATTAAGATTCTTAAGCTGTCTTTCAGTTTTATGCCTCAATCTCATTTCTTCTATGAGTTTTTCATTATTGCTTTTCAGCTTTGTCTGGGCCGCTCTAAGCCTCAAATGGGTTCTTATTCTTGCCAGCAGCTCATAAGGATTGAAAGGTTTTGTTATGTAATCTACACCACCGCTTTCAAAACCTCTGATTATACTGTCCGGATCGGTCTTAACTGTCAGAAACAATATTGGAATGTCCTTATATAAAGGATCTGAAGTGATCTTTTTACAAACTTCAAAACCATCTATCTCAGGCATAATTACATCCAGCAGTATCAGATCGAAATTCTCCTTTTTCATGATCTGCACCGCTTCTTTTCCGTCGGATGCAAAAGAGAGATCATACCCTTCATTCTGAAGAAAATTCGCTACTACCTGAATGTTCTTTGGAGAATCATCGATCACCAGTATTTTCTGATTTATTTCTGTCATTTT
>DAIMKZ010000013.1:0-32022 GCA_036721445.1 Candidatus Delongbacteria bacterium
TTTATAAGGCTGTTCTTGAAGTTTTCATCGTTCTGAGGAAAAGTCCTGAGAGGGTCTTCGAACCTCGCTTTAGCTTTCAGATCTATATTAGCTTCATCGACTTCTACAGTATCGTAAAATTCACTGAAGAGTTTACCGTCGACATAAAGATCCTTATTGACTATCTCGACCGTCTGACCGGGAAGAGCAACGCATCTTTTAACATAATAGAGCCACTGGTTCATCTGTTCGTCAAAATGTTTAAAAACCACGACATCACCCTGCTTTACGCTGTTGAAAAGCGGTGTTTTGAACCATGGTATGTCGAAACCGAACTCGGTAAAAGGAATTCCGAACCAGTCGGGTGATCTGAATCCGTAATAAAATTTATTAACGAGCAGCATATCTCCTATCCTGAGCGTTCTTTCCATTGATCCCGTAGGTATCCTGTAAGCCGAGATAACGAACGACATTATAAGGAAAAGTGTTATTACAAGGTAGGCGGCGGATCTTAATACCTTCTTTAGATCAGGTGTGTTTTTTTTCTCTTCCATAGTAGTGATCTTCCGTTTAATTTCAAGGTGCGAAAATTATGTTTTTTTTTCTAAATTGTCAAATCAATTCGTTAAACGGAACAAAACGCGTTTTTGTTCGGTAAAATCCGCAAAAAAATACTTTCGATTACCGATGGTATGAATTAAATTTGTATCGCTTGCAAAGCAGAAATGTTTAACTAAATGCGGGAAAACAAAATGATCTCAATCAGAAACGTTTCCAAGAACTACGGGCAGATAAACGCCCTGAAGAATTTTTCCGCCGTGATCAACAAGGGAGAGATCACCGGTATTCTGGGTCCTAACGGCGCGGGCAAAACAACTCTGCTCAAGATCATCACTTGCTACATGTATCCGACTGACGGAAATGTTACCGTCGACGAATACGACATCTGGTCCAACAGCCTTAAGATCAGAGAGATGATAGGCTATCTTCCTGAGAACGCGCCTCTGTATTCCGATCTTACCGTTCTCGATTACCTGAAATTCGTAGCCGAAATCAGGAACATACCGAAAAAGTCGGTAACGGACAGGATAAAAGCCGTCTCCGACCTCTGCGACATCAGATCGGTAGCGTACAAAAGAATAGACGCCCTTTCCAAGGGCTACAGGCAGAGGGTCGGTTTGGCGCAGGCCCTGATACACGACCCCGAGATCCTGATCCTCGACGAGCCCACATCGGGTCTCGATCCAAACCAGATACTCGAGATCAGGGATCTGATCATGAGGCTGGGCAAAGAGAAAACGATGCTTTTCTCCAGCCACATACTGCAGGAGGTTCAGGCCGTCTGCGACAGGGCAATTATCATCAATCGCGGTGAAATAGTTGCCGACGGCTCTCCGGATTCTATGAGCGACAGCATCGCCAACCACAGAGAGATAATCCTTACAGTCAGATCATCAGCGGATATCGGCGCAGGCTTAAGATCCGTTTATTCGGTGAAGGACGTAAGAACCGCCCCCGCGTCTGCGCCGGGCGAATTCTCGTACAGTATTTTTACCGATAAGGATTCCGACGTCAGGGACAGAGTTTTCGACATCTGCGTTGACAGCGGAGCGAAGATAATCGAAATGAGGCTTGAAAAAGACTCGCTCGAAAAAGTATTCAGAGAATTAACTTTCTAGGAGGACCTTGAGAATGATCGGCACATTTAAAATAGCGAAAAAAGAATTCAGATCATATTTTTCTTCACCGGCCGCCTACATAATCATAATACTGTTCCTCGCACTGACTGGATGGTTCTTCACCAACACTCTCTTCATCGACGGCGGTCAGGCTGAACTCAGATCGAATTTCAACATAATACCTTTTCTTCTTCTTTTCTTTGTTCCTGCGCTTACAATGAAGATGATAGCCGAAGAAAAGAAGAGCGGAACTATAGAGCTGCTAACGACACTTCCTGTAACCGAAGCTCAGATCGTAACCGGCAAATTCATGGGTTCGCTGAGTATTCTTGTTCTGGCAATACTTCTCACAATGCCCAACATTCTTACGATAGCGATCTTAGGCGAACCTGACTGGGGAGTTCTTTTTTCAGGCTACCTCGGACTTATACTCATGGGATCAGCTTTCACTGCCATCGGCATATACACTTCATCTGTCACCGACAACCAGATCATAGCTTTCATTATAAGTTTCGTAATTCTGTTTTTTCTGGTAATGGTGAGTAACCTGCTGATGTTCCTGCCTTTCCCCGAATTTTTTGACTATGCCGGAGCGGTATCGCATTATTCGAATATGCTCAGAGGTGTTATCGATTCAAGAGACGTGATCTATTTCGCTTCTGTGACGGCCGTTTTTCTTTTCGGGGCTGCTTCCTCGATCGAAAAAAAGCAGAATTTCTACAGGATATTTTATGTTGTCTTAACAGCTCTGTTCCTGAACATGATCTCATTTTTTATCTTCACCCGTTTCGACCTGACCGAAGGAGGCATCTATTCACTTTCCGAAGCCAGCAGAAAAACCGTTGCCGAGCTTGATGACAAGGTTATCGTGAAATGTTTTTTTTCAGACGAACTGCCTCCGCAGATGAAGATCATTCCGGCTATGGTAAGAGACAATCTCGAGGAATATAAAGCTTATTCGAACGGGAATTTCTACTATGAGTTCATCGAACCTTCCGACGAGGAATTCTCCAAACAGATAATGACCTATCAGCTTCCGTCAGCTCAGGTTCAGCTCCTTGAAAAGGACGAGTTCAAAGTAAAGAAGGTCTTTATGGGCATGGTGATGCTATATGAGGATAAAAAAGAGATCATCCCTTTCATTCAGGAAGGCGATCTTCCTGCTCTCGAATATCAGCTTACGAGCATGATAAAGAAGATCACTACAGATAAACTGCCTTCTGTCGGCATCCTCTCCGGCCCCGGTCTGACTGAACTTGAATCTATAAAGACGGCATATCAGGTACTTTCATCCAATTATGTTGTGAGCCCTGTAAGCGCGACAAAAGAAGAGCTCGATCCTGACAAGCTCTCTTCTCTTCTTATAATCGGCCCGAGGGAAAATTTTACTCAGGAAGCGCTCCAGGCTATTGACAACTATCTTACCGGAGGGGGAAAGATAGGTTTTTTTATTGACAAGACAGATGTAAACCTGCAGATGCAGAATGTGAAAAAGATCGAAACCAATTTAGACTCCCTGATGATGAACTACGGCGTGAGCGTCAACACAGACCTGATCGGAGACAAACAGGCCGGGATGATAACAATGAGACAGCAGAAGGGATTCTTTTCTTTCGCGAATCAGATCAAATATCCGTTCCTGCCTTTGATAACCAATCTGAACCGGAAAAACCCCGTCACGCAGAAGATCGACGCTTTCAATATGTATTTTGCCAGCTCGCTCGACACATCTTATGCGGAAGAAAAAAGTATTGAACTAGAGATCGTCGCCAGAACATCACCGGAAACCTTTCTTCAGTCCGGCAATTACAATATTATGGCCGACAGGGATATAAATGACTATCCTTATGATAGGTCTGGCATCCCCGTTCTGGCTCTGGTTAAAGGATCGTTCAGCTCGTATTTCCTGAGCGGCGTAAAGAGCGCGGACACAAGAATTACGGTTTGCGGAGACGCGGAGTTCTTCGCGGACGGGAAAATAGGATCCGAAGAGAATATAAACCTGTTCCTGAATCTCTCTGACTGGCTGAACGCAGATGAAGCGCTTATATCTATCAGGTCAAAAGAAATCACGCAGAGACCTCTTAAGCAGCTCAGCGGCGCTGTGAAAACAGTTATAAAAGCCCTCAATGTCACAATGATCCCGCTTCTTTTTGCGCTGATCGGAATATTCAGATGGTATTCCGGAAAGAAAAGAAAGGATTTCAGTCTCAAATAAATTAGGGAGATACTGTCTCATGAAGAAGAAAACAATATATTTTTTTATACTTGCCGTCCTGGCAGTGACCGCGTTATATCTTGTTAAAAAACCTACAGGGAACGTTGAGGACACGGACAGTAAAATGCTCAGTACCGACACGCTGAAGATAGTACAGGTCACTCTTATATCCGGAAATAACCCGGTTACGCTTAAAAAAGGCGTGGGTAACTGGTTCGTCGAGGGAGAAAAAGCCTACCCGGCGGATATGAATGCCGTGAATACGCTTCTCAAACATGCCTCTGAGGTTTCTGTTTTGAACAGAATCTCCGACAAACCTGAAAAACATTCAAAGTTCGGAGTTGACAGCTCAGCGCTAACAATAAAATTCCGACTGCAGGACAATTCCGAATTCTCATATCTGATAGGTAAAGACGATCAGGAGAGAAGACATACGTTCTACAGACTTCCGGGGAAAGATGAAGTTTTCATTGGAACGCTTTTCCCCCGTTACAGGCTTTCTGCGGACATAGATTCATGGAGAGATAAAATTATTTTCAGCTCGAATGCCGGCAGTCTGACAAAAATTTCACTTATGAGAGGAAAAGATACTGCGGTCATTGAAAAGAAGAATGAACTGTGGGATGGATCATTGAACGGAAAAGCTCATCAGTTCGATGAGGAAAAGATCAGAAAGCTGACAGGAAAACTCTCGATGTTCAAAGCCGGCGGATTTGTGGATGATGCTGATGAAACATTGTTAACGGACAACATCTCTTTATTTGTGAGTACCGGATCAGTAACAAAGGAAATTGTTTTTGCCAAGTTCGGAGAAATGGATATTGCGTTCGACAGAGAAAAACAACAGTGTTATTCCATAAATTCCGACGACTTCAGTCTTATTTCGGGATTATTCGATTAAGTTTATGATTATATTCATTGATTATTTTATAATATTTATTAAATTTGATAGGCTAATTAATTTAAGGAACGGGGCAAAAAAATGAAAATGATTATTACTATCCTGCTGGCAATGATTCTCGTATCGCTCAACGGAACGCCTGTTGACAGAGTGACAGCGGAAAAAGCGGCTAAGAACTGGCTTTCAGGTATTAATAAAGCGGGAAGTTATCAGACGGTCTCGGATCATATAGTTATATCCGATGCTGTGCACATATTTAATTTCAAATACGGCGGCTTTGCGCTTATAGCAGCTGATGATGCCTCGACGCCGGTTCTGGGCTATTCAGCAGACGGCAGATTCGAAAGCGGCCATGAAAGGTCTAACATAGATTTCTGGCTGGGAATGTATATTAAAGCCGTCAATGAAATAAGATCTGAAAAACTTTCCAATGCTGAAACTGTGATACAGTGGAAGAAAGTACTCGATAACGATATAAGTCCAAAAAACGGAAAGGCCGTAACACCGCTTTTAACTTCTACCTGGAATCAGAGTCCTCTTTACAACAACTACTGCCCTCTTGACGGAGGATCGCTATCCGTTGTGGGATGTGTTGCCACGGCAATGTCACAGATAATGTATTACCACAAATATCCTGCTGTAGGTAAAAGTTCCCATTCATATACAGAGCTGGGACAATTTCTGGAAGTTGATTACTACCTTTCAAGATACAACTGGGATAAAATGCCGAACGCATTGAGCGGAGGTTCCACAGCCGAACAGATCCATGAAGTCGCTCAGATATCCTACCATGCCGGTGTCGCAGTAGAAATGATGTACGGTTCTGATGCTTCAGGGGCTTATTCAGAAGATGTCCCGTATGCTCTTGAAACTTACTTTAAATATAACCTCTCAGCTTCACATGTTTACAGATCATCTTATACCGCTCAGGGATGGAGAACAATGCTACAGGGTCAGCTCGATGCCGGATTGCCGGTTTACTATTCAGGACAGGGCGACGGCGGCGGCCACGCTTTCGTCTGCGACGGATATCAGGACAGTGACTTCTATCACTTCAACTGGGGCTGGGGCGGTTCTGCCGACGGATATTATTCGATCGACAATCTGAACCCGGGAGGATATACGTTCAACGATTACCAGGCTGTTGTCAAAGATATCGTTCCTAAAACTCCGGAGATAACATTTGTCAACCCTATACCCGACATTCAGACAAATGAAAATAGTTATCAGATCAACCTGAACGATCATTTTTCCGGAAATCAGATCACTTATTCCATTGATCCTAAAAGCAGCATTGACGGACTTCAGTATTCGATTACGGACAGTATCTTGACTTTGAACAGACTGTCCGACGGTATTTCAAAGATAATAGTAACCTGCACTACGAGGAATGATAACAGTTTCGACGAGTTCTACTTTAAATTCGGAAGCGGATCACTTATGGCGGCTTTCGGGAACGCGTACGATTTCGGAAAAGTATCCTACATGGATGCAGGCACTTCCTCAGCACTTAACGCAATGCAGAACATTTCATTCTCGACATGGGTAAAGCTTAATTCTAATAATGTTGAACATGGCCTGGTTTCAAAATCCTCTTCAAGCAATACCGGCTGGAGCGTAATAGTCCAAAGCAACAACCTTCTCAAATTCTCCGTTAAGACGCAGGACGGTATAACAAGAAGGATATACAGCCTTACTGCTCTTCAGCCTGACATCTGGTATCATCTGGATTTTGTATATGACGGGAAAGATCTTATGATCTATATTAACGGCGACCTTGACAACATTAAAACAAGTTACACCGCATCTTCACCTATGCTTCACGACGAATCGGCCACACTTAAAGTCGGCTTCTCCAACGGTGTTTATCTTGACGGTATCATTGACGAGACCGTTCTCTGGAACCAGCCTATTTCTATTGATACTATCAGAGGCATTATGAGATCGGAACCTGATGTCGCGTCCGAGTCTCTGGTATCTTACTGGCCTTTTACTGAAGGTTTTTACGATTATACTGAGGATATGGCAGAACTGCATGACGGAGCTTTCGTTTCGGGCGACCTGAGCTACTGGATATCTTCAGAAGCACCCGTATATTTTTTCGCGGAGAAAAATACTGCGATAAGCTCTTTTCTGCTCGGTGACGATGACCCTTCAGCTCTTTATGAAATAACGTCACCACCCGTTTCCGGAACGGCAGTTCTGACAGATGCGGCTACAGGAGCTTTCGACTACACGCCGGCAGCGGAATTCGAGGGAATTGCAGAGTTCAAATACACAATTACTTACGGTGCGACCACTTCACCTGAGAAAACCGCACTTATTAATGTCAAAGAAGGAAACTCGATCGAAGAGGATATTTCAGGAATCGCGGAAGGGTTTGAGCTGTACGGTAACTATCCCAACCCGTTCAATCCTGAAACTACTGTATCGTTTAATCTGGACAGGGATATGAATATTAACCTTATTGTTTTCGATACTGCAGGAAGAATAGTGTCAGTACTTGAAAAGGGATTCAAAAAAGCCGGTTCGCATTCTGTTCAATGGAACGGAAAAGACAAGAACGGCAGACAGATGGCTTCCGGAGTCTATTATTTCAGATTGAGTTCTGATACGGGCGGCAGTAAGATAAGTAAAGCTATGATGTTAAAGTAACAGAAAAGGGCGGTATGACCGCCCTTTTTATTACCTAAAGAAAATTCTTCATCTTCATTCGGGATGTAGGCTTTACGAATGGAGATGCCGATATCTCCCCTTCCAGTATCCTTGACTTACCTTCCTCGTTAAAAGTCAATTTTGTTCCCGGCTCAAGCGGCAGTTCCGAGATCAGAAAACCTATAGGTTTATTTTCCAGTGTGGGTGAAAGAACTCCGGAAACGACATGCCCTATTTTTTTCCCGTCCATGTTAGCAATCCATCCGTGCATAGCCTTGCTTCTTCCGTTCATCACAAAAGGAAGGGTGATATGCTTGTTACCCTCCGCTTTTACCTTTAACAGTGCACTTTTACCTATAAATTCATGCTCCCATTCGAAAACGAAATTCCAGGGAGTGTCCAGCGCGGGTATGTCCGGATGTATCTCGTGTCCGTGCAGCGGAAGACCCGCCTCGGTTCTCAGAGAGTCCCTCGCGCCGAGTCCGCACGGTTCTATTCCGTATTTCTCTCCCGCTTCCAGCAGCATGTTCCATAGCCTGACCGCATGTCTGATCCCGCAGTATATCTCGAAACCGATCTCGCCGGTATAACCCGTTCTTGAGAGAAGTACGGGAATATCATTGAGCATAACATTGTCCCTGAATCTGAAAAAACCGAATTTTTCAAGCACGGACTCCCCGGCGAGATCCCTTACAATCTTTGGAGCATTCGGTCCCTGAAGGTCAAGTTTTGCGGTTTCACCGCTTTTGTCCGTGACGGTCACACCGGCAGGAGCGTGCGCTTTAAGCCATTCAAAATCTCCCGTAATCCCTCCGGCGTTTACAACGAGCATCCACTTTTCATCGCTGAATTTATAGATTATGCAGTCGTCAATAACGCCGCCTTTTTCATTAAGCATGAAATTGTACATCGCCTGACCTTCTTCCATCCCCAAAACATCATTAGTCAGAAGTCCCGACATCATCTCTCCGCTTCCTTTTCCCGTAATGTCGAATTCACCCATGTGGCAGATGTCAAAAAGTCCTGCGGCCTTTCTTGTGGCGTGATGTTCCGCGCTCTGACCTTTTTTATACCAGAGAGGCATTTCCCATCCCGCGAAATCTACGATCTTTCCGCCGAGCTTTACATGTTCGTCGTATAGAATTGTTCTCATTATATCACCTTTAATTTAATTAATTCGCGGAAAATTTAAGAATGTAAAACACAAATTGCAATTTAATTTAAAAAAAATTATATTTCATTTTCTATTAAAAACGCTGAAGGAAAATGGCAAAAAAACAGAACGCGGACACAATCATCACAGACTATACGAATTTTCTTCTGACAGGAGAAGACAGATACTCGATCGAAATAAAAACAGCAGAAATAGTTAACTCATTCATTGAAAGCGATCTTAAAGACTTCAACTATGCTCATTTCAACGAGGAGAATTTTAGCCCGGAGCAGATAACATCCGCACTCTACTCACTTCCTGTTATGGCTGAAAAAAGGATCGTTCTCATTTCCGATATTGACAGAGCCGGAGCTGATCTAATTGAAGCGCTGTCGAGATTTTTAAGGAAGAACGTTGATTCCACGGTCCTTATCCTTACAGGAACAAAGACAGACAAACGAAAATCTTTTTTCAAAGATCTTATAGCGGATAAAAGAACACTGTCCCTCGAGTTCAAGGAAAAGAACGAAAGGGAAGTTCAGCAGTGGATCAAGAACTACATAGCATCGAAAGGTTATAATATTACTTCCGACGGGCTGATGCTTTTCACGCTCTCACTTTCAACAAGCCTGACCCAGGCAGCAGCTGAAGCCGATAAACTGATCGAATACTGCGGCGATAAAACAATAACTGATGATGATATCGAAAAAGTTCTTGGAATTTCTAAGGAATACAATATATTCAAACTTCAGACCGCAGTAGTCTCAAAGGATCTGAAAAAATCATTAGTAATATGCGATAATATTCTCAAAAATAAGAACAACAGGACAGATCCTATAGCCGTGAACCTGTTCCTCTCGAGAATTTTCGTTTCCGCTTTCGAGATCGGATACAACGCGCTCACCAAAAGAATGACCCCCGAAAAATCCGCCTATGATCTGGGCTACAACAATCCCTGGAGGGATGCGGACACGATCACCTGTGCGAAGAATTATAAGGTAACAGAACTGATAAGGTGCATCCGATATTTTCTCGAATGCGATATCAAGCTCAAATCATCATATCAGGACCCGGTAACGGCAGTTACGCTACTGCTTGAAAAAATTATTAAACACCCGGACGACAAAGATATTCAGTACCTCGATTATTTCGGTAACTTAAGGAGACCTTCTTTATGAAATGCCCTAAATGCGGAAAGATCGAAAGCAAGGTCATCGACTCCAGGGCCGTCCGCGAGGATACAGCTATCAGAAGGAGAAGAGAATGTTCTGAATGCGCATACAGATTCACAACTTACGAGTACATTGAAAAGATCGAGCTTCTTGTGGCAAAACACGACGGAACGGTCGAGGAATTCGACAGGCAGAAGATTAAGAACGGGATCATGATAGCCTGCCGTAAAAGGCAGATATCTCCTGAAAAGATCGAAAATATGGTCAATGAGATATATAATGATCTGATCACCGACAGCGACGGTAGCGGTACAATCAGATCATCCGCGATCGGAGAACTCGTTATGGAGAAACTTAAGAACACTGACGAGGTCGCATACATAAGATTCGCATCAGTTTACAGGAAATTCAAGGATGTGAAAGAATTCATGTCCGAGCTTCAGAATATTATTAAATGATAAAATCTGTAAAGATATTGATCTCATACATCGGAGATCTTCTTTTTCCTCCGTCGTGCATGCTTTGCGGCGAATACCTCGGCGACAGCATTTATGTCTGCCACGACTGCCTTAAAGACCTGCCGTTGAACAGGAACGAGAGCAAAGATCACATTTCAGTGTTTGACTACGGTAACGGTTTGAGGCTTATGATCCACGAGCTTAAATATAATCAGCGTCCCGAGATAGGTATCATACTCGGAAAAGAAGCAGGAAGAAGGCTTGCCGGAATAATAGATCCCTCCCATTCTGTACTTGTACCGGTACCGCTTCATAAAAAGAGGCTTAGGAAAAGGGGTTATAATCAGGCAGATCTTATATGTGAAGGTCTGGCGTCAGAACTGAGCGTCCCGGTGAACAGGTATCTCCTCAAGAGGGTTAAGAATAACATATCACAGACAACTCTGAACGCTGAAGGAAGAAGCGCTAACGTCAAAGGTATTTTCGATATATTTAAAACAGATACCGAGAGATCGAAACTGATACTTCTTGTCGATGATGTCATAACTACCGGATCTACGACAAAAGAGGCGGGAGCAGTACTGAAAAATGCAGGCTATTTAAATTACTTCGCGTTGAGCATAGCTACGGTGAAATAATATTACTCGACTATAACGACCATCCAGACTCTGATATCCTCCCAGGGAATTATTCTGACCCTGTAGGATCTTTTGTTTTCCTTTCCGTCCTTCGTAACAAAAACCGCCTCTCCTCTGCACTTTTCGGTCAGATAAAGCTGTTCGAGAGCTTCAGCTTCAGGAAAAGCAGTTCCGTTTCCGGTCAGAATTCCAATCTTTTGCCCGATTATTTTACTTCTTTCATAACCGTAATTGGTCAGCGCCTCGTCGTTCACATCGATTATTTTACCCGTGTACGGATCGATAATGAATACTGATTCCGTTAATGAATGGAATATCGTTCTGTATTTCGACTCGGAAATGGCCAGCTCTTTTTCATATTTTCTTTTCCTGCGGTTCTCCTCGCCTTTTTTCAGCGCAGAATCAAGAGCCGGAAGAAGTTTATCAAGCTTCGATTTAAATATATAATCCACGGCACCGAATTTAAGAGTATCGATCGCAACATCCTCGTTTATCGTTCCGGAAAGGATTATCGTAGGAATGTCGGGAGTTATCTCTTTTGCAATGTAGAGTACTCCGTAACCGTCAATGTCGGGCAGGTTAAAATCCGCAAGAATTATATCGAATTTCATTGTTTTTAGAGCGATCTTGAATTCGCTTTTATTCTGGACATGAAAAAGACTGTACTTATTGGTGCTTGAGTTGAGAGTCTCTCTGATCAGCTCTACATCAAGATCATCGTCCTCAAGATACAGTATTGAAATCTTTTTCATAAACTATCCCTTAAGATGAACATGCGCTGCCTTTTATTTTGTGTGTTTTTACTAAAAATTGAGAAAGACTCGGGCCGGTGTCCACCGGTCTCCAAAATGTAATATAACAAAAAAAAATAAAAAATCAAATCAAGATTTTGAATATTTTTCGGCCAGGAACGAAACTATCTGCTTTACAGTCGGGTCGATTATCCTGTAATAAATAGTGTTCCCCTTTTTTATCCCTTCGATGATCTTAGCTTTTCTCAATATCGCAAGCTGCTGTGATACAATAGGCTGCTCCTCTTCAACACATCCTACAAGACCTTTTACCATACATTTCTTCATTTCAATAGCTAGCAGAAGTTTTAACCTTACAAAATGACCTATCGCTTTTAGGGCAGCGGCCTCGTCCTTAAGATATTCATTACAGTTCTTTTCAGGCATTTCGTTTAGCTTCGAGCTCATGCAATTTCTCCTTTAGGTACTTTATCTCCTCCATGATCCTGTCAGAAATGGCTCTCCATGTTGCAGGACTGTTATCCATTTTAAAATAATCGTCAAAAAAAACAGGTTCACCTATAATTACTCTTATTTTTTTCCCGAACTTGGGAAAGTGTGTTCCTACGGGCAGGATATTCCTTATCCCTTCATGATAGCACGGGATTACTTTAACTCTGCTTTCATATATTCTCTTACCGACACCCGCCTTGCCGGGAAGAAGTTCACCAGTTCTGCTTCTGGTGCCTTCCGGAAAAATATGTACCACGTTACCTTCGACAAGTTTTTGTGTTACGAGCTTCTGCGAGAACTGGTCTATTCCCTTGCCTCTTTCCACGGGAATACATTTCACTCTGTCCATATACCATGAAAGCAGCCTGTTCCTGTAGAAATTCCCGTACTCCGGAGTATGGTAGGGAAGATATCTGTAAGATCTTAAGCCCTTTGTAAAAAAAAGAGCGCAGTCTATGAAACCGGAATCGAACATCGTTGTGTGGTTCGAGGCGAAAACATAAGGCGCTTTTTCCCTTTTTATTACCCTTGTGTTGTAGTAACGGGTATTATTAAGAATGAACATCAGTATGAATACAAAAAAAGTGGTCAGAGAGGTAACAATAACACCTGCTGTCCTAAAAAAGAAAGTTTCCTCCGGAATTTTCCAGTGATCAATAACTTTCTTATTTCCCTTTCCTTCCATTTTCTATTCCTGCCGTACATATAAAACGGTTAAATTTATTGCTATATATAAATTTAGTCAAGTCAATATTTTATCATATTTAAGGGCTTAAATTTATATTTGCTTTACTTGAAATTAAAAGTTAAAATACAGCTGATGTTCAGAACTGTAAGTTCAATATTATTTTTACTTATCATGCTCCCTTTCCTTTACGGAAGAGTTAACATTTCACTATGGACTTACGGAGGAAGCGTTTACATACTTGACGGGTTTGAGAAGATCATCAGAATATTCGATACCGAGATGAAAGAAATTAAACTGGTGAACCTTAAGAACATTTCATCTGCCGGTTCGTTCGATTTTTTTTCAGTACACGACCCGTACCGCAGCTATCTCAGCGACGCGGTGTCGGGGACCATATGGCAGCTTGACGGGAAATACGAGGTAAAAATGATTTTAGATGTCAAGAAGACCGGCCGCGAACTTTCACGCGCGGTTTTTCCCTTCGAATATAATTCACTTATTGCCGCCTCTGAAAACCGCGAATCTGTTTTTCTGATAAGGAACAGTATTTTCTCAGAGATCATAATCTCTGACGTGCCTTTTACCGACATCTGGTCGTCAGGAGGGATAATATACCTTCTCTATAAAGACTGTTTACGGACATACACTGCTGAAGGCGTGTTCTTATCTGAAATGCCTTTAACAAAAATGTATGATATGGTCAGGTCATCAGACAGCGGAATATTCCTGTATTCCGACGGATTTGTAACTTATTTTAATACTTCCGCACGAAAGACAGCGGAATACAGAACCGGACGAATAGTTGATCTCTGTGCCGCGTCAGGCCGCATTTTCTACATAGACGAAGAAACCGGAGAGCTTAAATCGGAGGACCTTTGAAAAAGGCAAGGGTTCTTTACGGCAACGGTAACGAATATGCCATTCTCTACGAAAAAAAAGAGACATCTGCATTCCTTAGAGGAAAACTTCTTCACACGACAAAAAGATCGCATCACCCTGTCTGCCCGGGCGATCTTGTCAGAATAGAAGATGAAGGCAGCGGGCTGGTCATAGCTGAAATTCTTCCCAGAAGGAACAAAATATCCAGACCCGCCAATTACGGGATCAGAAAAGAGCAGGTAATAGCCGCCAACATAGACCATCTTTTTCTTATAACTTCAGTCTATTCACCCAGGCTTAACACAGGGTTCCTTGACAGGATACTCGCCTACAGCAATATGCAGCAGATCGATACTGTAATCGTTGTGAATAAGACCGATTACGGAATAACCGATGAGGAATATGAATACATTGAAGGCTACAGGAGTATAGGTTATGAAGTTCTCGAGACATCCGTAAAAGAAGGAAAAGGTATTGAAGCCGTAAAACAGTTGACTGAAGGAAGCATATCTGCATTCGTCGGTAATTCCGGAGTGGGCAAATCGTCTCTTCTAAATTCAATAGATCCTGATATAGGTCAGAAAGTAAATGCGACATCAGCCTACTCTCTCAAAGGGAAGCACACAACTAAACAGGCACGGCTTTTCGGTTTATCTAACGGCGGGTATATACTGGATACGCCCGGGATCAGAGAGTTCGGAATGTGGAATATGGATTTTGAAGAACTTAAGAATTTCTTTCCGGAAATATACCGGTTGAGCTCAAAATGCAGGTACAGGAACTGTCTTCACACTGACGAACCCGGATGCGCGGTGATAGAAGCCGCAGAAAATGGGGAAATACCTCTATTCAGGTATGAAAATTATTTAAAGATCTTTGAAACTCTGTACGCGAACAGACATCTGTACTTTACCAAGGACAAATAAAAAAAGGTGCTCATGGCACCTTCTTTATCATTCTTCTTTCTTTGCTTTCGGTTTTTTCTCTGCAGGTTTTTTTTCTGCGGCCGGTTTCTTTTCTGCTGCGGCAGCGGTTTTTTTCTCGACCGCTTTTTTCTCAGCGACCTTTTTTTCTGCCGGTTTTGTTTCGACCTTTTTAACCTGTTCTTTTTTAACGGCTGCGACCGGCATTGACAGCGGATTTACAAGTTTTTTCTTTTTCAGTCTTGAATTGCCTGAAGAACCTTTGAATATTTTGCCTTTTCTTGATTTCTTGTCGCCTCTTCCCATTTTTCTCTCCGTCATTTTAAATTTATTAAATTCGAATGGAATATAAATCAATTTTAATGTTGTTTCCACAAAAAAATCACATAAACCCTTCTTTTATTCGTTGCGGTATCGAAGTTTTATTCTTCTCGACCGGATAAAGCAGTTTATAATACAAATAAGATGAGATGATATAGAAGATCATTGTGAAAGCGAAAGGAAGCATGTATCCTGTATGCTCAATCAGATACCCTCCTACATTAGCCGTTATACCCCATGTAAAGAGCCAGGCGAGTGAAAGAAGTCCGCTGGTGATCGACCTGTCATCCGGATGAACGGCTTCCATGGAAAAATTGGACGAGATCGGAGCGGACATGTTCATTAAAGCATTCCTTATGAGGAATGCGATGACAGCCAGAGGCAGATAATGCGATATCCCCAGAATAAAAAGGAAAGGGAGCGAGAAAACCTGCGACATTATGACCGACATTATCTTGCCGAACCTTCTGGCCAGCAGCGGGGCTACAAGCGCGCCGCCTATTGTAAAGAGCTGGGCGAGAGCGAAAAGCATGCCTATGTTGTTCGCGTCCAGCGAGAATCTTGTTTTGAAATACAGGTTTAAGAAAGGTATCGTCATACCCGCGCCAAGACCTACCGTCATCGGAGGGATCGCCAGGTAGGCCAGAAGCTTCTTTGGCGTCTTAAGGTTGAGGCTGAACTTTTTTTCGCCGTTACCGCTTCCGCTGAAGGATATATGCCTGACTTTGATCTTTGAATAAAAATATAGCGATACCAGAGCGATTATCAGATGAGCGAATATCGCGAATCTGTAGCCGGAAGCGGCCTGAACGCCCATTTTGCCCATAAGGTCGGGCAGACTGCCCGCCACGAGATTACCGGAGATACCTGAAAGCAGCGCTACGGCGTGATTGATGGAAAAAAGGTGAGTTCTTTCTATTTCTCCGCTGGACTGCATCAGAAGCGGACCGCCGATCACGGAGCTGAAGGCTCCCGCAGATCCTGCTATGGCGATACCTGTCATGACCGCCTGAAGAGTTTCCGCCTGAATCGCTATCGCGTAACCGAGAGACATCAGAACCGGTACCACGAGCATGACCGGCCTGATCGAAATTTTCTTTACCAGATATGCGGCGGGAAAGATGAAAAGTACCGTAGCGTAAGTGCCGACCGAAAGAATATTCCCGATCGCGCCTTCTCCCCTTCCTGCAGCTTTGAGATAGAGATTGAAAAGAAGCGAAAATCCGGTGAATCCGAAGCCCGCAAAAAAGTTGCCGGTCAGGAAGTTCCAGGCATCCTTCTGAATTATCTTCGTGATGCCGATATATTCGCGGGCTATTCGTATCATAATATCACATTTAATTTGCGGAGAGACAGGGATTCGAACCCTGGGTACCCGTGAAGGCACAACGGTTTTCGAGACCGCCCCGATCGACCACTCCGGCATCTCTCCGGTTTTTAAAAAACGCGCTGTAAAATACTGTATTTATTATGGATAATCAATTAAAAAAACAGCTCTATGAAGCGTCCCAGACAGGTACCTGAAGAAATCCTGCTATAACTTCCGCATCTGTTCTCAAGGCCGCGACATTACCGTGGTCTATCACATTGAGCCTTTTGCCGTCCTTCAGTACTAGATTCAGTTCGTAGCTGGTATAGGATGATTTATTGCCTCTGACCCACTCCGGTATAATCTGGACGGCGTGTATGTCAGGAAGCCTGACGCAGTTCTGATATTCCCTGTTCAGCATAAGATTAGGATCTGTCCTTCCCTTCCAGTAATAACCTGAATCCTTATCGAAAACGCGGGGTACAGATGCCGTGCGGTACACAGTGATCCCTATCAAAAGAAATATCAGGCCGAAAACAGCAGGTATCAGCATTATTGCCATGCTTCCTTTTGTGCCCGATAAAATCGAGAAAGCTATCACTCCAGGGAATATCAGGCCGAAAGCAGCGAATACTGCCGCGAATATTATCATACCCGCGCCCGTTCTGAACTCAAACCTGTTCGAGTAAACCTGAACAAGTTTGTGAGTCTTAAAATTCGCTCCTCCCCTAGCTAAAGGTGTCCATTCTGTCATAAGAGCTATTCGGTCCTTCAGTACTGCCGGATCGAATGAAGGCTTTACCCTTGATCTCAAAGCTTCAATTATTCTGTTGAACATATTTCAGCCTTATTTTGTGTTTTTTTTATTTTTCAGTCTTTCCGCAACCTCGGGATAAAGGTCTTTCATGCAGTCAGGGCAAATCGAATGAGAGAATTTTATCTCGGATCTGTCTGAAATATATTTATCGACTTCAGACCAGTAGCCTTCGTCATCTCTAATCTTTTTGCAAGACGCACATATCGGAAGAAGTCCCTGAAGAGTCTTAACCTCATTTCTCAGGCTGTTTATTACCGTCTCAAGCTTTAACAGCTTTGAAATATCTCGCAATTCCTCTATAATATATATCAGTTCACCTTTATCATCAAACACTGGCGTCGCGCTTATCTCCTCGAATATCTCTTTTCCGTTATAAATGTGTTTGTGCACCGCTCTGGCGAACGATTTCGTCTCCATACACTCTCGCAGCGGACACATTTCACCATATTCCCAGCACCTTTTTTCCCTGTTGTGCGTCAGATTATAACACTTGGTTCTTTCTTCCTTAGAGCTGTCGAGGAATTCCGAGGCTTTCTTATTCATAGACAAAACATTATAATCCTTATCTATTACTAGGACTGAAAATGAAAGGTTATCGAAAACATTGCATCCCATATTATCGCATCCTGTTTTAATATGATCTTTGAACATACACTGACCTCCTGGGTATTATCGGTTCTATTTTAAAAGAACGGATTTTTTTACAACGCTTGTGCCTTCCGAAATGAAACTTATGAAATATATTCCGGAATTTAAATCAGAACCTTCGAATTTATAGCTGCTGATGCCTTTTCTGAAAAATCCTTTGCTGACAACACCTGCAAGTTCTCCTGAAGAATTAAATATTTTAAGCTCGCCGGGAGTATCCTTCTTTAAATTCAGTGTTATTATACAATCGGGATTGAAAGGGTTGGGATAAGCGGAAATAAGTGCGGCGGTTTCAGGAAAGCTCTCCTCTATTCCGGTCGTATTAAACAGCGTATCCATCTCAAACTCCGTGACTTCGGCAAGATGGCCGGGAAGTGATGAGTTCGCGACCGAGACGCTGAATTTTCTCTGTGAAGGGATGAACTGGATGGTCTGATACGTTCCACCGTGCCCTGCTGCGGCGCATAGAACATCGCGGTTCCTTATTATTCCCGCTTTTTCGTTCGCTGTAAGAGAATCGGTCAGGTTCTCGTACCTGTAGCAGTAGATCGGGTCATAGAGCTTTCTGTGATGGTTCGTCGTCACAAGATTCTGCCCTAAACGCGGGTCATTGACCGTATAATCGCGAATGACTGCGCCTGATGCGTTGTTCACTTCCACTGCAAGCGACGGATATGGCGAGGCGGCAGGGGCGGCAGCTTCAATTATGTATGAATCTGACCTGTTCTTGTCAAGAACAGCCTGATAAACATCGTATGCATCATTGTTGCCGTCACGGTTGTAATCATCAGTTTCTACCGCGTTCCTTATCGTTAAATGCATAGGATGAAAAGGCGGACCGGCGGGATCCGAATAATAATTACCCACATTGTGGAACGCGCTCAGGCCGGAATCGCTCATAATAGACAGCCCTCCCATCATTCCCGCGAATCCGAGCGTCACGAAATTTCTTTCCCCCTCAGAAGTGTTCTTATGTACTATCATTACCTGATTTCTCGTAAGAACCTCATCAACGCTCCAGTCCAGGTGTCTCGTTATAACCGTTTCCCCGTTAAGCTCAGGATCGTCGGCAGTAGATTCCCCGTAGCTTGTCAGCGATGAACAGCCCATATAAAGAGGAAGATCTTTGCCCTCCCTTTTTGCGTACAGCGCTCTAAAATCAACAATAGAGTTAGCGAACAGAATATCTAATGAATCAAGCTCTCTGCCCATGACTTCCGAATAAAGATTTATCCCTCCCATCCTCATTCCGTCAATGATACCTCCGGCTTCGGTCCTGTATTTGTCTTCGATCTCAAAATTGTCCTTAAAGAACGAAACATAGTAATTATATACGGACATGTTGTTACCGAAGAGCCGGTAAAGATAATAATTCACAGCCACGTCCTTAATCTGCTCTCCGGCCATATATCCATACCCGACTCCCCTTTCGTAGTGGTCTCCCTGAATGAATATTACTTTTAGATTATTGACCGTGAGGCTGTCGCAAACAGGTATCTGAGCGGAAAGTAAAAATGCGATTGCAGTCGGAAAAATAATAAATATATGCTTCATAAAAAGCCCCGGAATGTTATAATAAGTTTAATAATAAATCGCCTCTAAATCAAGACATAAAAAAAGTCATTTTTTTCAGTTATAATAATTTACCTGCAATAAAACCGGTAGTCCATGCGGCCTGGAAGTTGAATCCGCCGGTAATTCCGTCAATGTCTAAAACTTCACCCGCAAAATACAGATCTTTGCAGACTTTACTCTGCATTGTATTCAGGTCGATACTTTTCAGGCTCACGCCGCCGCAGGTAACGAACTCTTCTTTGAAAGTCGATTTACCGTTTACGGAATATTCTTCATTCGTTAAAAAATTGCTGATCTTATTGATGTCTTTATTTCCCAGCTCTCCCCATCTTTTTTCTGCAGAAATACTGTATTTTTCCAGATGGAAATGCCACAATCTCTCCGGTAACGCGTAAGGCCTGTAATTGCTTAGAATTTTATTGGCATGATCGCTCATTATAGATCTGAGATGCTGCATTACAGTTTCATTATTCGTTTCATTTACCCAGTTGACCTGTATCTTGAACTTATAATATTTTTCATTAAGTAATCTTGCCCCGAAGGATGACAGCTTCAGAATAACAGGTCCGCTCATTCCCCAGTGAGTCATGAGGAGCGGTCCCGCCGCTTTTATCTTTGTTCCCTGAATATTTACGAGCGTGTTCTTAACTACGATTCCCATGAGGTCTGTAACCGGTTCTGATGGCATATTGAAGGAAAATAGTGACGGAACAGGATACTTGATCTTGTGCCCCAAATTCTCAAGCCAGTTCAGACCGGCTTTTTTCGGAGAACCGCCCGTTGCGACTATTACTTTATCGAAAATTCTTGGAGGTAGTGATTCGCTTATAAAGTGCATCTCTAACTTTTCATCGGTGCTTTCTATCTTTTTTACACCAGAATCAAGTTCGATCTCTATATTTAACCGTTCCGCCTCTTTCATAAAACAGTCAATGATGCTCTGAGAATTCTGAGATTTAGGAAATACGCAATTATCTTCCTGAGTTATCAGAGGAACTCCTCTCGATTCGAACCATTTCATCGCGTCTTGATTGCTGAAAGTATAGAACATTTTCTTTAAACTCTTCCCGCCTCTCGGATATGCTTCGCACAGTTCTTCAACAGAACCGCAGGCGTTGGTAACATTGCACCTGCCTCCGCCGGATATTTTTACTTTTGACAAAAGCCTGTCCGATTTTTCCAGTATTGTCACTTCCGCATGAGGATAATTCTCCTTCGCTGCTATCGCAGAAAAAAAACCCGCCGCTCCTCCGCCGATTATTCCTATTTTCATATTATAAACCGTTTCAATAAAATCATGCGAAGTTTAGCGACATCATCAGAAATCCGCAGAACCCGGCATTATTTCCCGTGATCTTCCCGCCGGTAAGCTTCTTCATTTCGTTTATGACCGTTCTGTACTTTTCGTAGAACTCCCACGTCGGTTTCGGACTGTATTTTATGCCTTCTATCTCAAAATATTCGATAACTCCTTTTGCAGTCGTCGGTTTTATGAACACTTCCTTTTCAGGTTCGAAGTAGGTTAGCACTGATGTAACTACCGGCCATTTGGCGAGATCGTATTTCTGAAGCACCGACACGACGTTACCGAAACCCTTCTTCTGGTTCCCGTGGAAAAGGTCTTTCAGACCCTGAGCGAGTACGACTCTGTCTCCCGGATCGAAGTCCGGAAAAGCGTTCCTGAACTTCACTTTCTCAAAGACGGACACCATCGACGATTTCGTTATCATTTTCGCGAAGTTCTCGACTATCAGGTAAGGGTCTTCGAAGTTCTTTTTCGCGAAGTATTCTCTGGTCAGTTCAGTCATCTTTTCCATCTTATGCTTCTTCGCTATCGCTTCGATCTCCGGATCACCGAATCCTCCCGGATACCTGCCGAGAAAATTCTCTTCCGCCGCTTTCAGTTTCTTTATGTTCATGACTCTTTCCCTTTTAATCGTTCCTGAATATCCATTTTATTATAGTACCGAGCTTTGGAGCTTTCCCGGAAGACAGGATTCCGATCCTGAATATCCTTGCCGACGCCCAGACCGAGAACAGTGTGAACAGGATAACCCCGATCAGGCCTATCCAAGGCTGCCATGCGGGTATATGGTAAGGCGTGCTCTGCCTTAAAAGCATCAGCATCGGGGTGAGAGGCGGGATCAGCGAGGCTATGACGGAAAAACTGCTCAAAGGCTCCCTGACTATCATGAACCATATCATCATCGGAACGACCATCGGGAGCATTCCGGGGAATGCAAGGCTTTGAGCCTCTTTTGCTGTGCTGCAGGTGGAACCGAGCGCGGCCATTATCGCTCCCATCATAGTGATCAGAAGCGTCGCGTATGCGAAAAACCACGGGATCAGCTCAAGTGGGATCAGGTCGCTTCTGCCCATATATCTCAGAGCGATAACTCCGCCGCCGACATAGACGAGCGCCGCCGAAAGCGAAGCGCCGACCCCGCCCAGTATCTTGCCCATCATGAAATCGAAGGTAGAGCATGAGCC
Source organism: Candidatus Delongbacteria bacterium (assembly GCA_036721445.1). Lineage (GTDB taxonomy): Bacteria > UBA4055 > UBA4055 > UBA4055 > UBA4055 > UBA4055. The sequence continues at coordinate 21,748 of DAIMKZ010000013.1, forward strand.
GAGTATTACTTCGGATATCTTCTGGCTCTTTTCCTCCATTGTCGAATTCAGAAGCGGCTGGGCTCCCAGTATGGATAGAATGAACATTATCATCATCATCGCCATCGGCGCAAGTATAGCCTCGCCCTCGCTGCTTTCACGCGCTTCGATGTATTCGCCCGTCGCCGGATCGACCGAATACAGTCCCATGCCATTCACCGGCACCCATCTCATAAGTTCCGTTACCTGAGCGGGATCGATACCGGCTTCCTTCATTCTGAGCTGTCTCAGTTCGTTATTGAGAGGATTACCCAGCCATCTTCTGATATCGTCCAGAGCGGCTCCTTCGGCATAATATCTGATCACGCTGCTGAAATCGCTCCCGTCCTCCGAAGTCTGGGGGTGAAGAACGTTCTTGCCTATCTCGACGAACGAGAATATCTGCTTTTTCCTGACTTTTTCAGACAGTTCATACCTCTGCTTATCAGGTTCAGCGTCGTCCGGTTCAACTATCGTGAACAGGTAGTTCGGCCTGACTTTCTTCAGTTCGCCGTTGTCTTTTTTCTCGAAAACTTCGTTCTTATTACGCTCTTCGGCTATCGCGACAAGGCGTTCCGCAACGATCCCGGATCTGTCGATTATCATTATTTTCTTGTCTGTAGTGTCGACGTTGTCCTCGAACAGCTTCATGATAATAATACCCGCGAACATCATTATCGGTACAAGTATCATCGAAACGAGGAATGTCTTTGTCCTGACCGTAGCTTTATATTCTCTTACAGTAATTGTTTTTATTTTATCCAGCATTCTGCACCTACCCGGCATGATCCGCGACAGGTTTGGCTATTCTAACAAAAATATCATGAAGCGAGGGTTTGGATATCTCGAATTTCATCACCTGAGTTTTCGCTACAAGTGATTTAAGAACATCCTGCGGATCGCAGTCCTTTTCGATCCTTACTTCCTGAATATGTCCGTAATCGTTGATATTCTCAATTCCTTTTACCTCATTCTGAACTTCCTTGAGGACGTGCATTCCTCCTCCTGTCATGACCTTAATAATGTCGGTCCCGTATATGTCCTTGATCGAATCTAGCGTTCCGTCAAGAACTTTCTTCCCTCTATAGATCATGAAAACATAATCGCACATCTTTTCGGCTATATCCATATCGTGAGTGCTGAATATTACGGTCTTTCCGCTTTTTTTTAGTTCGAGTACGGCGTCTTTCATTGACTCCCTGTTGACCGGATCGAGACCAGAGAACGGTTCGTCGAGGATGACAAGTTCGGGATTTGTGACGACCGATGCGATGAACTGGATCTTCTGCCCCATTCCCTTACTGAGTGTCTCGATCTTCTCGTCCTTCCAGTCGAACAGCTCAAGTTTTTTCAGCCATCTCTCCGATTCTGACCGGATGTTCTTCCCGTTCTTGAGTTTCCCGAAGAAATGCAGAAGTTCGCCTACTTTCATGCTCTTATACAGCCCCCGTTCCTCCGGAAGATAACCGATCCGGTCCTTGAACGACTGCCTGTATTTCTCTCCGAATATATTTATCTCGCCCGAATCCTGGAAAATTATGTTCATCAGCATTCTCAGCGTAGTGGTCTTCCCAGATCCGTTCGGTCCGATAAAACCATATATACTCCCTTTTGGAACGTTCAGGGTAAGATCGTCCACAGCCGTAAAATCTCCGAATCTCTTGGCCACGTTCCTGATCTCGATCGTATTTTCCATAATACACCTTATAGAATTATATTAAAACAAATATAACCTTTGTCCAAGTTCTTTGTCAAATTTTTACTAATAAAAAAGGGACTTTTGAGGGTCCCTTTTTCGTTGAGGAGTGAGTGTATGAGGAGAATCTTAGAAATTGTGTCTGGATTTTGATATTGTGTTCCTGAATCTGAAGGTGAAGTTTAGTGCCTCTACGGCTTTTTTATCTTCAACTGTCATCTGGTTTTTATCTATCTTCATTTTGTGCTCCTTTTTTATCTGTTTATTTCAATTACACAGGTAATCTACTACGGGATAAAGAAGTTTCAAAGGTTAGTCCGACGAAATGCAGAAACTGGGGTGTGAAAGGTCATTTTCCTGCAAAAAGTTCTGTCGAAAGATACTTCTCACCACCGTCGGGAAATATAACGACAATAACACCTGATCTGATCTCCTTTGCCACTTCAATGGCCGCATACATGGCCGCCCCGCTGCTCATTCCGACGAATATCCCTTCTTTTCTGACGATCTCTTTTGTCATCTTAAATGCAGCTTCGGTTTCAACCATGACCGTCTTGTCAATCGCAGCAGGATCATAGATAGACGGAACTATCGCCTCTTCCATGTTCTTAAGTCCCTGTATATAATGACCTTTAACAGGATGGGCGCATACGATATTAATATTCGGATCATTTTCCTTTAATGCCTTCCCGACCCCCATTATCGTTCCCGAAGTGCCGATCGCGGAAACAAAATGATCTATCCTGCCGTTAGTCTGCTTCCATATCTCCTCGCCCGTAGTTTTATAATGGGCGATCCTGTTATACCTGTTCGAGAACTGATCAGGCATAAAATATTTTTCCGGATACTTACTTACCAGTTCCCGCGCTCTCATAATTGCACCGTCCGTACCGAGCTTCTCATCAGTCAGGATCACTTTCGCGCCGAATGATCTGACCATCTGAACCCTTTCAAAAGACACCGCCCTGCTCATAACTATCTCGATCTTATACCCTTTTACAGCTCCTATCATAGCCAGCCCGATCCCTGTATTCCCGGATGTAGGCTCAATGATGGTTTTCCCTTTCTTCAGAAGCCCTTCAGCTTCCGCCTGCTCTATCATTTTCAACGCGATCCTGTCCTTCGTGCTTCCGGATGGGTTCTGCGACTCAAGTTTTGCATAAATCTCCACTTTCTTATTCGGATTTAACCTGTTCACGGCTACGAGCGGTGTATTTCCGATGGTCTGTAGTATGTTCCTGAATATCATAATAATTTTTCCTCAATTTTAATTTGATCTTATACGCCTGTATGTAATTTTGGGGTGAACTTTCAGTTCAAAGATATACTTTTAACAAAAATTGTTGATGTTGAAGAACGGGTACTTTTTATATATGTCGGGAGACTGCTGCAATCGTAACACTCCAAGTTTTATCCGGAGCCTTAAAAGGCGAGACAAATCTAATGATTTTTCAATTATAAAGCAAGAAATAAAAAAAGGGACTTTTCATGGTCCCTTTTTCGTTGAGGAGTGAGTGTTGAGGAGTATGAGTTATATTCCGACTGAAAGATAATCTGATTATGTTGTTTAGCATAGCTTTGTCCGACGAAATGCAGAAAACAGGGTGTGAGATGTATTACTTGAACTTCTGATATATTTTGCGTAAATTATGAGATCAAAAAACCGGAGGTCTTAATGCGCTATTTCAAGAAAATGTCGGGCAGAAAGTGTTACCTGTCCCCTATCAATACTGATGATTATCCGGTCTACACTAAGTGGATGAACGATCTTGAGGTTACTGAAGGGCTCGGTAATTATATGTACAATTTCTGTCTGAACTACGAGCGTGAAGTTCTTGAAAAACTGGCCAAGGAGCAGAATTACGCGATCATTGACCCCGTTAAGGATGAAGTTATCGGCAACTGCGGTTTTTATAAGATCAACCACCATGAAAGGAACGCTGAGTGCGGGATATTTATAGGGAATAAGGATTACTGGAACAAAGGTTACGGTACTGAAGCCCTTTCGCTTCTTCTGGCTTATGGTTTTAACTATCTGAATTTCAGGAATGTGATGCTCAAGTGCTTCTCGTTCAACGAAAGGGCTATTGCTTCATACAGAAAGATCGGTTTCAAAGAGATCGGCCGCAGAAGGAATAATGTGATCCTGAAAGGCGTTGAGTATGATGATGTTTACATGGATATCTTAGACGACGAGTTCAGGGCTGAGTTCAAACCCTAAAGTTTCTCGACCTTATATCCCTTTTTCTTGAGCAGTTCGGCAATCCCGTCCTTATCAACTATGTGGCCGGCACCGACTACGATGAAGTAAGTCTCTTTTTTATCTTGTTTCAGCCATCCGTCTATCTTATCTGTCATTGTTATATTCCTGTCGTGTATCAGTTTGTCATAAACCGGCTTGAGATCGGGACTGTCCTTCATCTCTTTGTTTATTATCTCAGTCATCTTCTTAACATCATCATCTTTCCACGCACTGATCATCCCGCTGAACTTCTCATTGAATTTCCCGGACTCTTCGAGCGAACTTTCAAGGAATTTTATCTGCAGCTCATCTGAAAAACCGCTTATGAGTTCGATCTGAAATTCCGCCGATTCAAGCTCGAGTATATTCATTTTATTAGCAGATGCAGCTTTTAAGAAGTGCATGTCGATCCCGTTGTCCATCTTATAGCCGAGTTTCATTATCATCAGCTGGGGGATTGTTAATGCCGCGAGCCAGGGCTTCATCATCTTTACCTGCGTAATATTAATAATCTTAATACTGTCAAGAACTTCTGTGAGCTTAACATACAGCTTGCTGTCGATAACATTCTCGAGGTTAGAGCCGTCCAGGTAGAGTCCTTTCTGCATGGTCAGTGTCTGTATTTTATTCTGATCGATATTGTTCATATCAGCCTCAACGGCGAGATAGTCCGAGCTTTCGAACGCTTTTTCGATCTTACCGCTTAAAGGATAGATATCGTCAGGTACAACATGGATAGATCCCAGAAGATATGCCGTTGAAGCTCCTTTTGTCGCCTTCCACAAAAAATTGCCCTTTTCGGCAGCGATAACGGTAATAGTTAATATCAGTATCAGGACTATAATCATCAGTTTTCGCGTCATCTTCATAAATTCCCCTGTTTTGTTTTACTTATGATAAGTAATTTAACTTTCCAAATCAAGTCATTTTGCTTAAATTGCACTATCTGATCATAAAGAGGAAAAATGGCCAAATTCATCTTCACTTGCAGCAGCGGATACGAAAATTTCCTTTCGGATGAACTTACAGCGAAAGGGTTCAGGATATTGGAGATACTTCCCGGATCCGTACTTTCAGTCAAAGACGGTGATGAGGCCGTCAGAAAAGACGACTGCTGTTTTCCGCATTTCTGCATGATCAAGCCTCAGCTGATCGAAGGAACGACAGTGAACGGGCTCGGAAAAGATATCGCTGAAAGATTCTTTAATATGAACAGAAATACGCAATTCGAGAACAGCTGGAATTTCATTTCCTCATTCGATCCGGAAGTGAAAGGACTTGGAAAAAGGGAGTCTGCAGTCTGTGAACAGGCGCTGGCCGACCTTAAACGGATCGCGGGTAAGATGGCGAGACTCTCGCAAAGAACTCTGCCCGTTCAGTCCGGTAGGCATAAAGGATTATTTCTATATTTTTCGGACTTCGGCAAAGTCTGGCTGTCAACGGAGTTCATCTGGTTCGGGCAGAGACGCGTCTCCGACGATCCGGCGGCGCCGTCGAGATCTTATCTCAAGATCGAGGAGGCTTACCGCGCGTTCGGGTGTGAGCCTGAGGCAGGCGAATCAGTTTGCGATCTGGGTGCGGCGCCGGGAGGATGGAGCTACAGCGCTGCAAAGCGGGAAGCAAGGGTGACAGCCGTTGACAACGGCGAACTGAAAGCCGGAGCAAAAGGCAATGCGAACATTACCCGCCTTGCCGCGGACGCGTTCACTTTCGTGCCTGATAAAAAGTACGACTGGCTTTTCTGCGATATGGTAGAGCATCCTAATATGGTGATAAAACTTCTAGAAAAGTGGATTAAGAATAAATGGTGCAGAAAATTCATCTTTAACTTGAAATTCGGCCGCGTCGATCCTGTACAGCTCCTTGAGAAGCTTAATTCTCCGGAGCTTCTGCTCAAAAGAAGATGCCTTAAATTCGGCATATTACACCTTTATCATGACAGGGACGAAATTACGGTCTGCGGAACTCTGGAATAATTTTTTTCTTGTTTTAACACATCTTTCAATATTATATTATATTGCATTATCATTCAATTAACGGAGAATCATTATGGAACTTTATGACCTTGTGATGCCTTTGGGTATAATTACCTATGTGTTCATTACTTTAGCGGTACTTACAGGCAGAAGGGTGATAAAACTTCATCCGAGATGGCACAGAATAATTGCAGGTTTCGCTCTCGCTTTCGCAACAATGCACGCCGGGATCGTAATCTACTTAAAAATGTAAACCAAAACAGGAGAAAAAATGAAAAAGACTTTCGTAACACTGCTCTTAACTGCGCTGATACTTTCTCTCTACGGACATCCGGCAACTGACATCAAGGCTAAATTCAGCGCTCCGGCAAAAAATCTCGTCCTGACCTACCTGCATCCGGTCAAAGATGAGAAATCTCACTTCATATCAGAAGTAAAGATCGAACTGAACGGCAAGACGATCATCACTCAGTCACTTAAGCTTCAGGACAATCAGGCATCCGGAAATCTTACATACAGGATTCCTGAGGCTAAAGAAGGCGACAAGATAACGATCAAAACGAAATGCAACAAGATCGGCAGTAAAGACATAACTATCACAGTTGCCGGACCGAAAGAACCGGTGAATAAAGAGGTTCCCGAAGCAGTTCCGGAAAAAAACGCGGAACCTGCAAAACAGGCAGTACCTGTGAAAGATACCAAGATATCGCCTAAAGTGCCTGTCAATACCAGATAGCACACTCTATGGATAAAAAAAAGCCGCTGAAGCGGCTTTTTTTATAGCTGTAATTCGGGTCTAGTGGTGGTCGTGTCCGCATCCGCAGTCATGATCGTGATCATCGTCTTCGCAGCCGCATCCGCACTCTTCATATGGATACTCTATCGCTGCGTGAGCGGCAGCCAGTCTTGCGATCGGTACTCTGTAAGGCGAGCAGCTTACTTCGTCCAATCCTATCATATGGCAGAATTCCACTGAATCGGGATCTCCCCCGTGCTCTCCGCATATACCGATATGGATATTCGGATTAGATTCTTTTGCGGTGATTATGCAGTGCTGCATCAGTTTGCCGACGCCGTCCCTGTCTATCGTCTGGAAGGGGTCTTTCTCATAAATACCCTTGTCAACATACTTTGTTAAAAAGCTGCCGGCGTCATCTCTTGAGAATCCGCAGGTCATCTGAGTAAGATCGTTCGTTCCGAAGCTTAAAAAATCGCAGTGAGGCGCGAATTCGTCAGCGGTCAGAGCCGCTCTGGGAACTTCGATCATAGTTCCGATCTTATAGTCCACTCTGCCCTTTGCACCGAGCTCTTCTGCAACAGCTTCGATAATATCCTTAACTATAATGTACTCCTTCAATATTCCTGTCAGAGGAACTTCTATCCAGGGTTTTGAGTCTTTTACGTTCAGAGCGGCCTTGAAAACTGCTCTGGCCTGCATTTTAGCTATCTCGGGATAAACTATGGCGAGACGGCATCCCCTGAATCCGAGCATAGGGTTGAACTCGTGAAGGCTTTCTATCGTGTGCTTAAGCTGTTCGGCCGTGACGCCTATCTCTTTAGCTACGCCTTCTATGTCCTCCTCCTCTTTCGGAAGAAACTCATGAAGCGGTGGATCAAGAAGCCTGATTATCATCGGCTTTCCTTCGAGCACTTTGAACATTTCCTCGAAATCCTTCTGCTGATAAGGCTCGATCTTGGCAAGTGCTTTTTCCCTTTCAGGCGTAGCTTTGGCCACGATCATCTCTCTGACAGCCTTGATCCTTGACGCCTCGAAGAACATGTGCTCTGTTCTGCAGAGTCCGATACCTTCAGCACCGAATTTTACCGCTACTGCAGTATCGTGCGGCGTGTCGGCATTTGTCTTTATAAGAAGTTCTCTGAATTCGTCTGCCCATTCCATCAGGGTTCCGAAGTCCCCGGAAAGTTCAGGATCAACTACCGGAATAGATCCGCCGTAAACCGTTCCCTCGCTTCCGTTAAGAGTAATAACATCGCCCTCTTTGAACACATTACTGCCGAAAATCAGAGTTTTATCCTCTTCGTTTATTTTTGCGTCAGAACATCCGGCAACGCAGCATTTCCCCATTCCTCTTGCTACAACTGCCGCGTGAGAAGTCATTCCGCCTCTCGCAGTTAAGATACCCTGGGAAGCGTTCATTCCGATCAGGTCTTCCGGAGATGTCTCGTTCCTGACAAGAATAACTTTTTCGCCTTCCTCGTTCTTCTCGTGAGCCAGATGCGCATCAAAAACGATCTTGCCTACGGCTGCGCCGGGAGATGCGGGAAGCCCTTTACCTAGAGGCGTCATTCCTGCGACGATCTTCATGTCAAGCTGCGGGTGCAGAAGCTGGTCGAGCTGAGCCGGTTTTACCCTTAATACTGCTTCTTCTTTACTAATCAGCTCTTCCCCGCACATATCGACTGCCATTTTAACGGCTGCCGCGGCGGTTCTTTTTCCGTTCCTCGTCTGGAGCATCCAGAGTTTTCCTTCTTCTATCGTGAACTCCATGTCCTGCATATCTTTATAGTGCTTCTCCAGGCTGTCCCTGTATGAAACTAGTTCGTCGTAAACAGCTTTGTTCTGCTTTTCCAGAGTGTTTATCGGCTGAGGTGTCCTGATACCTGCCACAACATCTTCGCCCTGCGCGTTCATCAGGTACTCGCCGTAGAATTTGTTTTCACCGGTGCTCGGGTTTCTTGTAAAGCATACGCCCGTTCCGCTTGTTTCGCCTTTATTTCCGAAAACCATCACCTGAACATTCACGGCAGTTCCCGCGAGGTTTTTAAGGTCGTTCAGTTTTCTGTACAGGATAGCCCTGTCGTTGTTCCATGATCTGAATACCGCTTCGATCGACATATGAAGCTGTTCATGAGGGTCCTGAGGGAATTTCTTACCTTTTGCTTTTTCCACAGCTTTCTCGAACCTTGTAATTACTTCTTTGAGATCATCAGCCGTAAGATCAGTATCGAATTTTGCGCCTTTTTCTTCTTTTACTGCATGAAGTTCTTTTTCAAAAACCTCTCCAGGAACTTCCATGACCACATCGCCGAACATCTGAATGAATCTTCTGTACGAGTCATATCCGAATCTTCTGTTCCCCGTTTTTTTGATGATACCTTCGACAGACACATCATTTAATCCGAGATTTAGTACGGTATCCATCATTCCGGGCATTGATGCTGCAGCTCCCGATCTCACAGAAAGAAGAAGCGGATCTTCGTTGTCGCCGAGTTTCTTGCCCATTTTTTCTTCGACAGCTTTAAGATGCTCTTTATATTCGGCTATTATCTCATCCGACATCCTGTTCTTTCCGTCTTTGTAATAATCCTGACACGCTGCCGTAGAGATCGTAAATCCGGGAGGCACCGGGATCCCGAGTTTTGTCATCTCGGCAAGATTAGCTCCTTTTCCGCCGAGTACTTCCTTCATCGAGGCGTCGCCTTCGCTGAAATCGTAAACGAATTTCTTTGTCATTTTTCCACCTTTTTTGAATGTTTTTACAGCCCTTTTCAAAGCGTGCGGAAGTTAAGAAATTCTAAGGTTAAAGTCAATACAAATAATATTATATTTTTATTAAAGTTTTTTAATATTTATGTTGCTTTTTCCGATTTTTTTTGTTATCTTTGGGAGTTCGTTGCCGCAGGCACAAACTATTTAAAATAGCTATAATTTTTTCTAAAAGGAAGGTAATCGTATTATGATGTATGTAGGATATCGTTCCAACAAATCACTCAACGAATATCTCAAAGAAATCAGCAGGGAAAATCTTCTCACAGCTGAAGAAGAGGTCGAACTGACCCGGATAATGAAGACAAAAGGCATAAAAGCCCAGAAAGCAAAAGAAAAAATGATAAAATCGAATCTCAGGTTCGTGGTCTCCGTCGCCAAACAGTACAAGAACCAGGGTCTGAGCTTCAACGACCTGATCAACGAGGGGAATCTCGGTCTGATCAAAGCCGCTTCCAGATTCGACGAGACTAAGGGCTACAAATTCATTTCCTACGCCGTATGGTGGATCAGACAGTCTATACTCCAGGCTTTGGCTGAGCAGTCAAGGGTCGTAAGACTTCCGTCGAACAAAATATCCGTACTGAACAAGATACACAAAACAAGATCCGCCCTGCAGAACAAGTTCGAAAGAGAACCGACAATGGAAGAGATCGCGGGGATAATGGACACGACCGAAGACGAGATATACAACACACTGAAGATCTCGGGACAGCATCTTTCCATCGACTCGCCTATCAAGGACGGTGAGGACAACAGGCTTATCGACGTGCTCAAATCCGACCAGTCTCCCCAGCCTGATTCCGAGATCACGGACTTCTCGCTTTCAGTTGAG
>DAIMKZ010000014.1:0-30238 GCA_036721445.1 Candidatus Delongbacteria bacterium
TCAAAACCGAAAGTGCTTCCTTTCCTGAAGGCACTTTCTGCTGTCATTTTACCTTTGTGTTTATCTATAAATTCTTTGCAAAGTAAAAGTCCGATCCCGGTTCCTTTCTCGTTTGACGTTCCGGTAGTGGAATAGTGCTTATCAATAGCGAATACTTTCGATATATCTTTCTTTTTGATCCCGACTCCCGTATCGGTCACTTTAAAAATAAGTCTGCGCCCTGAAACATTGTAGTTAATTTCTATACGGCCTTCAGGTTTAGTAAATTTTACAGCGTTGGTAATCAGATTCCTTATAACCGTTTTAAGCATATTTTTATCGCCTGTAATAAAAACTTTTCCCGGATCGTTCATTTCCAAAGCAATATTCTTGAATTCGGCATTGGGTCTTAAAAGTTCGCAACTTGACCTGACAATTTCAGAAAAATCGAATTCGACCGGGTTAAAATTCTTTAGTCCGCTCTGTGTCCTTGACCACTCAAGCAGATTCTCTATGAGTCTCAGAAGGTGAAGGGTCGATGTATTTATCGTCTTTATATATTCCTTCTGTTTCGTACATGTCAGCTCATCGAAATACGTGATGAGTATCTCCGATGTTGTATAAAGTATTGAAAAAGGATTCTTGAGATCATGGGCGATTATATTAAAAAATTTATCTTTGGCAGAGTTAGACTTCATGAGTTCGTTTTTTGATCTCTTCAGCTCCTTGTTGAGCCTCGACAGTTCAGCATTCCTTATCCTGTAGTTCTCATTCTCTTTCTGTCTTTTATAATTTTCATATTTATGCGAGATCGCGTTCAGTTCGTTCTGCTTTTCTATGCTTAATATTTCTTCGTTAAGCTTTGAATACATCACATAGTAGCCTAAAGCTTTTTTAAAATTATTTTTTCTGCCGTATATCTCTGAAAGGATCTTATTCGCATCCCTGATCTTATCTTTCAAACCCAGTTTTTCAGCTATCATTTGTGATCTTTTTATATAAACAAGAGCCTCTTCATACATTCCTTTCAACATATAGAGACTGGCAATGTTTCTGTATATACCTGAAACTGTCTTTTTATAATCCATTTTCTCGGCAATATTTTTCGCTTCGAGAAGATAAGTCTCGGCTTTCAGGAGATCGTTCTTTTTTAAATACAGCATTCCGAGATTCTCAAGAGATTCTGATAAACCTGAGAGGTAGTTCATTTCCCTTCTCATTTTTACGGATTCTTCAAAAAAAGGAATTGCTTTACCGAACTGGTTCATTTTGTCATAGATCCTTCCGAGATCGTTATATGAGTTGGCGATACCCCTTTTATCATCGACCGACTTTCTCATTTCAAGAGCTTTAAGGGAGTAGTTCAAAGCTTTTTCCAGATTGTACAGCCTTGAATATATCATTCCGATATTAGAGAGAGTATTTGCAATGAAAGGCGGATTGTTCGTTCTCTCTTTCAGCTTCAGAGCTTTGAACTGGCATTCCAGAGCTTCTGAGAACAATGATGTCTCAAAATAAATCAGACCTAGATTATTATAACACATCCCCTGTTTTTCGGAATTTCTTGTTCTCTGGTAAATATTGAGTGTTTTCAGACAGTATTCAAGAGCTTTCGGGTAATCCCCTTTATGGTAACAGGCAAGACTTATGTTGTTCAAACAGGCTGCGACAGCTTCTTCGTTCTCATGCCTTTTCTCTCTGATCTTAAGTGACTGATTGAAATATTCAAGCGCTTTGTTGTAATTACTCTGATAGAAGTAATTCACACCTATTTTATTCATTACTTCAGAAATACCCATCCAGAATTTAAGCTGTGTCCTGAGCTCGAGCGATTTGAAATAATAATTTAAGCCCTCATCCATTTTTGTCATTTTTGTCATTGCATCGCCTAAACCGCTGTAAATGAATGAAACAGCCCTTTTATTTTTTTCAGGAGTAAGCTCAAGCGCCTTTAAAAAATAGCTCTGAGCATCGGAAAGTTTGAAAAGTTTCAAACATACTTCACCGAGATTCTTGTACAGAAGCGAGACCGTAGTGTTTTCAGTTCTGCTGTCTGAAATTTTTAAGGCTTCAAGTAAAAATTTCTCTGAATCATGGAACTTATTCTCTTCAAGATACATACTTCCAAGATCAAGCAGAGTACGAATCCTGTGATCTCCGCTGCTGCCTTTCAAATCTTCGTGAAGTTTTCTCTTAACTTCCTCAAAATCAGAAACTTCAACCTTATCTGATCTGTCCGATATTTTACCGTTATTTTTCATTCTTTTGGATCTAATCTATTTCGTCCGATCTGACTACGCAGTTCTTTCCCTTTGATTTTCCCTGATACAATGCTTCATCCGCTTTGTTAATGCAGTAGTCTATATCCATAATAGCATCAAAAACATTCACGCCGAAAGTCATTGTGATGTTAAGCTTGATATCGCGATAGTAAAATGTTTCATTCTCAATCTTTTTTCTTATTTTCTCCGCCACAAGAGAACCGCCTTCAAGCTCGGTTTTTGGCATGAGAAAAATGAATTCCTCACCGCCCCATCTTCCGATACAATCCTGTTTTCTGAGAACTGAACGCATCAGGTTAGCAAGATTGACCAGGACAAAATCTCCGCAGTCATGCCCGTAACTGTCGTTGAAGGTCTTAAAATTGTCAATGTCGGATATAACAAGAACAAATTTCTCCCCGCTTCTTTCAAATTTCAAAGCCTCGTATTTTATCTTGTCTAAGATATCTCTTCTGTTGGACAGCCTTGTAAGAGGATCAGTACGGGCAAGAAGATCAAGTTTCATATAAGCCTCGGTCAGCTCTCTGTTCTTCTTCTTGATGATATCGTTGGCCTTCTGAAGGTCTTTTATATATTTCGCCATCTCTACGTTTTTCAGTCTGTATATCTCGGCCTCTTTTTCTTTCTGTTCTGCAATGTACCGGGACTGTATCTCCGCTATCTTTCCCGACAGTTCGCCGTATATCGAGTCTTTGAGTTCGCTGAATTTCTTATAATTATCATAAGCCGACCTGAAATCTTTCTGCTCAAAATAAAGTTCGGCAAAAATCTGATAGCTTTCCTGCTCGACATTTCTCGCGCTCAAAACTTTGGCCTGCGCCAGAGCAGCTTTAAGGTGAGTCTCTGCTTCTCTGTATTTCTTCATTTCAAAATACGTCCTTGCCGCTTCGTTCGATGTGTTGGCAAGATTATACAGGAGATCCTGTTCTTTAGCTATCTTCAAAGATCTTTTGAAATGTTCTAGAGCCGACTTAAGATCTCCTTTTTCCCTGTAGATGATCCCGATATTATTATGAACAGATGAGACCAGCTTTTTTTCTTCATTTTTTATATAAAGATCAAGCGCGTCCTGATAATACTTCAGAGATTGTTTATAATCTTTCAGTATCGAATACATGTTCCCGATGTTGTTGTATGATTTAGCGATTGGGATCTCTTCTTTTAACTCCGTTCTTATTTTAAGAGACTGCTGATAGTAATCAAGAGCCTTATTATAATTTTTCAGCTGAAAATAAACATTACCGACAGTGTTAAGTGAATCTGATATTCCTTTTTTATCGTGTATCTCCTCTCTTATCTTCAGAGCTTTCAGATAGAATTCAAGTGCCTGATCATAGTTAGTAAGACGGAAACTGACTTCTCCAACGCTGTTTAAAAACTCTGCTCTTTTTTTATCGTTCCTTGTTGCTTTTGAAAGTTCAAGTCCGGTCTGATAATAAGTAAGGGCTTTTTCATATTCATTTACGGTTTTGTACAGATCACCCAGTCTTATATAAATTTCAGCTTTTTTTGCATTTCCTTTAATAAGGTGTAAGAACTCAAGAGATTCAAGAGCGTAATTGATGCTTTTCGTCACTGATATCTTTTCATAGACCTCAGAAAGCTGCATTAATATTTTCAATTTTTCTTTGCCGTTCGTCTTATCAAGAACTTTTTCAAGTTCTGTAATCTGCTTTTTCATTAAACCCCCTTATTGCACAAAAGATATTACTGCTGTTTTTTGTCAAGAAACCATTTTTCGGATTCTTTAAGACTAGCCTTGCTGATCGAAAATTCACCGTCTATCTCTTTGCACACTATTTCATAACCGATGTCAGTAAGCTTAGTTTTAATTGCATCACACCTGTCCTGAGGGACATAAATGTCGTTCGGACTTGAGACTATGAAAAATTTAACATTACGGGCTTTTTTCAACACTTCGTCCGGGACCTTTGAAATGTCATAATCGGGTCCAAAAGCTATGACCCCTTTAATAAGACCGGGGTTTTTTATTGCCGCGTCAATTGCGGTTGTCGCACCCTGATGTAGTCCCAGAAGATAAATTTCTTTCACATTGTACCTTTTCTGTACTTCAGATATCAGGTCCTTTATGTAGCTGACGCTTAAATCCTCAGATTTACCTATCAGCGATTCGTTCATTTCGTCAATATTCCATCTGAACTCATTGGCCTGACCTATCGGAACACCGTAAGGAGCTTGAGGAACAACAAAAATGAATTCCGGTATATCAAAATGCTTCCATATCTTGACCATCTGGTTCTGGTTACTCGAATGCGCGTGAAGCGCAATAACTACAGTATATTTCTTGTCGGGATAAAATGCAAGAGGTTTGGTTATTCTGCATTTTAAAAGGGTCCTGGTCTCGATGACGATATCGTCCCCGAGATTTTTGATAATCTGACCTATGCTGTCAATAGCGGTATCGAATACCGTCATTCCTTTGACCGGCTCGAAATCAGGGTCTTTTTTAAGGTAATTAAAGTCAACAAATCCCAGATCAACTGCCCTGTATAAAAATTTCGTGCTCAGTTCAGGCTCTTTCATAAGCGCATAAGTACATGCCAGATTGTATGTCGCGATTATATCGTAGACATTATGGCTGAGAATGTAAAGATAATTTTGAGCAGCTTTCTTGTAATCTTTTTCCCAATAAGCCTGATCCGCAGCTATCATATAATCCCTGAGATCTTTTTCCAGGAAATCTCCTATGTTCTTATCCATAGGATCTATCTTTTCAGGATTGGACCAGTCTTTTACAGAGATAGCCATAGTTTTCACTTTGCCGCTTTCCTCTTTCGTGCATGACAGAATAAATACCGTCAGAACAATCAGAATTATACTTTTCAGCTTCATAGCGCTACCCCCCGCTATTATTTTTTTCAATTTTGATAATGACTTTCTATAATAATATAAGCAATAAGTCGATAACTATGCAAATTAAATTTAATCTTTCTTTTTTATAATCATACATTTATTGATCAGATAAAGGTCGCAGATTGCTATCGCCGCTGCGGCCTCAATTATCACGGATGCCCTGAGACCCGGACACACATCATGCCTGCCGGTTATGGTTAAGATTTCGGATTTCCCCGTTTGCAGATTGAGCGCTTCCTGCGGTTTCGATATCGATGACGGCGGCCTCATCGCAGTCCTGAAAAACACCCGGTTCCCGTTCGACAGGCCAGCTGTTATACCCCCGCAGTTGTTTGTTACGGTCGCCCCTGAAGAATCAACTAAACGGTCGTTATATTCGCTGCCTTTCATGTCGGCCGAGGCGAAACCTTTCCCGAACTCAATACCTTTCACGCTGGGTATCGAGAATACTATATGGGATATCGCAGACTCAAGGGAATTGAAAAAAGGCTCGCCGACGCCTGCAGGGAGACCGTCAATTCTGCACTCAATAACGCCTCCTATACTGTCGCTTTCTTTGACGGCTTTAAGGACACTTCGATTTATATCGGCCGAACCGCCAGCCCGTACAAGGTCCGCGCTAAACTTGACTCCCTTTAGTATCTTTTTTGCTATTACTCCTGCAGCTACAAGCCCCAGCGTCAGCCTTGCGGAAAAATGTCCGCCGCCCCTGAGATCGTTGAATCCTCCGAATTTTACCCCCGCTGAGAAATCCGCCTGACCGGGCCTGGGCACCGATCTGAATTTATCATAATCGCGGCTTCGAATATTTTCGTTCAGGAACTCGATCAGTATCGGCGTCCCTGTGGTTTTCCCGTTAAGTACACCGCTTTTTATGTTTGGAATATCACTTTCTTTTCTTTCCGTTGTACCTTTAGACAGAGGTTTTCTCCGGTTCAGATCGGATATCAGATCAGCTTTCTTTAAGCTTATACCGGCCGGACAACCGTCAATTATGATACCGACACATGGTCCGTGCGATTCTCCGTAAATATGTATCCTGAAGATTGTCCCGAAACTGTTCATTTCTGCTGCTCCTTCAAATAATTCAGTGCCTTAAAAAAATACGGAAATGATTTACCTACACATTCAGGGTCTTTAATAAGAAGACCTCTTTCTGAATTTAAAGCCGCGACAGCCATCCCCATAGCTATTCTGTGATCGTTATGGGGATCGAGCTCTGTATATTCAAGCTCGCTTTTCCTGACTGAAATGTACCCTCTTCTGAAATCAATACGGGCGCCGGCCTTTTTTAGTTCCGCCGCAATTACTTCAGGCCTGTTCGACTCCTTATCTTTAAGCCTCTCGTAATTATATATTTGTGTTTCGCCATCAGCATTTAATCCAAGTATCACCAGCGGAACGAAAAGATCGGGGCAGTTTTTGATATCTGCCCTGATCCCTTTTAATTCACTTTTGCTGACCGTGACTGAACTCTGATTTGAAATTACTTCCGCGCCTGACAACTTTATAAATTCTGTTATTGCCCTGTCAGCCTGAAGACTTTCCCTGTCCAAACCGCTTACAGTTACTGATCCGGCGACAGCTCCGGCGACAAGAAATATGGCTGCAGAAGACCAGTCGCCTTCTATATCGACCTTGCCGGAAATAAACTCCCTTCCACCTTTGATAAATATCTTTTTCTCTCCGTCCAGTTTTATCTCCGCGCCGAACTGATTTAATAGTTTCGCAGTCATTTCAATATAAGGAAAGCTGACAGGATTTTTCAATACGATCTCGCTGTCACCTTCCGCTATCGAAAGCGCGAAAAGAAGACCTGAGATCAGCTGAGAACCTGTTGGGTTGTCAACTGCTGCTTTTCCGCTTTTCAAAGGTCCTCTGATCTTAAGGCATTTCTTATCAAGAATACACTCTGATCCGAGTTGAGACAATACTTCACAAATATGCTGATTTCCCCTTTTTAACAGTTCTTCAGTTCCGAAAATTCTGTAAAATCCTTCATATAGCGACAGAACTGGAGCAAAAAGCCTTAAGCATAAACCTGATTCGTTACAAAATATATCTGCTTTCTTCAGTTTTTCAGGGCCCCTGATCTTGAACGAATTTCCGAAAAAAATAAACTCCGCTCCCAGTCTCCTGACAGAACTCAATACAGATTCAGAATCTCTGCTCTCTCTATAGTTTGTTATCTCTATTCCTTTTTTATTCAGAAGCCCGAGCAGAAGCACTCTCTGTATCTGGCTTTTTGAAGGATATGCAGTGATCTCTCCAGATAAAGTTCCGTTATCTATAAATATGCTTTCCGGCATCGATCTCCCTTATTATATTTTCAGATTCTTTCTCCGCGTCGTTCGTTCTTACAGACACAATAATATCCGCACATAAAACATAATCATTCTTTCTTGACGCGAACATCCTCTCCCAGGAAGACTCTGGGTCGTTAATACCAAACATCGGTCTTTTAGTCAATTCCTCCTCATTGATTCTCGATAATATAACATCATACCCGATGTCTAAAAGTACAGTATAGCAGCTCTCTTTTAATATTTTCCTGTTCTTTTCTGAACTTAAAGCTCCGGCACCTACCGAGATCACAGTATTTTCAAGTGAACAGGCCTCTTCCAGGGCTTTTTCCTCGAGTCTCCTGAACCCGCTTTCTCCGGCAGAACTGAATATCTCCTTTATCAGTTCACCTGAAGCTTTTTCGACTGTCTCGTCCGTATCTATGAATTTCATCGCGTAATGATCTGATATTATCTTACCGTAAGTCGTCTTACCGCTCAATGTAGGTCCGATAAGAGCTATGTTTTTTCGCTCGTCCTTTATCTCAAGGCTCTTTTTCATTTCGTTTATATCCGGATATATGTCAAAAAAATGCTCGTATGATTTTGCCGCCTGATAGATGAGCCATTCAAATCCGCTTACATATCGCTTGCAGTGAGGTCTTAAGCTCTCGTCCGAGTAATTCGCGTTCAGGACTATTGTATGATTGAGAGATCCTTGGAGAAATTCGGGTATTTTGGGCACTGCGGAGATCATCAGATAGGTATTGATCAGCTGATCCTTGAGTTCATCGAATTTTATACAGCCGCATTTTAGATCTGAAGATATTTTTTCTGCTTTATGATCGGTCCTGTTGCAGATAAATACATCTCCACCGAGTTCCTTCACAGCATAAACCGCTGCTTTTGCCGCCCCCCCCGCCCCGACAACAATACATTTTTTACCCTTTACTTCTATTCCGTTATTTACAAGAGAGTGCTCCACGCCATAAACATCAGTATTCAATCCATAAATTGAATTATTTCTTTTTATAACAACATTTACAGCTCCGATCTTTTTCGAAATATTATCCGTATTTTCTAGCTGATTGAAAACCTCTTCCTTGAAAGGCGAAGTAATATTAACTCCGGAGAATCCGTATTTACGAATCATTTGCATAATTCCGCTACTATCCTTCATTGAAAAAGCTAAGTACCTGCACTCCATTTCATACTTACTGAAAAGAGAGTTGAATATCGCCGAACTTCTGCTGTGCCCGGCCGGATTGCCTATGAGTGCGTATTTTTTCATTTTATCTATTTTGAGATTCTGATCCCGCCTTCCGGTTAGAAGAACTCATCTGCTTTTGAGTTTCATCCTCTTTCTTGGTGATTGTTACATCCTTTTTTTTTAGACCGGTCTCTTAGTTAACAGGCATAAACAAAAGGCGGGTCACCCCGCCTTTGTTTATGCCTTATAAACCTTTCCGTTATTGATGGTGTAAAGCACTTTTCCGAAATGAGTATCGTCGTGGAAGCATGTGTTTATAGAAAGAGAATTTAGCTTCCTTCTGTCCACTTTCCATTTTTTGTCTTTATCGAATATTACCAGCTCGGCCGTTTTCCCTTTTTGAAAGAGATCGGCTTCGAGATTTAATATTTTTCTGGGATTGACCGTGATCTTCTTCAGAAACTCCATCAGGCTCAGTTTTTTCTTCCTGACCAGATAAGTTATTCCAGCCGAGAACATTGTTTCCAGACCCAGAACCCCGAAAGGAGCAAAATCGAACTCGACATTTTTCTTTTCAGACGGGTGGGGTGCGTGATCTGTAGCTATTGCGTCAATGGTTCCGTCTTTAAGAGCTTTATGTACCGCGTCAACATCCTCCTGTGTACGGAGCGGCGGGTTCATCTTATAATCGGTCGAGAACGTTCTGACCATATCGTCGGTGAGTGAGAAGTGGTGCGGGGTAACTTCGCAGGTCACTTTCAGGCCTTCCTTCTTAGCTTTTCTTACGAGCTCGATACTTTCTTTTACGCTGACATGCTGAAAATGCACTGTACCGCCCACGTAACGGGCTATCTCGATGTCCCTTGCAACATTGATCGATTCTGCTATCGCCGGTATATATGACATGCCAAGCTCCGTTGACGACAGAGATTCGTTCATGACACCTTCGACGAATGAGTGATCTTCTGGATGCACAAGTATGGGTGTTCCGAACATTTTCGCGTATTCAAGCGCGCCTTTCATTGTTTCGGACGACTGGATCCCGCTGCCGTCATCGGAGAAAGCGGGTGCGCCCGCTTCAGCGAGCTCGGTCATCTCTACGATCACCTTGCCCTCGCGCTTTATCGTCACTGCCGGTATCTGATGAACATCGACCAGCAGACCTTTGACCCTGCTTTTGATGTCGTTGTAAACGAATTTATTGTCAACGCAGGGAGTCGTGTTCGCCATAGCCGCGAGGGCCGTCACTCCGCCCGCCATGGCGGCGTTCGTTCCGGAAACGAAGTTCTCCGCCTGCTCGTAACCGGGCTCTCTCAAATGAACATGCATATCGAAAAATCCGTGTGACACATACAATCCCTTTGCGTCGATCGCTTCGCAGCCCATTTCAGCTTTGATGTTTTTCGCTATCTTTTCGATCTTTCCGTTCGAGATCAGAATATCGGATTCGTATTCTCTTTCTGAAAAAGGATCTATCACCATGCCGTTCTTTATCAGAATTTTCTTCGGCAGGGTTTTATATAAAGGTTCGCACAGACTTATATTATTGATCATTCTTTTCATTTCGCACCTCCGATGTTCGCGCTTAAAAGATACAGTATCGCCATTCTCGAAGCGACCCCGTTCAGTACCTGGTCCAAAATTACCTGATGATCGCCGTCAGCCACATCGTCATCTATCTCGACACCCCTGTTCATCGGTCCGGGATGCAGTATCAGTATATCGTTCTTCGCTCTCGCCAGTTTTTCGTTCGTTATGCCCCAGTAATTATGATACTCTCTGAGAGAGGGGAAGGATGCGCCCACATGCCTTTCGAGCTGTATCCTTAAAATGTTCATGACATCAGAATTTCTGATCGCTTCGTCAAGATCGTAAGTGACCTCGACACCCATTTTTTCAATATCTTTTGGAATCAGCGTCGAAGGGCCGCAGACCTGGACTTTGGCTCCGTAAAGCTTAAGGGCGTGAATGTTGGACATGGCTACCCTTGAATGAACAATATCGCCGAC
This sequence comes from Candidatus Delongbacteria bacterium, assembly GCA_036721445.1. GTDB lineage: Bacteria > UBA4055 > UBA4055 > UBA4055 > UBA4055 > UBA4055. The sequence goes on from DAIMKZ010000014.1 coordinate 10,637, forward strand.
CAGGGTCACCCGCTTGCCTTTCAGGTTCGGTTTTTTCTGGACGATAGACATTAGGTCAAGTATAGCCTGAGTTGGATGTTCATGGGCTCCGTCACCCGCGTTTATAATTATGGAGTTCAAATTATCCATCAGCATTTTGTGAGCTCCCGGAGTACTGTGCCTCATAACTACCATATCTATTTTCATCGCTTCGATGTTCTTTGCAGTATCGATCAGCGTCTCCCCTTTCTTGAGGGATGAGGACGAGGCCGCGAAATTGACAACGTCCGCTGACAGCCTTTTTTCCGCCATTTCGAAAGATATTTTTGTCCTTGTCGAGTTCTCGAAGAACATATTGACTACTGTAACTCCCTTGAGCGCGGCAACTTTTTTGTTGGGCGTGTCTAACACCTGCTTGAAACTTTCTGAAGTCTGAAGGATCAGTTCCAGATCCTCCCTGCACATTCCTTTTATTCCCAAAAGGTGCTTCGTTTTCAGAAGCTTCGTGCCTTTTACCGTATCGTCCATTTTACCCTCTTATTTAAAGATTTTTCCAATTATATACAAAAAAAAAGCGATATTTCTATCGCCTTAATTCTTTTCAACCAGGTAAACTGCATCCTCTTTATCGACTTCAGTGAGCTTGACCCGTATCTCCTGTGTTGGAAGTGTTTTTATCACTTCTCCTATAAAATCCGGCGCGACGGGCAATTCTCTGTGGCCTCTGTCGATTATTGCAGCGAACTGGATCATCTTCGGTCTTCCGATGTCCATTATTGCGTTGATCGCCGCATTCACGCTTCTGCCCGTAAATATCACATCGTCCACGATCACGACTTTTTTTCCGTCCACGCTGAACGGCATATCTGTTACCGAGAAATTCGGCACTTTAAGGTTTGAACGGAAGTCATCCCTGAAAAGCGTGGCATCCAGCACTCCGAATTCCGCGCTGGACAATCCCGCGATTTTTATCTCGTTGTATATTCTTCTTGCGATGAACTCGCCTCTGGTCTTCAGCCCGACTATAACAAGAGTGTATTCTCCCTTGTCATTCTCTATTATCTCTGAAGCGATCCTTCGGATCGTCTTTGCGAGTTTCGATTTATCCATTATCGTATGCAATATTTTCGCATTGGGCATAAATAATTCTCCTTTTATTCATCGATCCAGTCTGAAATGTCTTCTTCTTTATCATCTTTCTCCTTAGACTGACCTTCAACTTTTTTCTTTATATCCTTTGATGTGAAGAGCTCGTTAACTTCCTCTTCAGTAAATGATTCTTCTGCTTTCTCCGAAACACTCTCGATCTGCACACCGCTCTTGAACGATCCCTCTTCCTTGATCCTTAGAATATCTTCGTCTGTCAGATATTCGCTCCTGTCTATTATGAATTCCGATTTACCTATCTCATCTAGTTCATCGTCAAATGACTGGCTTTCAGTAACAGATGAATCTTCCATGGAAACATTGTCAAAATCATCGTCCTGCTTCTTTTCAATATCGGTCAGATCGATCTTTTCTATCTCCTGATCTGCTTCCTCGTCCTCTATTAATGCGGAATCTGCTTTTGACATTGAATCAAACACATCGTCTAGCTCGTCTTCTGTTTCCGAGACCGCTTCGGGTGCTTCGGCTTCAACTAATGCGGAATCGGTTTTTGATAATGACTCGAAAACATCGTCAAGTTCTTCCTCGGGTATTTCATTGTCAGATTCAGGTTCTTCATAAACAGGCTGGGATTCTTTCTTATTGATCTCAAATTGCGGTTCTTTTGCAGCTTTCTCTAGCTCTGCGAGAGATTCATCGTAGCTTCCTTTACTCTCCTCTGTACTTAATGATTGAGGTGAAGAATCTTCTTCGGCGAACATAGATTCTATCTCACTGTCAATCTGCTCGATCCGTTCATCCTCGCTCATTATTTCATTGTCTGACTTCTGAATTTGAGATAAATGTTCTGCAGGTATTTCTTCCGGTTCTTTTGTGTCGAATCTTTCAATAAATTTGCTGTTTTCCAACAGATTTTCTTCCGTCGTTTCTTCTACAATTGATGATTTTGACACCTCGTCCGGTTTTAGAGACCTGTCTAAAATAGATGCTTCGTCTTCTATCTCTTTTTCAAGTTCTTTGCTGGTCGTGGTCGTTATTTCGGACTTTGCCAGAATATCTTCGTCAACAGAATCGGTTACCTGTTTTGATTTATATATCTGCTTCTCTTCGAACGATTCGCTGTCGGTTCCAAGTCCTGAAGCAACAAACACATCATTTACTAGACTAACGGCGTTGTCTTTCTTCTCGTTTTTTATAACTGTTGCATTAGTATCTGTGTCCTCCGTAAAAGACTCGGTAGTAACATATTCCCTTCTCCTCGGAAACATGTTATTCAGTTTTTTCTTCTTCTGGTCGATCTGGTCTGTTGTAAGAGCTCCTTCTCTGGCGACCTGAATCTCGCTTTTCTTTCCGGTTTCCGGATCCTTTGCTGTAGCATGGATTATGCCGTTGATATCGTATTCATAATTAAAAATAACCGGTGAATTCTCCTGTTTTGGCGGAAAATCCAGTGTAGTAGTTCCAATAACAGTGCAAAATTCAGGATCAGGATCCTCTCCCTGTATCACTACCATTTTAACCTGGGTCTGATTGGGCGCTGATGTATAGAATATCTGGCTTTTCCTCACCGGGATCTTGCTGTTCTTCGGAATAATGATCGCATTTCTTTTATTGTCAAATTCGTCAAGAGTTATTGCGCCGAAACTGTGAGCCGTCACGTCTGATACATTTATAGCACCGTACTTCATCCTCACCATGTCGTTGACCGGTTCATTCATGTCTTTCGCGGAAGTTATCCCCGCCTGTATAGCCGCACCCAGGGCAACGGCCTCGTCGGGATTAACATGGATCGCAGGCTTTTTCCCCGTAACTCTGAATATCATATCATGAACGGCAGGTATCCTTGTAGAACCTCCAACCATAAGTATCTGATCAATATCTTTCCAGTCAAGGCTTGCGTCGGTCATTACAGCGTTTATCAGAAGCTCTGTCCTTGTTATAAAATCCGCTATAAGGTCTGCGAACAGCTTTCTTGTTACAGTGATCCTTGCCGATTTTCCTTTTGCCGACAGATATAGAGTAGTACTCAATTTAGAAGTGAGAACTTTCTTGGCGTTCTCGGCTTTCAGCCTGAGATCCTGAACGAGTACCGGATCCTCAAAAAGATCTATATCATGCTGCTGTCTGAATTTGTCATTCAGATATACCATAAGTTTTTCATCAAAATTATTACCTCCGAGCTGCCTGTCTCCGTCACTTGCCAGAACATCGAAATCCGAATTGTTCACTCTCATTATAGTGACGTCAAAAGTACCGCCGCCGAGATCGTAAACCATTATCTTCTGATCCACATTCTTATCAATACCGTATGTAAGGGCCGCGGCTGTAGGTTCGTTTATTATCTGAGTTACATTGACTCCTGATATTTTTCCGGCATCTATTGTTGCTTTTCTCTGATTATCGTTAAAATAAGCCGGAACTGTTATTATTACGTCTGTGATCTTGTCGTTCAAGAAACTTTCAGCATCCTCGATAAGCTTTCTGACGATCATTGCCGATATATCTTCTGGTTTATACTCCGTGTCTTTGTATGTAAATTTGTAGTCAGATGATCCCATCTGAGATTTGATCGAAGACACGGTTCTGTCAGGCTCGGCAACACTGGACTGCTTAGCTATGCTCCCTACGATTATCTGATCCTCATCGAACATCACAACCGACGGAGTTATCCTTTCACCTTCTTTGTTCGGAATGATCTCGGCTTTGCCAAATTCGTTCACCATAGCAATCGCTGAATTTGTGGTACCCAAGTCAATACCTATCATCTTCATACTGGTCCCCTCATTTCAATAGAATTCTTCTTGCCTGAGAAATTATAGCTAGCATTTCCTCAGCCTCAGAACGCATTTTTACATTAGGCGAATTGATCCTTGTCCTCCATTTCCGGAATTCCGAATCTATCCTGCTCTTGATCTCTTCCTGTGTAAAATCCGAATCAAGCCTTAGAGCCTTGTAATAGAATTTTTCGTCCTTTATATCCCCGTCAGCAGCCTGCTTAAGTATGTTCTCGCTCTCCTGGGACAGTGTTTTATTTATAGCTTTATCTTTCTTCTCTTTCTTCGCTCTCGCTTCCTCTTCGATCAGAGCTGCCTGCTTTTCAACTACTCTGAGGTTGTGCTTTATATCCTCGTTGTCCGGATCATACTGAAGAGCTTTTTCGAAATATTTCCTGCTGTTCTCGTAATCTTTTCTTTTGTAGTATGCAACACCTGCTTCGTAGAGCTGAACACTTCTTTTGATCCTTATCTCGTCAAGATGAGATCTTTTTTCTTTCTTACCCTGAAGTTTCTCTTTGAGTTTATCGAAAAAAGACATTCTTAAGTTGCCTGTTTTGAGTTAAATTTAAATATCTGGACCATTTCAGGTCTGATCTGGATATTTCCTTTTCTGAAACCTGATTTCAGTACTTTTTTAACAGTATTGTCAAGTTTCTCGTCGTCCGTTTCTATTTTATCAACGGCATTGCTTTTTTCCGGGTTGAACTTCTCGCCTTCCGGAGTTCTCTCTATCGGAGTAATATCGTTCCTGTAGAGGATCTCGATAAGCTCGTCCCGAAAAGTCTTAAGTTTTTTACATTCTTCTCCATTTGTCTCATCAGAATGTTCGATCTCATTATCTATCCTGTCATGAAAAAGAAGCAGGTCGTGCACGAACGGCTTCATGGCCGAAAAAACAAAATTCTTCTTGTAGGAATCCAGCTGAGAATAGAGTTCCTCGAAAGCTTTTTCTTTCACACAGTCCCCCGCGAACTTCTCCTTAAAAGAATCGTTGATCTTGTTCATTCCTTCTTCGGTTTCGAATTTCATCAGAAGAAGACTGTTCTGCATTTTTTGTATTGTCTGCAAAAGCTCATTTTTCATATTGAAAAGCATTTCGTTCGCATTTAGAACTTTCTGCTCGATCTTCTGTATCCTCTGGTTAATATCCTGCTTTACATCATCGATCTTTGTACCTAATTCTTCTGAATTGTGTTTAATTTCGTCAGATTTGAATTTTGAAGATATGTTGTCTTCGGAATACAGTCCCGATTCAGTAAGCTCCTCGATAATATCATCGAAATAATAGTCCGAATTGAAAATCTCCGACCTGTTGATTTCGAAATCCTCTTTTTCTCTGCTCGACTTTGACATAAATATCCCTGAATGTAAAATTCTATCTTGTTGATATCACCCTGAACTCGATCCTTCTGTTCTGAGCTCTTCCTTTTGAAGTTTTGTTTGAAGCAATCGGTTTAGATTCTCCGAATCCGACTGAAGTGAGCTGTGATCTGCTTATGCCCAGTACATCCGAAAGATAATTAGTCACACTTTCAGCTCTAAGCTGAGACAGTTTAAGATTGTACTCATCGCTTCCCTGACTATCCGTGTGACCCTCTATCTGTATAACTATACCGGGATTGTCCAAAAATATTCTCTTTACAGAATTAAGCGTTTCAAATGATTCGGTTTCGAGTTCGGCCGATCCTAATTTGAAATAAATATTATTGAGTATTATTCTTTCGTCTTTCTTCAGAATCACTGCGTCCGGGCAGCCGTCTTCGTCTTCAAAACCGTTGAAGGTCTCAGCGTCGTTGGGGCATTTATCGATACCGTCCTGAATCCCGTCGCCGTCGTTGTCGTACTCCGGACAGCCGTCAGTATCGTCCCATGCGTCAAAATCTTCAGGTTCGTTCGGACATTTATCCAGATTATCCACAATCCCGTCGCCGTCATTGTCTGATTCCGGGCAGCCGTCCTGATCCTCGAACCCGTCAAAATCTTCAGATTCGTTCGGACATTTATCCACATTGTCTTCTATTCCGTCGCCGTCATTATCAGGATCAGGACAACCGTCCTCGTCCTCGAACCCGTCAAGATCTTCAGGTACCAGTGGACACTTATCGAGATGATCTTCGATCCCGTCGCCGTCATTGTCTGATTCCGGGCAGCCGTCCTGATCCTCGAACCCGTCAAAATCTTCCGGCTGGGTCGGACATTTATCAAGTTCGTCTATCAACCCGTCCTTATCTGTATCCGGGTCAATCCAGTTGCCGCAGAATGTCAGCCCGAGATAAGCCTGCCAGGTTGGCGCGTCCTCGTTCAGACCCGCGAATCCGCCCATGGTCACCGAGAAGTTATCATTACCTATGAATTTAAATCCAGCTCCGGCTCTCTGAGGAAACTCTTCCCCCGTTACAACAACATCTTTTTTATCAACTAAAAGCTCGCCGTCCCATTCGAAGAAGATGCTTGCCTTTTTATTAAAATATATTTCGACTCCGGCGCCCAGTGTCCATGCGTCCGGAAGTATATCTACATCCAGAGACAGCGAATCGTCCCTTTCAGTTGCAGTTCTCCACAGATATCCCCCGTTCATGAGGAATCTGAAGTAATCGTTCCCGAAAGACGTCATAATCTTTCCGCCGAAGCTGGCCATGGGATTATACAGGAACTCGTCGCTGAATTTTCTGTGGTTATAATATCTTATGGTATCGCCGGGAACCTCATTGTATTTGGCAAAATATTCAAGGTCGTCCGAGTTTTTTATAACAGGGACCTGACCGTAAAGATACATTCCCGCTCTGAAAGTTCCGGTTCTCTTAAAAGAAGTTCTCAGCCCGAATTCCAGATTATTGAGCTTCGAAAGTGTATGATTTACATTATTGCTGTCTCTTGAATCTATGGCAAAAGAAGCTTTAGCGCCGATATCAATATAATTTCCGAGACTGAAAATCAGAGACATGTGATTTGTGGACTGAAAATAATCATCCAGTTTTGAACTTTTTACTATCAGAGTATCGCTTTCGGCAGCCGTACCTATAAGAGTTGACAGATTGAGAGCAAAATAGCCGTTCCCGTACGTTTCTGGACTGACAAGTTTCATAAATCCCGAATGTCCCGAGATCGAACTCGAGAACGCAGCCGAAAATATCATCACTAATGCTGCCGCTAATAGTTTTCTGTAGGTATTATACATCTTAATTCTTCCTATTTTACTTTACCTGATGATCACAGCTTTAAAAATTAACTATAAGTTTTCAAATAGTCAAGCATAAAAGTGAATTAAAAAGTAAAATTCATGATTTCTAGAAGCTGTTTTTCATCCGTGATTTTTATACCCATTTCCGTTGCTTTGTCGAGTTTCGAACCCGGATTTTTCCCGCATAAAAGTGAAAAGACCGATGGCCCTACCGAAGAAGATACTCTGCCGCCGTTGATTAATATGATATCCCGCAGATTCTCTCTCGAAAAAGACTCAAAAGTGCCTGTAATAACAAAGGTTCTGTTCCTGAAGAACTCTATATCTGCTCTTTCTCTTTTAAAATATTGTGTACTAACCCCGTATTTTCTCAGTTTCTCTATCAGCAGTACATTTTTTTCAAGGCTGAAATATGAAATGACCGATTCGGCGGTCTTTTTTCCTACATCTGGTATTCCGGTCAGTTCTTCTTCTCCGGCAGTCATAAGGTTCTCTATCCTCCCGAAATGTCTTGCAAGCGACAACGAAGCTTCCCTTCCGACATGCCTTATACCCAGACCGAAAATAAGATTTTCAAGGCTTCTGGTCTTACTCTCTATTATACTTGCGATCAGGTTCCGCGCAGATATCTCACCCATACCTTCAATCGAAGAAAGAGTGTTTTCTGAGATTTCATAAATGCCTGCTATATCTGAAATCAAATCTTTTTCTGTAAGAGATGCTACAATTGCCGGTCCCATTCCGGAAATGTTCATGGCCTGCTTTGAAGCAAAATGCTCGATCTGCCTTCTTATCTGCGCAGGGCATGATGAATTAATACACCTGAACACTACTTCGTCTTCAGATCTGAAAAGCTTTGAAGAACAAACAGGACAAGTTTCAGGATAATCGTATTCAGTTGAATCCGGACTTCTTTTTTCGGGATTAACTGAGATTACCTGGGGTATTATCTCCCCTGCTTTCTCTATCATTACATGGTCACCTATCCTGATATCTTTCTGCTTTATTTCATCGAAATTGTGCAGCGTCGCTCTTTTTACGGTCGTACCGGAAAGCATAACCGGTTCAAGAACCGCTACAGGGGTCACCGCACCTGTTCTCCCTACCTGAAGGATGATGTCATTGATTTTAGTTTCAGCCCTGTCAGGCATGAATTTATAGGCTATTGCCCACCTCGGAGATCTGGAGGTCTCGCCCAGTTTATTCCTCAGGCTGATATCATTCACTTTTATTACAAGTCCGTCTATTTCATATTCCTGACTGTTTTTTACAGCCTCTTTAATTTTGCACTCTTTAACGACCTCATCAATGTTCCTGCAAAGCCTGAAATAATCGGAAACAGGGAATTTTAGACTCCTCAACAGCTCCAGATTCTTGGAATGGATGCTTTGAGAACCGCCGCCGGAATAAAAATAACAAAGTGCCCTTAGGGATCTTTTTTTCACTTCATCGGAGTCCAAAAGTTTTAGCGAACCAGCTGCAGCGTTCCTGGGATTTGCGAACATTTCCAGACCGTTCATCTCACGATACCGGTTCAGATCCGCGAAATCATCTTTTCCGATGTATATTTCTCCTCTTACTTCAAAATCATGATCAGAGATTATTTCTGACGGCATATCCGGGATAGTAAGAAAATTTCTGGTTATGTCGTCGCCCTGCTCGCCGTCACCCCTCGTGGCCGCATATTTAAGCTTACCTTTTTCATATACTGCCGAAAAAGCCAGACCGTCGATCTTGTATTCAACGCAGTATTCAATATCGACTGCATGATCGAGCTGCCTTTTTAATCTTGCATCAAATTCTATAAGATCATTGCTGTTGTAGCTGTTGGATATCGAAAGCATTCTGACTGAATGCCTGACCTTTTTGAATCCTTCATTAAGATCGGATCCTACGGATTGAGACGGTGAAATTTCATTACTGACAAAAAGGCTGCCCCCGGAGCTGTTCTCAAGTTCTTCCAGCTCCTTTAAAAGCATATCGTATTCATAGTCCGTGACGGCTGAAACGCCCTGCTTATAATACAGGTCGTTGTATTTTCTGATCTTTTGCCTTAGAGCTTTTATCTTTTTTGAGACATCATCCATTATTCCCGTCCAGAAGCTCTTTCAGTCTCTTCAGATCCTCCCATGCGGGGTACTTCCAGTTCGGATTTCTCAAAAGTGCGGACGGATGATAAGTAACATGTACGGGTATACCTTTATAACTGTGTGCGCCCTCTCTGAATTCTTTCATTGTTGACTGTTTGCCTAAAAGTCTCATCGCCGCAATTCTTCCGAGGGCCAGTATGTAATTCGGTTTTAGAAAATCCAGCTGCATGTCAAGATAGTTCGAACACATCTTGATTTCATCTGCCAGCGGGTCCCTGTTGCCGGGCGGTCTGCATTTGAGAACATTGCATATATATACATTTTCTCTCTGAATATCGATTGCTGAAAGCATTTTTGTAAGCAGCTGCCCCGCCCTGCCCACAAAAGGCTCTCCTGTCTGATCCTCTTCCGCCCCGGGAGCTTCGCCTATTATCACTAGCTTTTCCCTGTCCGATCCTTGTCCGAAAACAACATTCTTTCTTGTTTTATGAAGAGCGCATTTTGTACAAACGGAAACAGTTAGCTGGAGCTGTTCCAGAGTAGATATCTCAGTATTTATATTTTCGATCTTTTCAGTCCTGTGATTTTTCATTTTATATTTAATTTCAGCAATATCCGGATCAATATGAATTCTGCCGTGATAAAGCTGATCAAGATAATCGAGATATCTGATAACATCTTTTCTTACAATCTCGGTCAATAATGTTTTATAGCATTTGCAGGAGCTCATAACAGATATCAGTAGTCCATCACGCATCTGAATCCGACATTATTTCCGGACCAGTTGATGCCCTTGAAGTCACGGATAGAAACAGTCAGGTTAGATTTTATATCCTTCCAGCTTCCGCCGCGGATGCATCTGTAGTCCGATCCGTAATCCTTAAAGAGTCTTCCGCCTGGATAAGGAACCGCAGCGGAAGTTGTCCATTCAGCCACATTTCCGGCCATATCGTAAAGTTTATAATCGTTCGGTTCATAACTTTTAACATCTGCCGGCCCATCGTTCACCGGATTGAGATCGTAGCAAGCCATTTTAGGGTCCATTTCGTTGCTGAACGGGTACTTCAACCCTGCAAGACCTCCTCTTGCCGCTTTTTCCCATTCATATTCCGACGGAAGTCTTTTACCCGCCCATTTGGCGTAAGCTTCTGCATCCTGGTATGAAACGCCTACAATCGGCTGATTAGGACCGTTGAACTGGTCGAATAAAATGTGCTTAGGCAGTTTATATCCGGTCTCTTCAACAAATATCCTGAACTGCGAATTCGTTACTTCATGTTCGTCAATGTAGAAAGCCTTAACATAAACTTCATGTACAGGCCGCTCGTTCTCACTCTCTGTTTCGCACCCGACCATAACACTGCCCTCTGTTATAAGCACCATGTTCATGTTGTCCTTTAGCGCTCTGTAATACTGCATAGCCCTGTTGACGCGTTTGATCACAGGCTTGATCTCTTCGTCTGATCTTTTCTTTGCCGTAAGCTTCTTCTTTTTTTCTTCTTCAAGTTTCTTTGCCTCTTCTTCCGCGAGTCTCTTTGCTTCTTCTTCAGCTTTCATACTCGGTATGTATTCGGTGAGATAAGGTTTGATCAGGCTGTCGACCATAGTTATATACTGACCGAAAGTTTCATTCGATTTCAGGTCTTCTACATATTTTTTACCTTCATCCGTATTTACAAGAACGTAACCTGCGCCTGCAATTACTATGATGAGTAAAAGTAACAGCATACCGGTATGAGATTTCTTTTCAGAGCCTCCCGCAGGCTTGCTTTTTGTTTGAGCAGGCTTGGGTGATGAGGCAAATCTGCTAGTTGAAGATTGTGCTGCTGAGGATTTTTTGTCCTGCTTGAGAGGCTGAGCCATTGTTGTGAGCTTCTCACCGCAGTTCACACACACTTTTGCGTCGTTCGAGTTTAAAGTATTACATTTTTTACATATCATCAAATCCTCCTTACAATATTAAAAGGACAACTAAAGCATTAAATAAACGAAATCATTATCGGAATTTCAAGCAAAAGATTATGTTTTTTAAAAAAAGTAAAGGGTTCTTATCAAACCCTTTACATTATTGTCGGGGCGAGAAGATTTGAACTTCCGACCCCCTGCTCCCAAGGCAGGTGCGCTAACCGGGCTGCGCCACACCCCGAACAAATTATTGATCACTAGAGCTGATCATAATACTAATCAGCCGCCGGCTCCGTTTTGATCTCTTCAGCAGTATTTTCTTTCTTCACTGCAGTTTTTTTCTCTTTCTTTGTCGGGGCCTCATCTGAAACGGCTTTTTTTGTTTTAGCCGGAACATCTGCTGAATCATCAAATTCAACAAGCTGAAGAATCGCTGTTTCCGCAGCATCTCCCTTTCTCGTTCCGAGTTTCAGAACCCTCGTGTAGCCGCCGTTCCTTTTTTTATAATTCGGGGCTATATCGTTGAACAGCGTAAAAACAACGCTCTTCTGCTTAAGGAACTTCAGAGCCTGCCTGAGCGAGTTCAGGTCGCCTTTCTTACCGAGAGTGATCATCTTTTCCGCATATTTTCTGGCCTCTTTGGCTTTCGGAAGGGTCGTAATGATCTGCTTGTGCTCGAACAGCTGACCCGATAAATTGCTCATCAGAGATTTTCTGTGGCTTGCGGTCCTGTTTAGTTTTCTTCCTTTTACATTATGACGCATCTTTATTTTCCTCTATAATCATTTCTTCTTTCTTGACTGGGTGTCGTTCAGATATTTATCGACATCCATGCCGAACTCCAGTCCTTTCTCTTTCAGAACTTTATTCAATTCGGCAAGTGATTTTTTACCAAAGTTCCTGAATTTAAGCATTTCACTTTCTTTTTTTCTTACAAGATCGCCGATCGTTTTTACTTTAGCGTCAGTGAGACAGTTGTATGATCTTACCGAAAGCTCAAGTTCATCTATCGACATTTTTAAAAGATTTCTTTTCTTGAGGATGTCCGGATCCTCGTCCTCGAACCCTTCGGAGTCTTCCTCGACTTCAAATTTGATATAGAGATTAATGTGGTCTCTCAATATCTGTCCCGCATATGTTATAGCTTCTTCGGGAGATATAGATGCGTCTGTATGAACATCTAGCGAAAGTTTCTCGTAATCTGTTCTGTCCCCGACTCGGGTGTTCTGTATATCGTAGCTCACCTTGAGTATGGGGGAGAAAATTGAATCTATCGCTATTGTGCCTATCGGATCATTGTCATCTCTGTTCGCATCTGATGATACATATCCCCTTCCTATCTTGATGTTAAGCTCAATACTGAACTCGGCATCTTCGTTTAAAGTGGCGATCTTGAAGTTCGGATTGAACACCTTTACTTCGCCTCCGGATGAATCTTCAATATCTTTAGCCGTGAAGACTTTTGACCCTTTAAGGTTTACCGTAACCTTTGAAGTTCTTCCTTCGTTAAGGCTCAATCTGACCTGTTTCAGGTTCAGTATCATTATCGCTACGTCTTCTTTTACTCCCGGTATGCTTGAAAACTCGTGCAACACCCCGTCGATCTTTATACTGTAGATCGCGGCTCCCTGTATTGACGACAAAAGAACTCTTTTCATAGCGTGACCGATCGTGATTCCATAACCCCTTTCAAGCGGAGAAAGCACGAACCTTCCGTAGCTTTCGTTCAGAGTCTCGATCTCAACAGACTCGGGTATTTTAAACGGTAGTACAGCCATTTTTTTCTCTCTTTATTTAGAGTAAAGTTCGACTATGAGTTGCTCATTTATTTTTACCGGGATGTCTTCCCTTTTAGGTAATTCGGTCAATGTTCCTTCCATAGTAGCTTTATCGACCTTAAGATAGGGTCTCGGGTTCTCATTGACATTTTTAAGCGACTCGTGAATTATCTCAAGCTTCTTGGACTTTTCCTTCACTGATATCACGTCATTGACATTGATCAACATGGAAGGTATGTTCGCCGATCTGCCGTTGACCATGAAATGCTTGTGTGACACCATCTGCCTTGCCGCTCTCTGACTGGGTGCGAAACCAAGTCTGTGGACAAGAGTATCAAGTCTGCACTCGAGCCTGACCATCAGGTTCTCGCCGGTGATACCTTTGTCTGATTTAGCTTTTTCGTAAATGATCTTGAACTGTTTCTCAAGAAGCCCGTAAATGTACTTGGCTTTCTGTTTCTCTTTCAGCTGCAGTCCGTACTCAGAAACCCTCTTTCTCTTGCCTTCGGATCCATGCTGTCCGGGCTCATAAGGCCTCTTTTGTACGATCTTGTCGTATTTCGGTAATCCAAAAAGATTCTCGCCGTATTTCCTCGATATCTTTCCTCTTGGAGTTAAGTCTTTTGCCATTATCTTCTCTCCGAATGATGATTATATTCTTCTTTTCTTTTTAGGCCTGCAACCGTTATGCGGTACCGGAGTAATGTCTTTTATCGAAAGTATCTCTAATCCTGCAGCGTTTAGAGCTCTTATAGAAGATTCTCTGCCTGCTCCGGGTCCTTTCACTATCACATTTACTTTTCTCAGGCCGAGTCCCATCGCTTCTTTTGCGATCTGATCGCTCGCCATTTGGGCTGCGAAACTGGTGTTCTTTTTTGAACCTTTATAGCCGACTTTACCGCCGCTGGACCAGTTTATGATGTTTCCGTAGCTGTCTGAAAGACAAAGTAAAGTGTTGTTGAATGTAGCCTTAATATGAGCTACTCCCACCGGATCGACCTTATCTTTCTTTTTCAGCTTTTTTCTTTTTTTATCTATTGCCAAGCTATCCTCCCTTGAGCAAAATGTTTAGAAAATTATTTTTTGTTTTTTACTGCCATTTTCTTTTTACCTTTCCTTGTACGGGCGTTGGTTTTAGTCCTCTGTCCTCTTACCGGAAGGTTCTTTCTATGGCGGATACCCCTGTAATTTCCTATGTCCATCAATCTCTTGATAGCAAGCTTAGTCTGGGTCCTCAATGTTCCTTCGATAACATATTCGTTCGTGATCACTTTTCTGATCGCGTCGATCTGATCTTCGGTTAAGTCCTTTATCTTGGTATCAAAGTGAATGTTCAGTTTCTCAAGGATCTTTCTTGATGTTGAACGTCCTATACCGAAAATATAGGTTAATCCGATCTCTACTCTTTTAGTGTTGGGTAGATCTACACCAGCTATACGAGCCAAATTTACCTCCCTTAACCTTGTCTTTGCTTATGTTTCTTTGTTTTACAGATAACACGAACAACACCTTTTCTGGTAATCACCTTGCAGTTGTCGCATATTTTTTTTACAGATGCTCTTACTTTCATCTAAAACTCCTAAATCATTTGTTCCTGTAGACGATCCTTCCTTTTGTCAGATCATATGGAGATATCTCGATCTTGACCTTGTCACCCGGAACCATTTTAATGTAATGCATTCTCATCTTTCCTGACACATGCGCCAGAATAACATGGCCGTTCTCCAGCTCGACCTTGAAAGTAGCGTTCGGCAGAGCTTCTTTGATAACACCATCTATCTTTATAGTGTTCTCTTTAGCCATTAATCATTCCCCTCTTCTTTGATCAGTTCCTTGACGTCATTGTAGATATCGGATACCGGCCTGTCACCGTCGATGCTGAAAAGAATTTTTTTCTTTCTATAGTATTCTATCAGCGGGCGTGTGTTACTCGTATATACTTCAAGCCTGTTCTTTATCACATCTTCCCTGTCATCGGGTCTTGAAACAACATTGCCGCCGCAGACAGAACACATATTGTCTTTTGCCGGATTCGATATAGTGTTATAGGTCTTTCCGCATGTTGAGCAGACTCTTCTGGAAAGCAGCCTTGATATAAGAACACTGAACGGAGATTCTATGTTCAGTACCAGATCCAGCTCATTTCCTTTTTCTTTAAGTATCCTATCCAGTTCTTCAGCCTGAGACACGGTCCTCGGAAATCCGTCGAAGATAACTCCCTTTACGCAGTCCGGTCTGTTAAGCCTTTCCTTAAGTATCCTGAGCACAAGTTCGTCCGGCACAAGTTCGCCTTTAGCCATATATCCTCCGGCCAGTACACCGTCCTGGGTCTTTCTTGAAAGAGAATCTCTCAACAGATCGCCTGTTGATATCTGAACATAACCGAAATCCTTGAGGATATGTTCGGCCTGACTTCCTTTTCCGCTCCCCGGAGCTCCCAGCAGAAGAATGTTCATTATCTACTTCTCCCGCGCAGTTTTCCTGTTTTTAGAAATCCGTCGTAGTGATGCATCAGGAGATATGACTCGATCTGCGAAAGAGTATCAAGCGCAACACCGACCATAATGATCAGACTTGTTCCTCCGAAGAACGAAGCCAGATTGTATGATACTCCCGGGAATATCATCACAATAATGTTTGTCATTATGGCGATAACACCCAGAAATATGGATCCCGGCAAAGATATCCTCGTTACTATGTGATCTATATGCTCGGCGGTATTTCTGCCCGGATTGACTCCCGGAATGAATCCGTTACTCTGTTTCAGATTATTCGCAACATCGTCCGGATTGAAAGTCAGAGCGGTATAGAAATAGGTGAAGAATATAATGACCAGCATATATATACCCATATACGAAAATGACTTATAATCGAACATGCTGAAAATAAGTCCCTTCATATATGAATCGTCAGGCAGAAATGTCGCTATAGTCGACGGGAAGAACATGATCGACTGAGCAAAAATTATGGGCATAACGCCAGCCATATTGAGTCGAAGGGGAATATACGACATCTGGTTGTTGTAAGTTCTTCCGCCTACCTGCCTTTTTGCGTAATGAACATTGACCTTTCTGTAAGCCTGTGTCAGCAGTACTACCGCGGCTATCATACCCAGCATTCCGACCCATATTATCAGTTCGACAACAAGCTCTCTGTTGCCGTTCTGCAGCTGAACGAACTCTTCAAGAACAGCTGAAGGGAATCTTGCTATGATACCGATAGTAATTATTAAGGATATCCCGTTACCTATACCTTTTGCGGTTATCTGTTCTCCGAGCCACATTAGAACTATAGTTCCTGTTGCTATTGTCAACATTGTCATTAAGTAGAATCCGGTAGTAACGTTCGGAACAACCTTCATATAATCTGAATTCATGCTTACAAGAAATTTTGCGACACCCCATCCCTGTGCAGAAGCCAGAAGAACTGTCCCGTACCTGGTCCATTGTGCAATTTTTCTTCTGCCGTCCTCGTCCCTCTGCATTTTCGATATAGTAGGGAAAACCGATCCGAGCAGCTGGATGATAATCGATGCCGAGATATACGGCATGATCCCTATGGAGAATATCGCGGCTTTTTTGAACGCTCCTCCGGTAAACATGTCGAACATTCCGAACAGAGTGTTACTCGAGCTATTGAAATAGTTAGCCAGAGCACCAACATTTATTCCCGGCATCGGAATGTGAGCCCCTATTCTGCAGACGAACAAAATACCGACAGTATAAAGAATCTTCTTTCTCAGTTCGGGGATCTTCATTATCGTTTGTATTTTTTCGATCATAATTTGACCACTTTTCCATTTACAGAATTAATTTTCTCTTCGGCGGTTTTGCTGAAGCTGTCTGCGTGCACCTCAACGCTTCTTGTAAGAGTTCCGTTACCGAGAACTTTCAGAGGCATATTGAGCTTTATCAGTCCTTTGGAATGAAGAAGTTCACGCGTTACCTTTTCTTCCGTTAGAGTTTCAAGTACGCCGACATTAATGACCGCATATTCAACTCTTGAACGGTTCTTGAAACCTCTTTTTGGAAGTCTTCTTGTCAGAGGGGTCTGGCCGCCTTCGCTGTAAAGAGCTCTGGAGTAGCCTGATCTTGACTTCTGACCTTTACTTCCTTTTCCCGCGGTTTTTCCGTTCCCGGATCCGACACCCCTTCCTACTCTGAATTTTTTCTTAACGGAGCCTTTTGCCGGTCTTAATTCGTTTAGTTTCATCTTGTCTTTTCCGTTTTAAATTTCTTCAACTTGGATCATATGCTTTACTTTGAAAAGCATTCCTCTTACCTGAGGAGTATCATTAAACTCTTTGGTAAAATTTAGTTTTCTGAGTCCTAAAGCATAGGCAGTAGCTTTGATATCTTTCTTCTGTCTTATTATGCTCTTTACCAGAGTTACCTTCAATCTCTTTTCTGTCATCATTTCCTCACGGGGGCAGTTTAATTATACAGCTTTTCTTTTGTGATCTTTCTAGACTTGAGAATTTCTGCTTCAGTTCTCAGCATTGAAAGCCCTTTAACAGTAGCTTTTACTATGTTATGAGCGTTAGCGCTGCCCATACATTTTGAAAGCACATTAGTGTATCCGGCACATTCCAGTACAGACCTGACTACTCCTCCCGCGATAACTCCCGTACCCGGTGTAGCAGGTTTAAGCAGAACTTTCCCGGCGCCGTACTTAGCCGTAACTTCATGCGGCAATGTCCCGTTAACGACTGCGACTTCAATCATGTTCTTCTTGGCTTCTTCTATCCCTTTCGCTATCGCATCGGTCACCTCAAGAGCCTTTCCCAGTCCGTATCCGACCTTACCCTTTCCGTCACCGACGACCATTATTGCGTTGAAACTGAAGTTCTTACCGCCTTTTACGACTTTCGTGACCCTGTTGATCTTTATCATCTTCTCGATCAGCTGAGGAGAGTCGTCTTTCGTTTTTGAAGTCTTTTTATTAGTTTCTCGAGCCAAAATTCACCTCGTAAATGTTAAAATTTTACTCCGGCTTTTCTTACGCCGTCGGCCAAAGCCTTCACTCTGCCGTGATAGAGATACCCGTTCCTGTCAAAAACAATACTCTCTATATTGTTCTCAAGGATCTTCTTGCCCAGGATCATTCCTACATTGAATGACACTCCTGTTTTACCTTTCATATTTTCGGGTGTCGCTATAGTACCTTCCTTTATTTCTTTGATAGCCGATGATGCGCTGAGCACAGTTTTGCCGCTCTCGTCATCGATCAGCTGAGCATAGATGTGAAGGTTGCTCCTGAAGACGCTCAGTCTTGGCCTTGTCCCGGTACCGAAGACATTCTTCCTGATGCTTTTCTTTCTTCTGAGTCTCGATTCAATTTTTTTATTCTTCATTTTTTAACCCTTCGATTGATACTACTTGGCTGTTTTACCGGCTTTCCTTATAATTGTCTCATCAGAGTATCTGAATCCTTTTCCTTTGTAAGGTTCCGGCTTTCTGAACGATCTTATCTTTGAAGCTATAAATCCGACAAATTCTTTATCGATCCCTGATATTCTGACTTCGGAAACGTTGCTTACCGGCTGAGTCGCCTCTATAGCGATCCCGTCGGGTATTCCAAAATAGATCGGATGAGAATATCCGAGGTTCATTATCAGATATTTGCCTTTGACTTCAGTTCTCCACCCGACACCGTTCAGTATGAGGGTTCTTGTGAAACCGTCGGACACGCCTTTTACCATATTGTTTATCAAAGCTCTGTAAAGTCCGTGAAGAGCTCTTGATGTTTTTACATCGTCAGCTCTTTCGACTTTGATCTCGCTCTCAGAAGCATCAATGCTGATAACTTCCGGTAACATAAGGCTTAATTCGCCTTTGCTGCCTTTAACGGCAACATTTTTACCCTCTATTTTCAGGCTTACGCCTTTGGGTATATGTATTGCTTTTTTTCCAATTCTCGACACTTTTAGTCACCTCTTACCAAATATAACACAGAACTTCACCGCCAACATTTAATTCTTTGGCTTTCTTATTAGTTATTACACCCTTCGAGGTCGACAGGATGGCCATACCGAAGTTGTTCTTTATCCTCGGTATCTCGTTCACATCCGAATACATCCTCAAACCCGGCTTACTAACTCTCTGCAGACCGCTGATCAGGCTTTTCCCGTACTCATCATATTTCAGATAGATTCTGAGAATCCCCTGCTTGTCATCGCGTATATTGACATACTTCTCTATAAAACCCTGATCAAGCATGATCTTTACGATCTTTCTTTTGATGTTAGAGGCCGGTATATCAACATATTTGTGCTTTGACTTCGTCGAATTTCTTACTCTCGTCAGCAAATCAGCAATAGGATCTGTCATTGTCATTTTTAATTTTCTCCTTGTGAGTATAAACCTTAGATTACCAGCTTGCCTTTTTTACACCCGTGATCTCACCGTAACCTGCCAGTTGCCTGAAACAAATTCTGCATATGCCGTATTCCCTGATATAACCTCTCGGCCTTCCGCATCTCTGACACCTTGAATACTGCCTGACTTTGAATTTTGGGGTTTTGTTAGCCTTAGCTATCATTGACTTTTTTGCCATTACTTATCCTCGGTTTTTGTTTTCTTGAACGGGAAACCGACTGACTTTAGAAGTTCGTAAGCCTCTTCGTCGGTATTAGCAGTCGTCACGATGGTCACATTAAGCCCGTTTGCTCTGATAATATTGTCGAACTTTATTTCGGTAAATACAGTCTGTTCTTTTATACCGAAATTGTAGTTTCCCCTTCCGTCGAACGATTCGACGGGCATACCCTGAAAGTCTCTTATCCT